>NZ_JBQEMZ010000017.1:10030-103026 GCF_052044445.1 Cellulosimicrobium sp. 22598
GGTGCCGTGATCGCGTCGATCACGGCACCACCGTCATGTTTCGGCGACCCGGGCGGGTCGGCAGGTCTGCTCAGAGCTGCGCGCCCTGGACCTCCTGGTAGCCCGGCAGGATCACGTCGTCGACGAGTGCGCGGCGCTCGTCGTGGTGGACGAACGCGCTCCACGCGGCGGTCATCGTGACGTCGGCGAGGTCGTCGATCGTCCACCCGGCGTGCTCGACGAGGAGCGCCATCTCCTGCGTCATCGTCGTGCGCGACATGAGCCGGTTGTCGGTGTTGAGCGTGACGGCGAAGTCGAGCTCCTTGAGCCGGGTGATCGGGTGGTCCGCGACCGACGTCGCCGCCCCGGTCTGCACGTTGGACGACGGGCACAGCTCGAGCGGGATCTGGTGGTCGCGCACCCAGTGCGCGAGCAGGCCGAGCGCGGCCGTACCCGGCTCGCCCTCGGTGCTGTGCGGGAACTCCGGGTCGAACGTGATGTCCTCGACGATGCGCACGCCGTGACCGATGCGGCTCGCCTGCCCGAGGTGCACGGCCTCGGCGATCGACGCCGGACCGGCGGCCTCGCCCGCGTGGATGGTGACGGGGAAGTTCTGGTCGGCGAGGTAGCGCCAGATCTCGGGGTGGCGCGACGGCGGGAAGCCGTCCTCGGCACCCGCGATGTCGAACCCGACGACGCCGTTCGCGCGGTTCGCGACGGCGAGCTCGGCGATCTCCTGCCACCGGTCGGCGTGGCGCATCGCGGTGACGAGCTGCCCGACGCGGATCGTCCGGCCCTCCGCGGCGGCCTCGGCGACGCCCTGCTCGATGCCGGACTGCACGGCGTCCACCGTCTCCTGGAGGGTCAGCCCACGCTGGAGGTGCTGCTCGGGCGCCCACCGCTGCTCGGCGTACACGACGCCGTCGCGGGCGAGGTCGAGCACCGCCTCACGCGCCACCCGCGCGAGCGCGTCGCGCGTCTGCATCACGGCGATCGTGTGGTCGAACGTCTCGAGGTAGCGCACGAGGGAGCCCGAGTCGGCCGACTCGGCGAACCACGCGCCGAGAGACTCGGCGTCGCCCGCGGGGAGCTGGTGCCCGACGTCGGCGGCGAGCTCGAGGATCGTGGCGGGGCGCAGCCCCCCGTCGAGGTGGTCGTGGAGCACGACCTTGGGCAGCGAGCGGATGACGTCGACCGTCAGGGGGGCGTTCTCGGTGGTCATGCGCTCACGGTACCGGCCGGTACGCCCCCGCTCGCGCCGAACGGCCGGGCGCCCCGGCCCGGTCAGGCGTAGTCGTCCTCCTCGCCCGGCACGGCGGACGCCTGCTCGACGACGTCGGCCTCGTTCGCCTCCCCCTCGAGGTCGGGTCGCGCGGTGCGCGGACGGTACTCGTCGCTCTCGTGCTCGGCGTCGTCGACGCCCGGGCCGTCGTCCTCCGACTCCTCGACCAGGCTCACGACCTCCTCGTCCTGCTCGACCAGGCCGGCGTCCCGCCACGCGTCGTTCCCGGGCACGGTGCTCATCGCGACTCCTCACCTGACGACTCGGCGCGCCACGGCCGTGGCGGCCGTCTTCATCCTCTCGCCGGGTGCGGGGCCTCGCCAGCCCGGCCGACGGCGGGCAGGAGCGCCCAGCAGAGGTGCGGCCAGCCCCCGAGGGCACGACGCACCTCGGGCGACCGCGCGCCGTCGAGCAGGGCGGCCGCGTCGAGGTCGTGCACGGTGCCCGACGACGGCTCGTAGACCCGGCACCGCCGCGCCCGCGCGTCGGCGTCGGTGCCGTCGTCGGCGTCGGTGAGCAGCACGACGTGGCGCGGCACGGCGGTCGCGACGCCGAGGGCGAGGTCGCCCCCGGTGAAGAGCGGGACGGGGACGCCGCGCGCCGCCGCGGCGAGGGCGGCCCGGACCACGGGGTCGTCGTCGGGGTCTCCCGCGACGACGCGCTCGACGTACCGCACGTCCGCGTGCCGCGCGGTCCGCGCGGCGCCCCACGGCGGCGTCCCGAGGGACGCTGGCCACGGCAGGGGGCCGAGAGCGGCGCGGTTGGTCCGGCGCTTCAGTACCCGCTGCAGCTCCCCGAACCGCGACGCGCCTCCCGCACGGGGCCGGCCGCCCGGCCCGCCGTCGTCACCCGGGCGCAGCCCCGTGACGAGCCACAGCGCGAGCACCGGGTCGCCCGCCGCGGCGAGCAGCCCGAGCACGGCCGAGCCGCACGTCGTCGCGTCGGTCTGGCGCGCCGGCTCCCCGCCGAGCTCGAGCGGCCGGGACCGGCGGTCGCGTGGACCGCTCGGCCCGGGGTCGGCGCGGCCCAACGGGTCGACGACGGCGCGCCGCGTCCTCGGGTCGAGCGCACCGAGCGTGCCGGCGAGCGCGCGCACCCGGTGCTCGGGGTGGCCCGCGCGCCGGGCGCGGTCGAGCGCACGGTCCGTCCCGCCGTCGGGCCGGTAGACGCCGCCGGGCGGTGGTTGCGGCACCGCCCGCGCGGGAACGAGCCGCGCGAGGTCCGTGACCCGCAGCGCGCCGAGCGCACCCCGGAGGGTCATGCCGCTCCCAGCGCCCGGCCGAGCGCCCAGGCGGCACCCACGACGGCCAGCACGACGACGAGGCTCGCGACGCGCACCAAGAAGGACCACGAGTACAGCCGCCCGTGGCCGGGCAGCCCGCCGGTCGGGGGCCGCAGGACGGCGGGCACGAGCGCCAGCACGCCGACGGCGACCGCCGCGCACACCGTGACCGTCGACCCGGAGCGGAGCCCCGCGCCCGCGAGCAGCAGCGCTCCCACGACCACGCCGAGCACCGTCCGCTGCCACGCGAGCGCCGTGCGCTCCGGCTGCATCCCCTCGTCCCGGACCGGCGGCGAGGGCACCTCCCCCGGCGGCGTGCTCACGGCCCGCTCGCCGAACCCACGGCGTAGCCCGCGAGCAGCAGCGCGAGGACCACGACCCCCACCACGAGCACGGGCAGCCCGCTCGGGGCGGGCAGCCGCCGACGCAGGCGCAGCGCGCGCTCGTTGCGGCGCCAGGAGACGAGCGCGTAGCCCGCGAACCCGGCACCCACGAGGCACGCGACGCCGGCGACGACGTCGAGGACGCCCGGCATGTCGGCGAACGTCGCGAAGGACGTCAGCGCGACGCCGCCCGCGACCAGGCCGAGGCCCGTGCGCACCCACGCGAGCGCCGTCCGCTCGTTGGCGAGGCTGAACCGCGCGTCGGGCTCGGACCCGACCCCGTAGACGGAGCGCGGCCGACGCGTGTCCGCCGGCTCGTCGGCGCTCGGCTCGTCGGGTGCCACGCTCAGTCGACGCGGTCCAGGACGACGGGCCGGCGCTCGACGACGGTCCCCGGGTCCGCGATCCCCCACGCCCCCTCGAGCGCCTGAACGGCCCGCTCGAAGCGCTCCGGGGTGTCGGTGTGCAGCGTCATGAGGTGCTGACCCTTGCGCACCGGGTCGCCGGGCTTGGCGAACAGCTCGACGCCCGCGCCCGCCTGCACCGGGTCCTCCTTGCGCGCACGGCCCGCGCCCAGCCGCCACGCGGCGACCCCGACGGCGTACGCGTCGAGCCGTTCGAGCACGCCGTCGCGGTCGGCGACGACGTGCTCGCGCTCGCGCGCGACCGGCAGCGGGGCCCGCGAGTCGCCGCCCTGCTCGGCGATCATCTCGCGCCACTTGTCGAGCGCGCGACCGCCCACGAGCGCGTGCCGCACGTCGTCCTCGTCCTGCGGCCGGCCCGCCCCGGCGAGCATCTCCAGCGCGAGCGCGACCGTGAGGTCGACGACGTCCTGGGGTCCGGCGCCCTGCATCACCTCGACGGACTCGCGCACCTCCAGCGCGTTGCCCGCGGTGAGGCCGAGCGGCGTCGACATGTCCGTGAGCAGCGCGACCGTGCGGACGCCGGCGTCGGTCCCGAGGTCGACCATGGTCCGGGCGAGCTCGCGCGCCGAGTCGAGCTCCTTCATGAACGCGCCGGAGCCGACCTTGACGTCGAGGACGAGCGCGCCCGTGCCCTCCGCGATCTTCTTGCTCATGATCGAGCTCGCGATGAGCGGGATGGACTCGACCGTCCCCGTGACGTCGCGGAGCGCGTACAGGAGACGGTCCGCGGGCGCGAGACCGGAGCCCGCCTGGCAGATCACCGCGCCGACGTGCTCGAGCGCGTTCATCATCTGCTCGTTGGTGAGCGCCGCGCGCCACCCCGGGATCGCCTCGAGCTTGTCGAGCGTGCCGCCCGTGTGCCCGAGGCCGCGACCGGAGAGCTGCGGCACCGCGACGCCGTACACCGCGACGAGCGGTGCGAGCGGCAGCGTGATCTTGTCCCCCACGCCCCCGGTCGAGTGCTTGTCCGCCGTCGGGCGCGAGAGCCCCGAGAAGTCCATCCGCTCGCCCGAGGCGATCATCGCCTGCGTCCAGCGGCCGATCTCGGTCCGGTCCATGCCGTTGAGGTAGATCGCCATCGCGAGAGCGGCCATCTGCTCCTCGGCGACGACGCCGCGCGTGTAGGCGTCGATCACCCAGTCGATCTGCGCGGCGTCGAGCCGCGCGCCGTCGCGCTTGGTCCGGATGACGTCGACGGCGTCGAACGGCTCGGGAGCCGGCCCCTCGCCGTCTGCGCCCGCGTCCTCGCCCCCGGCCCCGGCCCCGACGAGCGCCTCCGCCGTCGCGTCCTGGTCCTCGGTCCCGCCACCCTGCGGGGTCACGTCGTCGCTGGTCACGACCGCTCCTCCAGATCCTCGGGCCCGAAGGCGTCGGGCAGCACGTCCCTCATCGTCTTGATACCACGCACGGTGTCGACCAGCAGGTCGGGCCCCCCGTGCTCCCACAGGAGCTGCCGGCAGCGCCCGCACGGCATGAGCGTCGCCCCGTGCCGGTCCACGCACGCGAACGCCACGAGGCGGCCTCCGCCCGTCCCGACGAGCGAGCTCACGAGCGAGCACTCGGCGCACAGCGTCACGCCGTACGCGGCGTTCTCGACGTTGCACCCGACGACGACGCGCCCGTCGTCCACGAGCGCGGCGGCGCCCACCGGGAAGCCGGAGTAGGGGGCGTACGCGCGAGTCATGATCCCGCGCGCGGCGTCACGCAGCGCGTCCCAGTCGACGTCCGGCCCGACGCCGGTCCCGCCCTGGTCCGTCCCCTCACCCGGCCGGGGCACGGAGTGGTGCACGTGCGGCAGGTCTGTCATCGGCACCGTGACCTCACTTCACGTAGGGGATGCCCTCGGCGGCCGGCGGGCGCACGCGCCCGACGAGACCGGCGACGGCGAAGATCGTCACGACGTAGGGCGTCATGAGCATGATCTGGCTGGGGATCGGCGTGCCCACGATGCCGAGCACCGTCTGGAGGTTGTCCGAGAACCCGAACAGGAGCGCCGCGACGAGCGCGCCGACCGGGTTCCACCGCCCGAGGATCATGGCCGCGAGGGCGATGAAGCCCTTGCCGCCCGTCATCTCCTTGCCGAACGCAAGACCTGCCGCGACCGTGAAGAACGCGCCGCCGAGGCCGGCGACCGCTCCGCCGAGGATCGTGTTGCGCACGCGGGTCGCGTTGACCTTGATGCCCACGGTGTCGGCGGCCTTGGGGTGCTCGCCGACGGCGCGCAGGCGCAGGCCCCACCGGCTCCGGAAGAGGAAGATCTGGAGCAGGATCACGACGACGTACATGATGTAGACGAGCAGGGTCTGGCGGAAGAGCACCGGGCCCACGACCGGGATCTGCGACAGCACCGGGATCTCGATGACCGGCAGCGGGTGGCGCGAGTTCCACGTCGCCGAGTCCTCGGTGAGGACCGTCGAGTACAGGTAGCTCGTCACGCCGACCACGAGCACGTTGAGCACGACGCCGACGATGATCTGGTTCACCCAGTACTTCACCGAGAAGATCACGAGCAGCACGCCCACGAGGGCGCCCGCGATCGGTGCCGCGATGAGGCCCGCGTACGCGGAGGACGTGAGCGAGGCGACGACCGCGGCCAGGAACGCCCCGGCGAGGAGCTGCCCCTCGATCGCGATGTTGATGATGCCGACGCGCTCGCACAGCACGCCCGAGAGCGCGCCGAACACGAGGGGGACCGCGAGGAACAGCGAGCCCTGGAGCAGGCCCGTGAGCGGGATCGCGGACTTGCCCGCGCCGGCCCAGCACAGGAACGCGAAGACGACGGCGACGCCGAACACGATCGGCAGCCAGATGCCGACCTTGCGGCGGTCGCGCGCGGCCCAGAACGACAGGCCCGCCAGGAGGAGCGCGAGGATCGACAGGAACAGCGCCGCCCCGGTCGAGCTCACCGTGACCGGCTCGATCTGGAAGAAGTCGTTCGCCGTGGAGAGGCGGAACGTCGTCTGGTGCCCACCGGCGGGCAGCAGCGCGAAGAAGACCAGCGACAGCAGGCCGATGACCGCGTAGGCGATCGGAGCCTTCCAGCTGATGGGCGGCAGCGGCTTGGCCGCGCGCTCCGGCGCGGCGGCCGGCGCCGGGGTGGTGGTCGCGGTGCTCATGCTCCGGCCTCCTGCGTCGTCGTGGTGGTCGTGGCCGCCTTCGCGCGCTGCCTCGCGGCGTGGCGCTCGGCCCGCGTCGGGCCGCCCGGCGTCGGCAGGCGGAAGATCGCCCGCACGAGCGGCGGGGCGGCGATGAAGAGCACGATGAGGGACTGGACGACGAGCACGATGTCGATCGGCGTCCCGGTCCGCGCCTGCATCGCGAAGCCGCCCGCGCGCAGCGCACCGAAGAGGAGACCCGCGAGGACCGTGCCGAGCGGGCGGGACCGGCCGAGCAGGGCGACCGTGATCGCGTCGAAGCCGAAGCTCGCCGCGACGCCCGCGGTGAGCACCTTCTCCGTGCCGAGCACCTGGGCGCTGCCCGCGAGGCCGGCGAGCGCGCCCGCGATGGCCATGACCCAGACGGTCGTCCACGGCACGGACATGCCCGCGGTGCGCGCGGCGTGGGGGTTCTCGCCGACCGCGCGGAAGCGGAAGCCGAGCGTCGAGCGCTCCATGAGCCACCAGACGCCCACGGCCATGAGGAGCGCGAGGACGAAACCCAGGTGGAGGCGGAAGCCCTCGCCGAGCAGCAGCGGGAACGTCGCGGTGCCGGGGATCGGCGGGCTGATCGGGTTGCTGCTCCCCGGGCGCTGGAACGCCGGGGTGGTGAGCAGGTACGCGACGAGGTAGATCGCGATGTTGTTGAGCATGATCGTGACGATCACCTCGTGCGCCCCGGTGCGGGCCTTGAGCACGCCGGCGATGCTCGCCCAGATCGCCCCGCCGAGCGCCGCCCCGAGCACGGCGAGCAAGAGGTGCAGACCCGGGGGCAGCGCGAACGTGAAGCCGATGAAGCCGGCGAAGATGCCGCCGAGGATGATCTGCCCCTGGGCACCGATGTTGAACAGGCCCGCGCGGAAGCCGATGCCGAGGCCGAGGCCCGCGAGGATGAGCGGCGTCGCCACGGTCATGGTCTCGGTGAGGGGCCGCAGCGCGCGGGCGAGGTCGGGTGCCTGGAAGTTGATGACGGCGCCCTGGAACAGGGCGCTGTACGCGCCGAACACGGCGTTCCACACCGCGGCGAAGAAGTCCGAGGGGCGGGCGAAGAAGTAGGTCGCCGCCTCCTGGACCGCCGGGTCGGCCGCCGCGATGAGGACGCCACCGAGGACCAGCGCGGCCACGATCGCGAGCAGCGAGACCAGCCAGCTGCTCTCGAGCATCTCGCGCAGGACGTTCTGGCCCGCGGGCGTCTCCGCCGTCGGGGTGTCGCTGGGAGGCGCCGGCGTCGGCGGGAGCGCCGCCGCGTCGTCGGGCGTTGCCTGCTGGGTCACTGGATCTCCTCCTCGCGGGCGGCGTCCGCGGCCTGCGCGACGTCCGACGGCGCGTCCTCGGCGAGGGCGTCCGCCTCGCCGAGGGTCGTGTGGTGCTCGGCGGCCTGCACGACGGCCTCCTCGAGCGGGACCCCGGCCATCATGAGGCCGAGGACGTCGCGGTCCGTGTCGCCGGGGACGACCCCGACGACGCGACCGCGGTACATGACGGCGATCCGGTCGGCGAGCGCGAGCACCTCGTCGAGCTCGGTCGACACGATGATCACGGGCGTCCCGTTGTCGCGCTCCGAGACGATGCGCTGGTGGACGAACTCGATCGAGCCCACGTCGAGCCCGCGCGTCGGCTGCGACGCGATGAGCAGGCGCAGGGGGCGGGACATCTCGCGCGCCAGGACGACCTTCTGCTGGTTGCCGCCCGAGAGCGTCCCGGCGGGCGTCTCGACGGACTGCGTGCGCACGTCGAACTCGACGATGCGCTGCTCCGCGTTGTCGCGGATGGTCCCGCGGGCGAGCGCCCCGCCCCGCGAGTACGGCGGCGACGTCACGAGGTCCAGGACGAGGTTCTCCTCGACGGAGAACGTCCCGATGATCCCGTCGGTGCTGCGGTCCTCGGGCACGTAGCCCACGCCCGCCTCGAGCACCTGGGAGACGCTGCGGCCCACGAGCTCCCTGTCGTCGAGGCGGATCGAGCCCGCGACCGGCTTGCGCAGGCCCACGATCGTCTCGGTGAGCTCGGTCTGCCCGTTGCCCTGGACCCCCGCGACCACGAGGATCTCGCCGCGCGCGACGTCCAGGCTCACCCGATCGACCACCGCGGTCCCCGCGTCGTCCATGACCGTGAGGTCGTCCACGCGGAACGTGGCGTCACCCGCCGCCGCGGGCGCCTTGTCGACCCCGAGGGAGACGGAGCGGCCGACCATGAGGGACGCGAGCTCGGTCTCGCTCGCGCCGGGGTCGGCCGTGCCCACGACCTTGCCGCGGCGGATGACGGTGATGCGGTCCGCGACCGCACGCACCTCGCGCAGCTTGTGCGTGATGAACACGATCGACGTCCCCGCCGCCTTGAGCTGGCGCATGATCGCGATGAGCTCGTCCGTCTCCTGCGGGGTGAGCACGGCCGTCGGCTCGTCGAGGATGAGCACACGCGCGTCGCGCGAGAGCGCCTTGATGATCTCGACGCGCTGCTGCACGCCGACCGGGATGTCCTCGACCATCGCGTCCGGGTTGACCTCGAACCCGAAGCGGTCGGAGATCTCCTGGACCAGACGGCGCGCGCGGCGCGCGTCGATGAGGCCGGCGCCCTTGACGGGCTCGTGGCCGAGCGCGACGTTCTCCGCGACGGAGAAGACCGGCACGAGCATGAAGTGCTGGTGCACCATGCCGATGCCGGCGGCCATCGCGTCGCCGGGTCCGGTGAACTGGACCGGGACGTCGTCGACGAGGATCTGCCCGTCGTCCGGGTCGTACAGCCCGTAGAGCACGTTCATGAGCGTGCTCTTGCCCGCACCGTTCTCCCCGAGCAGGGCATGGATCTCGCCGGGCTCGATGACCAGGTCGATGTGGTCGTTGGCGACCAGGGACCCGAAGACCTTCGTGATCCCGCGCAGCTCCAGCTTCACCGGTCTGCCTCTCCTCGTGCTTCGCAGCGTTCTTCGCGGTGCCGACCCCGCGCACGTCGCGGTACTCCATCGAACCGCACTCGCCCGAGCGCGTCGCGTCGTGGGCACCGTGGGCGTCGTCGCAGGTACCGACGACCCCGTCGTCGTCATGACGGTGGCCCGGGCGCGGTGCCCGGGCCACCGGTGCCGACCGCCCGGAGGCGGTCGGCGGGTTCAGCGTCGCGTCACGGCGCGTTCGGCGACTCGATGACGAGGTCGCCCGCGATGATCTGCTCCTGGTACTGCGCGAGCTGGTCCTGGAGCTCCGCCGGGACGGCGTCCTCGAAGTCGTGGAACGGCGCGAGGCCGACGCCCTCGTTCTCCAGCGTGCCGACGTACGGCTCGTTGGTGAAGTTGCCGTCCGCCGACTCCTTCACCGTGTCGAACACGGCCGGGCCGATCTGCTTCATGACCGACGTGAGGATGAGGCTCCCGTAGTCCGTCGTGAGGAAGCCGTCCGAGTCGACCCAGATGATCTTGGCGCCCGCGCCCTCGGCCGCGGCCGCCGCGCCCAGGCCCACCGGACCGGCGACGGGCATGATGATGTCCGCACCCTGGTCGATGAAGCCCTGCGTGACGTTCTGGCCGTTGGCCTGGTTGTCGAAGTCGCCGGTGAACGTGCCCGTCTGGGCCGCCTTGTCCCAGCCGAGGACCTTGACGTCGGTGCCGTTGTCCGCGTTGTACTTCGCGACGCCGTCGACGTAGCCGTCCATGAAGATCGCGACCGACGGGATCTGGATGCCGCCGAACGTGGCGACCGTGCCGGACTCCGTCATGCCCGCCGCGAGGTACCCGGCGAGGAACGCGGCCTCGGCGGTGTTGAAGAGGATCGGCTTGGCGTTGTCGATCTCGACGGGGTTGAAGTCCGCGTCGGAGAACGAGGAGTCGATCAGCGCGAAGTGCGTGTCGGGGTTGGCCTCGGCGGCGGTCTGGATCGGGTCCTCGAGGAGGAAGCCGACGCCGATGATGAGGTTGCAGCCCTGCTGCACCAGGCTGTCGATGTTGGGCGCGTAGTCCGTGTCCGCCTGCGACTCGACCTCGTGGGTCGTGATGCCGAGCTCGTCCTTGGCCTGCATGAGGCCCTCGTAGCCCGACTGGTTGAAGGACTGGTCGTCGAACCCGCCGGCGTCGGACACCATGCACGCGGAGAAGTCGGAGTTGCCGCCCGCGGTGTTCTCGCCGCCGCCGGTCGTCTCGTCGTCCTCGGGCGCGGCGCCGCACGCGGCCAGCGCGAGCGCGGCGACCGCCGCGAGCGCGGTGACCTGAGTCGCTCTCTTCACCTGATAGCTCCTGTCGTTCTCGTAGCAGGGCCGCGCAGGGAAGGACCCCTGGGCCCTCCCGAGCGCCGTTGCACGGGAGGACCGGTCCGTCGGCCTCTATAGGACCGAACACTAATCAGCCCGACGGGTCTTGCACGTTACTTGTCGGTAACGCCGCTGCTTCGTTATGCAAGCGTCACTTTGCGTCTGAGGCGTGACACACCCCTGTCCACGAGTCGGGACCGCTTCACCCGTCCTGACCGGCGGCGACACGGGCGAGCAGGCGCATCCCGGCGTCCACCGCGCGCTCGTCGACCTGCAGGTCGCCCTGGTGGATGTCGTAGCTGCGCCCGCCAGGCGTCCGCGTGCCGAGCCGGGCCATCGCGCCGGGGACCTTCGTGAGGTACCAGGCGAAGTCCTCCCCGCCGAGCGACTGCTCCGTGAGGAGCACGGAGTCCGGGCCGAGGACGTCGCGCGCGGCCGCCTCGAGCAGACCCGTGCAGCGCTCGTCGTTCTCCACCGGCGGCACGCCGCGCGTGTGGTGCACGGTCACCTCGACCTCGTACGGCGCGACGACCTGCTCGACCGCGTCGTGCAGCACCTGACCCGCGAACTCCCACGCGCGCACGTCGAGGCAGCGCAGCGTGCCGCGCACCGTCCCGGTGCTCGGGATCGCGTTGTGCGCCGACCCCGCGTGCACGGCGCCCCACGTGAGGTTCACGCCCGAGCGCGGGTCCAGCCGCCGGCCCAGCACCGCGGGGACCTGCGTGATGACCTGACCCAGCGCGTAGACGACGTCACCCGTGAGGTGCGGGCGCGACGTGTGTCCCCCGGGCGAGGCGATGGTCACGGAGACCTCGTCGGACGCCGACGTGATCGGACCGATGCGCGTCCCGATGCGGCCCACGTCGACCTTGGGGTCGCAGTGCACCGCGTAGATCTCGTCGACGCCGTCCATCGCGCCCGCGGCGAGGACGTCGAGCGACCCGCCGGGCTGGACCTCCTCCGCGGGCTGGAAGACGAGCCGCACGCCGCGGCGCAGCTCGCCCTGCGCGTGGAGGTCGGCGAGGACCAGGCCGGCACCCAGCACCACCGCGGTGTGCACGTCGTGGCCGCAGGCGTGGGCGACGCCCGGGACCGTCGAGGCCCACGGGAGGTCGCACCTGTCCTGGAGCGGCAGCGCGTCGATGTCGGCCCGCAGGGCGACGCGTCCCGGGACGGGCGACCCCGTGGCCGCCCCGTCCCCGGGCTGCGGGCCGACGTCGCACACGAGGCCCGTGCCCGGCAGGAGCCGCGGCTCGAGCCCCGCGGCGCGCAACCGGTCGGCGAGCAGCGCCGTCGTCCGCGTCTCGGCGCGCGAGACCTCCGGGTGGGCGTGGAGATCGCGGCGGATCGCCACGACCTCGTCCACGTGGCGGGCCGCGGCGGCGGCGATGCGGGCGGCGAGGGTCACGTCGGCGGTCACAGGAGCTCGTCCATCCCGAGCTCGCGCACCGTGTCGACCATCGACTTCACCTGCTGGGCCCGTGCACGCGTGGTGACGAGCAGCGCGTCGGGGGTGTCGACGACCACGACGTCGTCGAGGCCCAGCACCGTGACGACCCGGTCGCTCGCCGGCACGACCACGGACCCTGCGCTCTCGCGACGGACGACCCGGCCCGTGTCACCGAGGACCTTCGAGCCGGCACCGTCGACCGAGGGCAGCAGCGCGGCGAGCGAGTTGAAGTCCCCCACGTCGTCCCAGCCGAACGTGCCGGGGACGACGGCCACGCCGCCCACGGCCGCGACGGGCTCGGCGACCGCGTGGTCGATCGCGATCCGCTCGAGCGCGGGCCAGCGCTCCGCGAGCACGCGGTCGCGGTCGGGGCCGTCCCACGCCGCGGCGATCGCGCGCAGGCCGTCGTGCAGCTCCGGGCGCTGGTCCGCGAGGTGCCCCAGGAGGACCGACGACCGGACGATGAACATGCCGGCGTTCCACCGGTACTCGCCGGACGCGAGGTAGCGCTGCGCGGTCGCGGAGTCCGGCTTCTCCGTGAAGCCGCGCACGTGCTGCGCGCTCGGCGCCCCCGCGACGCCGAGCGGCGCGCCGCTGTGGACGTACCCGAACGCCGTCGACGGCCGCGACGCCGCGATGCCGATCGTCACCACGTAGCCCGCGCGGGCCGCCTCCACCGCCTCGCGCACCGACGACTCGAAGGAGTCGCGCCCCGTGATCACCTGGTCCGCGGCGAACGAGCCGACGACGACGTCGCCGTGCCGCGCCTCGAGCACCGCCGCGGCGAGGCCGATGGCCGCCATCGAGTCCCGGGGCGACGGCTCCGCGAGCACGTTCTCGGCCGGCAGGCCGGGGAGCTGGGTGCGTGCGGCGGCGACGTGCCGGTCCCCCGTGACGAGCACGACGCCCTGCTCTCCCGCGAGCGGGACGAGCCGGTCCACCGTCGCCTGCAGGAGCGAGCGGCCCGAGCCGGTGAGGTCGAGGAGGAACTTGGGCGAGCCGGCGCGCGAGAGCGGCCACAGCCGCGTGCCCGCGCCTCCTGCCGGGACGACGGCGTGGAAGCCGGGGATCGGCCCGGCGGACGAGGAGGCCATGAGGGCAGCATAGTGAGCCGCACAGTTCCCCCGCGGGCTGTGGGATCAGTCACAAACCCCCCGCGCAGGGGCGTTCCGCCGCCTCCGACGGTCCGCATCATGACGCCGATGTCACTATGGTGGAAGCCCAGAGACCGATGCCGACGACGGTCCCGCGGTCCGGACTGAGGGAGTTCCGGGCCAGGGCCGGAACCTGACATCTCCCCCCTGATCTCGCCACAGGAGGCCCCCAAAGTGCCCAGTGCACCAGCTGGCACGCTCTACCGCGGCCGTGAAGGCATGTGGTCGTGGGTCGCGCATCGCGTGACCGGCGTGCTCATCTTCTTCTTCCTGCTCGTCCACGTGCTCGACACGGCGCTCGTCCGGGTGTCGCCCGAGGCCTACAACGCCGTCATCGGGACGTACCAGACGCCGATCATGGGCCTGGGCGAGGCGGGACTGGTCGCGGCCATCGTCTTCCACGCCTTCAACGGCATCCGCATCATCCTCATCGACTTCTGGGCCAAGGGCCCGCGGTACCAGCGCACCATGCTCTGGATCGTCGTCGGCCTCTTCGTCGTGACGATGGCGGGCTTCCTGCCGCGTCACCTCATGAACGTCTTCGGAGGGGGGCACTGATGTCGACCACGACCACGGCCTCGGCGGTCGCGAGCCCGCGCGACCCGTACAAGCGCCGCAAGGCCACGCGCAGCAACTACGAGCTGTACAGCTGGATCTTCATGCGCGCCTCCGGCGTCGTGCTGATCGTGCTGATCTTCGGTCACCTCTTCGTCAACCTCATGGTCGGCGAGGGCGTGCACGCGATCGACTTCGGCTTCGTCGCCGGCAAGTGGGCCTCGCCGTTCTGGCAGATCTGGGACCTGCTCATGCTGTGGCTGGCCATGTTCCACGGCACCAACGGCGTGCGCACGATCATCAACGACTACGCCGAGCGTGACGGCACTCGCCTCGTCCTCAAGCTCGCGCTGTACCTCGCGTTCACGATCGTCACGGTCCTCGGCACGCTCGTGATCTTCACGTTCGACCCGTGCCCCGCGAACGCTCCGGCCGAGCTGCTCGCGTCGTTCTGCACGGCCTGAGCACCTCCCGCAGCTCGCCCCCGTCTTCTCGCTCCACCCGGCTCTCTCCCAGGAGGCATCGACCCCGATGCAAACCCATCAGTACGACGTCGTCATCGTCGGCGCAGGCGGCGCCGGGATGCGCGCGGCGCTGGAGTCGTCCGGCAAGGTCCGCACGGCCGTCATCTCCAAGCTGTACCCCACGCGCTCGCACACGGGCGCCGCGCAGGGCGGCATGTGCGCCGCCCTCGCGAACGTGGAGGAGGACAACTGGGAGTGGCACACGTTCGACACGGTCAAGGGCGGCGACTACCTCGTCGACCAGGACGCCGCGGAGATCATGGCCAAGGAGGCCATCGACGCGGTCCTCGACCTCGAGCGCATGGGCCTGCCCTTCAACCGCACGCCCGAGGGCCGCATCGACCAGCGCCGGTTCGGCGGGCACACCCGCAACCACGGCGAGGCCGCGGTGCGCCGCTCCTGCTACGCCGCGGACCGCACCGGCCACATGATCCTCCAGACGCTCTACCAGCAGTGCGTCAAGCAGGACGTGGAGTTCTTCAACGAGTTCTACGTGCTCGACCTCATCACCGACCACGACCTCTCCACGGGCGAGATCCCCGACGGCGAGACGGTCACCGCGACCGGCGTCGTCGCCTACGACCTGGCGACCGGCGAGATCCACGTCTTCCAGGCGAAGGCGATCATCTTCGCCACCGGTGGCGCGGGCAAGATCTTCAAGACGACGTCCAACGCGCACACGCTCACGGGCGACGGCATGGCGCTGGCGTACCGTCGCGGCCTGCCGCTCGAGGACATGGAGTTCTTCCAGTTCCACCCGACCGGCCTGGCTGGCCTCGGCATCCTCCTGTCGGAGGCCGCCCGCGGCGAGGGCGGCATCCTGCGCAACGCGGACGGCGAACGCTTCATGGAGCGCTACGCCCCCACCATCAAGGACCTCGCGCCGCGCGACATCGTCGCCCGGTCCATGGCGAACGAGGTCCGCGAGGGCCGCGGCGCCGGGCCGAACAAGGACTACGTCCTGCTCGACCTCACGCACCTCGAGCCCGCGCACATCGACGCGAAGCTCCCCGACATCACCGAGTTCGCCCGCACGTACCTCGGCATCGAGCCCTACACCGAGCCCGTGCCCGTGTACCCGACGGCGCACTACGCGATGGGCGGCATCCCGACCAACGTCGAGGCCGAGGTCCTGCGCGACAGCCACAACGTCGTCAAGGGGCTCTACGCCGCCGGCGAGGTGGCGTGCGTGAGCGTCCACGGCTCGAACCGCCTCGGGACCAACTCGCTGCTCGACATCAACGTCTTCGGCAAGCGCGCGGGCCGCACCGCCGCCGCGTACGCCGCGACGGCCTCGTACACCGAGCTCCCGGAGAACCCCGCCGCGGCCGTGATCGCGCAGCTCGAGGAGATGCGCAACCGTCCCGACGGCGAGCGCGTCGCCGACGTCCGCAAGGCGCTCCAGGAGACCATGGACGCCAACGCCCAGGTGTTCCGCACCGGCGAGTCGCTCAACCAGGCCCTCGCGGACATCCGCGACCTGCAGAAGCGGTACAAGAACGTCTCGGTCCAGGACAAGGGTCGGCTGTTCAACACGGATCTGCTCGAGGCCATCGAGCTCGGGTTTCTCCTCGACATCGCCGAGGTCACCGTCGTCGCGGCGATCAACCGCAAGGAGTCGCGCGGCGGTCACTACCGCGAGGACTACCCCGACCGCGACGACGCCAACTACATGCTGCACACGATGGCGTACCGCCGTCCCACCTCGGCCAGCGACGTCGCCGACGGGCACGTCGCCGGCTACTTCGACCACGTCGAGGAGTTCGACGGCTACAAGGTCGCCCTGGGCTCCAAGCCCGTCACCCAGACCCGGTACGAGCCCATGGAGCGGAAGTACTGATGACTGCCACACTCGAGAGCCCGGCCGCCGAGGCCAAGGCCGGAGAGATCCCCTCGTTCGAGGTCACGCTCCGCGTCCGCCGCTACTCCCCCGAGTCGGAGCACGGCGAGGAGGCGTACTGGGACGAGTTCACCGTCCTCGCGCACGGCACCGACCGCGTGCTCGACGCGCTCCACAAGATCAAGTGGGAGCACGACGGCTCGCTCACGTTCCGCCGCTCGTGCGCGCACGGCGTGTGCGGGTCCGACGCGATGCGCATCAACGGCCGCAACCGTCTCGCGTGCAAGACGCTGCTCAAGGACGTCAACCCCGACAAGCCCATCACGGTCGAGCCCATCAAGGGCCTGCCCGTGGTCAAGGACCTCGTCGTGGACATGGAGCCGTTCTTCGCGTCCTACCGCGAGATCATGCCGTTCCTCATCACGTCCGGGAACGAGCCCAGCAAGGAGCGCCTCCAGTCCGCGGAGCAGCGCGAGCGCTTCGACGACACCACCAAGTGCATCCTGTGCGCGGCGTGCACGTCGTCGTGCCCGGTGTTCTGGACCGACGGCCAGTACTTCGGCCCCGCCGCGATCGTCAACGCGCACCGGTTCATCTTCGACAGCCGCGACGAGGGCGCCACGCAGCGCCTCGAGATCCTCAACGACAAGGAGGGCGTGTGGCGCTGCCGCACGACCTTCAACTGCACCGAGGCCTGCCCCCGCGGCATCGAGGTCACGAAGGCGATCCAGGAGGTCAAGCGCGCGATGATCACGCGCGCCTTCTGATCCCTCGCACGTCCCGCACGCAGGGCGCCGACCGCCACGGTCGGCGCCCTGCGTCGTCCGCACGGGCTTCGCGGTCCGCGTGGTCGAGCCGTGCCCGCACCTGTCAGCGCTCCCCCGAGCCTCCAGACCCAGGCCAGGTCCCTGACCCGCCGACACGTCGACCCGTCGCACTCGGCCCGCCCCACGGCCGACGACGCCACGCGCCACCACGAGCCGCACGCGTGCTGACGAGAAGCGAGAAATCGCCCCGAGAACGAGGCCCGCAGGGGCCACTACTCGCATCTCGACCAGGAACCGCCCGCCACCGCGGACCCGACCCCGCAGGCACGAAACCCTGACCGCGTACCCGGCGCAGACGCCGACCGCTACGCGCCGCGCGGGAGGCGAGCGCGGCGCACGCCGCGGACGATCGGGCTCCAGGGTCGGCCGGACCCTTGCCCGGCGCGGAGACGCTCCTCCGTCGACACGGCCACGACGGAGCCTCCGACGTCCGCGGACGCCGCGTGCCGGGCGACGCGCGCGTGCCGGGCGTCGGTCGTGGGGGTGCCGTCGACGACCGGGAGCTCCGGGCGACCCTCGCGGGCGTGCCGGGGGCCGTCGGGCTCCGGGTCGGGCGGGCGGGGCGGGTTCGCCATCCAGGCGCACACCGCGAGGAGGATGCGCGCGGTGAAGTTGACGAGGATGAGGAGCGTCACGAGGACGGCGAACGACGCGAGGAGCGCGTTCCTGCTGGCGCTGCCCGCGACGAACGACGACCCGAGGTAGCGCAGGACGCCGAACGCGACGGCGGCGGTGAGCGACCCGACGAGGAGGTCGCGGCGGCGCACGTGGACGCCGGCCAGCAGCGTGACCACCACGACGACGACGAGCGCGTCGAGCAGGATGCTCACCACGAGCCCGGCGCCGGTGACGAGGATCGCGGGCCCTCCGGAGAGCCCGAGCGCCTCCAGGAGCTGGTAGCCGATCGAGGAGACGGCGATGCTCGCGACGGCGGAGACGAGCATGCTCAGCGCCAGGAGGAAGAAGCCGAGGAGGGCGCGTGCCCGCGCGAGGACGGGGCTCTGCCCGATGTCGCTGACGCCGAACATCGTCCGGACGGCGCCGCGCAGGTGGTACATGAAGGAGACGACCGAGAAGAGCAGCACGACCCCGGCGACGATGCTCGTGACGCTGAGGCCGGGCGGGAGGAGGAGGTCGTCCGGGTCGATCACGCCTTTCTCCCCGTCGACCGCGATGAGGCCGGGGACGAGCTCGTTGATCTCGCCGAACACGGCGTCCATGAGCTCCTGGCTCCCGCCGAGGACCTGCATGAAGACGGTGTAGCCGATGGTCAGCGCGGCGAAGAGGGAGAACAGGGCCGAGTAGGCGATGCCGCCGCACAGCAGGGCACCGCGTGCGTACAGGTAGCGGTAGGTCGCGCGCCCGGGACGGCTGTCCTTCCACCACTCGACGAGCGCCTCCACGCGTTCCCTCGTGCGCCGGACGGCGCTGGGAGCGGCGGAGGGAGGCGGCGTCACGCCCCGAACCCTACGAGGAGGGCGCGGTCCCGGCATCCGCGGTGAGCGGGAAGACCTGTCCGGGGCGCCACACGCCGTCGTCGCCGTGCTCGTAGAGGGAGAACCCGGCGACCTCGAACCGCGCCTCGTAGGTGGCCATCTCCTCGAACGCGGCGTCGAGCGCGGCGTCCGGGACCTCGTGCGCGACGGTCACGTGCGGGTGGTAGTTGAACCGGAGCTCCTGGGCGAGCGGACCGGTGCGGATGGCGCTCTCGAGGTGCTCGCACTCGGCGATGCCCTCGACCACCTGGATGAACACGACCGGCGAGATCGGCCGGAACGTCGCGCTGCCGCGCAGGTGGACCTGGAACGGCGCCGCGGTCGAGGCGACGGCGGCGAGGTGGGCGCGCGCCGCGTCGAGCTCGGCCGGGTCGAGCACGGTGGGCCCGAGGAGCGTGACGTGCGGCGGGATCGACCGTGCGAGCGGGTCGCCGAACCGTGCGCGCGCGTCCTGGAGCTGCGTCGCGAAGGGCTCGGGCACCTCGATCGCGATGCCGATCCGTACCTGGTCCGGCCCACGCTCCGGGAGGTTCACGCGGTCGGCCCCCCGACGGGCAGGAGGCCGACGCGGTCGTAGATGCGCGCGAGCGTCCCGGCAGCGATCTCGCGCGCCTTCTGGGCACCGCGTGCGAGCACCGCGTCGAGCTCGGCGGGGTCCGCGAGGTAGGTGTTGGCCCGCTCCTGGAACGGCACGAGGAAGTCGACCACGACGTCGGCGAGGTCGACCTTGAGCCGTCCGTACCCCTGGCCGTCGTACTCGGCGGCGATCGCCTCGACGTCGCGACCGGTGAGGGCGGAGTAGATGGTGAGGAGGTTGGACACGCCGGGCTTGGCGACCGGGTCGTACCGGATCTCGGAGTCCGAGTCCGTCGCGGCGGACCGGATCCGCTTCGCGGCGACCTTCGGGTCGTCGAGGAGCCAGATGACGCCCTTGCCGTTCGACGAGGACTTGCTCATCTTCGCCGTCGGTTCCTGGAGGTCGTAGATCTTGGCCACCGAGCGGACGATGTGTGCCTCCGGCACGACGGCCGTCCCGTCGCCGAAGCGGGCGTTGAGCCGCTCGGCGAGGTCACGGGTGAGCTCGAGGTGCTGGCGCTGGTCCTCCCCGACCGGCACGAGGGCGGCGTCGTAGAGCAGGATGTCGGCCGCCATGAGGACGGGGTAGGTGAAGAGCCCCACGGTCGTGCCGTCGGCGCCCTGCTTCGCGGACTTGTCCTTGAACTGGGTCATGCGGCCGGCCTCGCCGAAGCCCGTCTGGCAGGACAGGACCCAGGAGAGCTCCGCGTGCTGCGGCACGTGCGACTGCACGAAGAGCGCGGACCGCTCCGGGTCGACGCCGCCGGCGAGGTACTGCGCCGCCGTGCGACGCGTCCGCTCGCGCAGGCGCTCAGGGTCGGGGTTGACCGTCAGGGCGTGGAGGTCGACGACGCAATACAGCGCGTCGTAGGAGTCCTGGAGGGCGACCCACTGGCGCAGGGCGCCGATGTAGTTCCCGAGCTGCAGCGAGTCCTCCGTGGGCTGCATGCCGGAGAGGATCCGGGGCTGGGTGCTGGTCGGGTTCCCGGTCGCCTGCGCGGTCTCCGGGACCGGTGCCGGACCGGTGTGCGTCGCCTCGATGGACATTGCCCCATTCTGACAGGTGGTGCCGTGCCGGAACGAATCGCCTCCCGTCGCGCGGACGGTCGGCGCCGGCCTCAGGTGGCCTCGTCGTCGAACGGTGCGGGGCTGCCCGGCGGCACCGCCGAGGGGGCAGGTGGCGGGGGCGGCGCAACCCGCTCGCGCACGGGCTCGTCGTCGAGGAGCGCCTCGCGCACGATCCGGCGCGGGTCGTACTGGCGGGGGTCGAGCTTCGACCAGTCGACGTCCGCGATCTCGTCCCCGATCTCGGCGTCCACGCGGGCCTTGGCGTCCCGCAGGTACCCTCGGGCCGAGCGGACGAACGACCCGAGCTGTTCCGCGTAGCGCGGCAGACGCTCAGGACCGATGACGACGACCGCCACGACGAGGAGCACGATGAACTCGGCTCCGTTGATCCCGAACACGCCGACAGACTACTCGCTCGTGGCCTCGTCGAGGACGACGCGGACGTCGCGCTCCTGGTCCCCCGTGCGGACCCGCAGCGTCACGGCGTCTCCCGGGGCCTTCGCCCGGATCGCGACGATGAGCTCGTCCGACTCGGTGACGGGCCGGCCGTCGATCGAGAGGATCACGTCTCCGGGCCGGATCCCGGCGGCGTCGGCCGGGCCGTCGGGCGTGACCGCGGGCGTCCCGGACTGCGAGTCGGTCGACACCTGGACGCCCTCGCCCTGGTACCGCTGGTCGAGCAGCACGCCGATCACGGGGTAGGTCGCGACGCCGTCGGCGATGAGCTGCTCCGCGGTCCGGCGCGCCTGGTTGGACGGGATGGCGAAGCCGAGACCGATGCTCCCCGTCGCCGAGGCGCTGCCCGGCGGCTGCGCGATGGCGGAGTTGATGCCCACGACCTCGCCGCGTCCGTTGACGAGCGGACCCCCGGAGTTGCCGGGGTTGATCGCCGCGTCGGTCTGGATCGCGTTGATGAACGCCGTCTCGGCCGCGGCACCGGCCTGGACCGGGCGGTTGAGCGCGCTGATGATGCCCGTGGTGACGGTCCCGTTGAGACCGAGCGGAGCACCGACCGCGACCACGGGGTCCCCGACGACGACGGCGTCGGAGTCGCCGAGCGCGAGCGGTGTCAGGCCTGAGTCGTCGACCTTCACGACGGCCAGGTCGTAGTCGACGGTCCGGCCGACCAGCTCGGCCGGGCTCTCGTGCCCGTCCGAGAACAGCACGACGACGTCCCCGCCGTCGGCGGCCCCCGCGACCACGTGGTTGTTCGTGAGGATGTACCCGTCCTCGCGGAGGACGAAGCCGGACCCCGTGGCGACGCCGTCGGACCCGCGGACCTGGAGCGAGACGACGCTCGGCAGCACCGTGGCCGCGATGTCCGCCACCGAGCCCGCAGGGCGGTCGGCGCCCGGCTCGACGCTCGCCGGCGGCAGGGCCGACGAGTACGCCCCGGGCGTGTCCTGCCCGAGGAGCCGGTCGGCCGCGACGCCGCCGAGCGCTCCCGCGACGAGCGCCAGCACGGTGACGCCCGCCACCACGGCGGGTCGCAGCCCGCGCCCCGGCGACGGCGACGCGGGACCCCGCGGCACACCGACGAGCGTCGGGTCCACCGAGCCGCCGGGTCGCGTCGGCGCCGACGGCGGCTCGGGCTCGCCGAACGAGCGCAGGGTCTGCCACGGGTCCGCGGGATCCTGCGCGACGGGCTGCGCGACGTCCGGAGCAGGGACCGGCGGGGGCCCGCTCGGGGGCGGGACGGCCGCGCCCGGCGGGGGCGGGACCGGACCGGGGCCGACCGGCGCGGACGGCGGGACGGGCGGCACGCTGCGGTACGCGGACGGCGGCGCGAACGGGTTCCGTGCGGCGTCGGGCGCCCCGGGGTGCTCGGTGCCGGTCTGACGGCCGGGCTGAGGGCCGGTCTGGGGGTCGGTCATGAGGTGCCGAGCGCTCCTGTCATGGTCGTCCAGCCCCGGGAGATGCGCGCCGGGACCCCGGCATCGTAGTCACGGGCCGGGAAGGCCGCCACGAGGGCGGCGACCGTCTCCTGCTCGGTGTCGGCGACGACGTCGATCACCGTGTCGCCGGACTGCCAGACGACGTGCCACGGCGCCTCGGACAGCACGTGCACCCGGCGGCCGTCGACGTCCCAGGTCTCCCCGCCCGCGAGCGCGGCGGTGTCCAGGAGACCCGACTGCTCGCGTACGACGGCCTCGCCGCCCGGCGCCTCGAGGTCGATCTCGACGACGCCCCGCGCGGCGTCGTCCCGCACGTCGACCACGCTGAAGCCCGCCGGGAGCACCGTCGGGCAGGTCCAGCCCTGGGCGTCGAGCGCCGCCAACGCCGCGGCGCCGTCGCCGTCGGACGCCTCGTCGCCGGCGGACCGGTCCGAGGCGCGCGCCCCGCCCACCACGAGCGCCCCGGTGGCCCGGGGCGCGGCCTGCGCCAGCACGTTGAGGGGGTCGCTGCGATGGAGGTCGGGGGTGACGACCGGGCTCTCCCCGAGCGCGAAGAGGCCGATCGCGGCCACGCCGACACCGCCCACGACCAGCCCGACGACCCGTCGGCGCACCGCCCCCCGGCGCACCTCGCCGCTCCAGGCGCCGCGCGGGAGGGGGACGGGCTGCGTCCAGGGGTCGCCCGCGACGGGCGCGGAGCGCAGCGGGTCGCCGTCGGTCGAGGGGATCTGGGCGGACAGCGCGAGCAGACGGGCCGCGAGGTCGGGAGCGGGCTCGACCGGCCCGGCGGAGCTCAGCGCCCGGCGCGCGGCGCGCGCCGCCGACAGCTCGGCGGCGCACCGCGGGCAGCACGCCACGTGCTCGAGCGCACGCTCCGCCTCGGCGGGCGTGAGCTGCCCGTCGACGAGCGCGGAGAGGCGGGAGCCGAGGTGCGTCACGCCACCCCCCGGGCGACCACGGGCGTCGGCACGTCGTCCGACGCCGGGCGGTCCGCGGGGTCGCGGTGCGGGAGGGCGGCGCGGAGCTGGGACCGTGCGCGGTGGATGCGGGAGCGGACCGTGCCGAGCTTGATCCCGAGCGTCACGGCGATCTCCTCGTAGGACAGGCCCTCGATGTCGCACAGCACGACGGCGGCCCGGTACTCGGGCGAGAGCGCGTCGAGCGCGCGCTGCACGTCGTGGTCGAGGTTGGCGTGCTCGAAGCCGCGCTCCGGCTGGGCCTCGGAGCGGGCCGGGTACTGGCCGTCGTCGTCGCCCATGGCCTCCATGCGGATCCGCTGCTTGCGCCGCACCTGGTCGAGGAAGAGGTTCGTCGTGATCCGGTGCAGCCAGCCCTCGAACGTGCCGGGCGTGTAGCTCGACAGCGAGCGGAACACCCGGACGAACGTCTCCTGCGTGAGGTCCTCGGCGTCGTGCCGGTTGCCGGTGAGGCGGTACGCGAGCCGGTAGACGCGTGCCGAGTGCTCGCGGACGATCTGGTCCCACGACGGCGGCACCCACGCGCTCCCGTCCTGCGTCCCGTGCGTGCTCGTCCCTGGTCGTGCGTCGTCCACGTCGTCCATCGTCCCAGAAGAACGTCCGGCACCCTCCCGGTGTTCCCCCTCGCGCGCGGGACGTGCGCGCGACGTCCACGGCCCGTGCACACACGCGCGGCGCGGGAGCGGGCCGCCCTGGGAGGGGGCGGGTACGATCCGAGGCAGCGCACCCGCCGGGGACGTCCCGTCCCGGCCGCACGCGCGGACGACGGACCACCAGGAGGCACCGATCACCAGCGACGTCGGCACCCACCGCAGCGCCAAGGCGGCGAGCTGGGTGTACAGCGAGGAGTTCGTCCCCGAGGACGAGGTCCTCCTGCGTGCGCGCGACCGCGCCGCCGAGCTCGGCTGCCCGACGGTCCTCCCCGGCGTCGGGGCGGTGCTCCAGGTGCTCGCGGCCTCGCTGGCCGCCCGCGCGGTGGTCGAGATCGGCACCGGTACCGGCGTGGCGTCGCTCTGGCTCCTGCGCGGCATGCCGGCGGACGGCGTGCTCACGACGATCGACGTCGAGGTCGAGCACCAGCGCGCCGCCAAGGAGGCCTTCGCGGAGGAGGGCGTGCCCTCGGCGCGGACCCGCACCATCCCGGGTCGTGCGAGCGAGGTCCTCCCCCGCCTCACCGACGGCGCCTACGACCTCGTGCTCGTGGGGGCCGACAAGCACAGCTACCCCGAGTACGTCGAGCAGGGCCTGCGCCTGCTCCGCCCGGGCGGCGTGCTCGCGGTCGACGGCGCGCTGTCGCACGACCGGGTCGCCGACCCGGCGCGGCGCGACGAGGTGACGACGATCGTCCGCGAGGTGGGCCGGTCGCTGCGCTCGGACGAGCGCGTCCTGCCGGCGCTGCTCCCGAGCGGCGACGGCCTCCTGCTCGCCGTGCGCCGCTGACGCCGGCGACGGTCAGAGCCGGTCGATCGCCTCGAGCAGGAGCCTCGCGCCGTACCCGGTGGCCCCGGCGACGACCTCGTGCCGGTCGGCCGTCGCCCGCGCCGGACCGGCGACGTCGAGGTGCGCCCAGGGCACGTCCCCGACGAACTCGCGCAGGAACAGCGCGGCCGTGATCGACCCGCCGCCCGGGCTCTCGACGGGGACGTGGCGGAGATCGGCGACGTCCGAGCGCAGGGCGCCCGCGTAGTCCTCGACGAGCGGCAGCCGCCACACGCGCTCGCCGGTGGCGAGCGCCGCGTCCTCCAGCGCCCCGGCCACGGTGTCGTCCGTGGCGAACAGCGCGCCGTGCCCGCGGCCGAGGCCGAGGCTCGCCGCTCCGGTCAGGGTCGCGACGTCGACGAGCACGTCGGGCGCGAGCTCGGCCACGGCGTACGCGATCGCGTCGGCGAGGACGAGCCGGCCCTCCGCGTCGGTGTTCGCCACCTCGACCGTCCGACCCGACCAGGTGCGCAGGACGTCCCCCGGGCGGTACGAGGCGGCGCCCACGTGGTTCTCGGCCAGCGGGAGCACCGCGGTGACCCGCCGGTCGGAGCGTGCGCGCGCGGCGCCGAGCACGACCGCCAGGGCGACGGCGGCGCCCGCCATGTCGGTCTTCATCGGCACCATCGCCTCGCGGGGCTTGATGGAGAGCCCGCCCGTGTCGTACGTGATGCCCTTGCCGACGACGACGACGTGCCGCGCGGCGGAGCCCGCCTCCACCGGGAGGACGCCGTGGTCGGCGGGGTCGTAGGTGACCGTCACGAGGCGCGGTGGGCGCGCGGAGCCCGCCCCGACCGCCAGGGTCGCCCCGAAGCCCTCGGCACCGAGCTCGGCGGGGCCGCGGACCGTCGTGTCGAGCCCGAGCGCGTCGGCCAGCTCGACCGCGCGGTCGGCGAACCACGCCGGGTCCTTCACGTCGGACGGGATGTTGGCGAGGTCGCGCACCAGCCAGGTCGCCGCCGCCGCGCGGTGCGCGGCCTCGATCGGCGTCGTGACGTCGGGCCGGTCCTCGGGCGTGAGCAGGACGAGCTGCTCCGCGGGTGCCTCCGCCGCGGGCCGTGGTGACCCGCTCTGGCGGGGCTGGTCGTACGCGGCGAGCAGGTAGCCCTCGACGAACGCCCGGACCTCGTCGGGGCCCGCGTCGGCGGTGGCGGCGCTGACGACGCGCTCCAGGCCGCGCGACGCGCGAGCGAGCGCGGCGCCGGCGCGCCGGAGGTCCGTCGTCGTCCCGGTCCCCACCCCGAGCAGCAGGATCCGGGGAGGCAGGCCGGCCCACGGGAGCCGCGTCGCGGACCCGGCGTGCGCGCGCGGCAGGTCGACGCGCACGACCTCTCCAGAGGCGCCGCGGAAGGCACGCCCGCCCGCCCGCTCGGCGAGCTCCGCGAGGTCGACGCCGTACCGCACCGTGGCGTCGACGGTCCCCGCGCGCGGTTGCAGACCGTCCTCGGCCTCGCGCGGAGGCGCGACGGCCACGACGACCGCGTCGACCTGCGTGTCGTCGAGGAGCGCCGCGTCGCTCAGGGCACCCCGGGCGCCGACCACCTCGGGCAGCGCACGTGGCAGCCCGGGGAGACGGGCCGCCCGGCGCTCACGTGCGGGCAATCAGCCCACCACGGCCTGGAGCGCCTCACCCAGCTCGCTGGCCTCGGTCGCGTTGAGCTCGACCACCAGGCGTCCGCCACCCTCGAGCGGGACCCGCATGACGATGCCTCGCCCTTCCTTGGTGACCTCCAGCGGCCCGTCACCCGTCCGCGGCTTCATCGCAGCCATCGATGGCACTCCATTTCCGTTGTCCCGAGTCCACCCCGCGCGCGCGAGGAGGGGCGTCCGACCTCGGACGACGCCCGAGGACAGTCTAGTTCACCCGTGCCGACATCCCGGGCGTCCGGGTCACGGCGGCCAGCCGGACGGCGGGACGAGCCGCCAGAGCGACCACACCCACCACACCTGGCCCGCGACGCCGGCGACGGTCACGGCGGCCAGCCACAGGCGCGACCGCGTCCACCCGACGGTGACCGCCGCGAGCGGGAAGGCGAGCAGCAGGAACCGCACCAGCGACGTGCCCGGCTGGATCGCCGCGACCAGGTAGGCGAGGTACGCGCCGGACCACGCGTGCATCTCCGGGCCGAGCCGCGCCGCGACGGGGTTGAGCACGAGGGCGGCCGTCGCGAGCAGCACGAGGGCGAGGACCCACGGGCCGGCGTCGCCCAGGAGCCACCGCGACACGTCGACCCACGGGACGAACGGCACGACCTCCGCGCCTCCGCGCCACGCCTCCTGCGTGCGGAAGTACCCCTGGTGCACGCCCGTGACGACGCTGCACGCCCACGGCCACACGAGACCGCTGGCCACGGCGACCGCGAGCAGCCCGCCGAGGCGCGCGGCGTCGGGGGCGCGCAGGTCGCCCCGGCGCCACCGGACGAGACCGTGCCACAGGACGACGGCCGCCATGGGCAGCGCGACGGCGCGCGAGAAGCCGAGGAGGCCGATCACGAGCGCCGCCCACCCGTAGCGGCGCCGGGCCAGCAGCAGGAGCGCGGAGGCCACGAGGAGCAGGGCGAGCGACTCCGTGTACGCGACCTGGAGCACGGGGCTGGAGGGGAACACGCTCACGAGCAGGACCGTCGCCAGCGGCAGGCCCGGCCTGCGCTCGACCGCCGCGGCGCCCGCAGTCGTGACGAGGCGGTGGATCACGAGCACGGCACCGGCGCCGCACACGAGCGCGACCGTGGGCGCGAGCACGTCCCACCCGAGGCCGGTCACGGCGTCGAGCGCGCGGACGAGCGCCGGGAACAGGGGGAAGAACGCCCAGACGTTCTGCTCGACGGCGCCGTCGGGACCCACGGGGAGCGTGTCGGGGTAGCCGGACGCGTAGATCTGCTCGTACCAGCTCGCGTCCCACATGCGCGCGACGTACGGCAGGTACGACGGCGCGGCGTCCGTCCAGGGGTTCGCCTCCTGGGACCTCGCGACGACGAGGAGGATCACCGCGCTCACCCCGCGCGCGAGGGCGAACACCGCGAGGACCTGCGCCCACCACGGCCAGGTGGCCGGACGCAGCAGCCATGGGCTCCCGCCCGGGCCGACCACGGCGCGCGGCGTGGTCACGCGAGGCCCCGCAGCGCGGCTGCCGGGGGCGCCTCGTCGCGCACCGCGGCGACGAGGTCCAGCACGCGCCGGGTCGCGGCCACGTCGTGCGCGCGGAAGACGCGCGCCCCGAGCCACGCCGCGACGGCCGCCGCGGCGAGCGTGCCCTCGAGCCGCTCGTCGGCCGGCAGGTCGAGCGTCTCTCCGACGAAGTCCTTGCGGGACAAGGCCATGAGCAACGGGAACCCGAGACCCGCGAGGACCTCGGTCCGCCGCAGGAGGTGCAGGGAGTGCCACGTGTTCTTGCCGAAGTCGTGCGTGGGGTCGACGAGGACCGACGCCGGCGGGACCCCGCAGGCGACCGCGCGCTCCGCCGCCGCACGGAGGGTCGCCACGACGTCCTGGACGACGCCGTCGCGCGGGTCGGCGGCTCCCGGCCGGGCGGGATACGCGACGCGGAACGGGTCGGTGCGCGGCGTCGCTCCCCCGGTGTGCGAGCACACGACGCCGACGCCGTGCTCGCCCGCGACCTCGACGAGGCGTGGGTCGTGACCCGCCCAGGTGTCGTTGATGAGGTCGGCACCCGCGAGCGCCGCCTCGTGCGCCACCTCGGCCCGCCACGTGTCGACGCTCACGAGCAGGTCCGGGAACTCCGCACGCACCCGCGCGACGAACGGCACGACGCGCCGGGCCTCCTCCTCGGGCGTCACCTCGGGCCCCACGCCGGCCCGGACGCCGCCCACGTCGAGGATCTCCGCGCCCTCGACCACCGCGCGCTCGACCGCGGCGAGGGCCGCGCGGTCGTCGAGCTGGCGCGCTCCCGCGTAGAACGAGTCGTCGGTCCGGTTGAGGATCGCCATCACCGCGGGCCGGGCGAGGGTCCGCCCGCGCAGGACGAGCGACGTGCCGCGAGGCGGCACACCGAGCGGCGGCAGGGGCAGTGGACCGTCGTCGCGGCGCACGGACCCCGGCCCGGTGGGCGCGGCCGAGCCAGGTGACGTCATCGCGCCGCGACCGTCAGCTCGCGTCGCCGGCCTGCGCCCGGGCGAGCTCCTCGGTCGCCTCGAGCTCCTCGGCGCGCAGCTCGGCGCCGCGGTCGCAGACGTACTCGACGGCCTCGGCCGGGTCGTCGCACAGGTGGACGAGGTCGAGGTCGTGCGCGCTGATCATGCCGCGTCCCGCGACCGCCGTGCGTGCCCACTCGAGCAGACCGCTCCAGTAGTCCGTGCCGACGAGCGCCACCGGGAACTCGGTGATCTTGTGCGTCTGGACGAGCGTGAGCGCCTCGAACAGCTCGTCGAACGTGCCGAAGCCCCCGGGCAGGACGACGAAGCCCTGCGCGTACTTGACGAACATCGTCTTGCGGGCGAAGAAGTAGCGGAAGTTCACGCCGAGGTTGACGTACCGGTTCATGCCCTGCTCGAACGGGAGCTCGATGCCGAGGCCGATCGAGAGCCCGCCCGCCTCGGACGCGCCCTTGTTGGCCGCCTCCATGATGCCCGGCCCGCCGCCCGTGATGACGGCGAAGCCCTCGTCGACGAGGCGACGGCCGACGTCCTCGGCGAGCGCGTAGTCCGGGTGGTCCGGCTTGGTCCGGGCCGACCCGAACACGGACACGGCCGGGCCGACCTCGGCCAGCGCGCCGAAGCCCTCGACGAACTCGCTCTGGATCCGCATCACGCGCCACGGGTCGGAGTGGACCCAGTCCGCGCTGCCCCCCGTGTCGAGGAGGCGCTGGTCCGTCGTCTGGCGCGGGATCTGGTCCCCGCGCAGCAGGACCGGCCCCTTGCGGTACCCCGTCCCCGCCTGGGGCAGGCCGTCGTCGGAACCCTGGTCACGCACCGTGTCGCTCATGGTCACGAGCCTATGCCGCAGGGGCGGCCGTGAGCCACGCACGCAGCGCGTCGCGGCACAGCGCGAGCTCGCCGACCGGGCAGCGCTCGTCGTCCTTGTGCGCGAGCAGCGGGTCGCCGGGCCCGAAGTTCACCGCCGGGACGCCCAGCTCGGCGAAGCGCGCGACGTCGGTCCAGCCGTACTTCGGCGCCGGCGCGCCGCCGGTGACGCCCAGCACCGCGGCGGCGAAGTCCGCCGCGAGCGGGTCGTCCAGCCCCGGGCGCGCGCCCGGGGCGGCGTCCGTGAGCACGACCTCGAAGCCGTCGAACAGCTCGCGCACGTGCTGCTCCGCCGCGGCGACGGTGCGCGACGGCGCGAACCGGAAGTTCACGGTGACCACGCACTCGTCCGGGATCACGTTGCCCGCGATCCCTCCGCGGATCCCCACGGCGTTCATGCCCTCGCGGTACACGAGGCCGTCGACCTCGATCTCCTGCGGCACGTACGCCGCCAGACGGTCGAGCACCTCGTGCGCGGCGTGGATCGCGTTGGAACCCGTCCACGCGCGCGCCGAGTGCGCCGTCACGCCCGGCACCCGCACGTCGACCCGCAGGGTCCCGTTGCACCCGCCCTCGAGGCCCGCCGAGGTCGGCTCGCCCAGGACGGCGAAGTCGGCCACGAGCAGGTCGGGGCGGTTCCGCGCGAGGCGCCCGAGCCCGTTGAGGTGGGACGCGACCTCCTCGTTGTCGTAGAACACCCACGTCACGTCCTGCGCCGGGGCGTCGAGCTCGGCCGCGAGCGCCAGGGCGACGGCTACCCCGCCCTTCATGTCGACGGTCCCCCGGCCCCAGACCTCCGCGCGCAGGCCCTCGCCGACGACGCGCGTCGGGAGGTTCGGCGGGTCCGTGAGCGGCACGGTGTCGAGGTGGCCCGCGACGACGACGCGCCGCTCCCGGCCGAGAGACGTCCGCGCGACGACCGTGTCGCCGTCGCGCACGACCTCCAGGTGCGGGTACGCACGCAGCGCCGCCTCGACCGCGTCCGCGAGCCCGCGCTCGTCGCCGCTCACCGACGGGGTGTCGCACACCGCGCGGAAGAGCGCGACGAGATCGCCGCGGAGGTCGAGCACGGGCGTGGTACCGGTGGTGGGAGAGGTCACGCCAGCACCCTACCGGCGCCGGATAGGGTGGGGCGCATGACTTCTGCGACCCCCGCGACCGCCCCCTCGGCGGCCGCGTCCGAGCCGCGTACGGCGTGGGGCTACGGCCTGGCGACCGTCACCGACGACGGCACGACCCTCGACGTCTGGTACCCGGCCCCGGCGCTCGGCGCCGCCCCGGCGAGCACGACCGTCCCCGCCTCGCTCGACGCGCTCGCCGAGCGCGACGAGCTGCGCGGCGTGGACGTGGTCGTGGTCCGAACCGAGATCGACCTCGACGCCGCCCCCGCCGACACCGCCGACGCGTACCTGCGACTCCACCTGCTCTCCCACCGCCTCGTCGCCCCGCACGGCCAGAACCTCGACGGCCTCTTCGGCGTCCTCACGAACGTCGTGTGGACCAACCACGGCGCCTGCGCCGTCGACGGCTTCGAGGAGACGCGCCTCCGCCTGCGCGCGACCGGCCAGCCGGTGACCGTGTACGGCGTGGACAAGTTCCCGCGCATGGTCGACTACGTCGTCCCCGCCGGCGTCCGCATCGCCGACGCCGACCGTGTCCGCCTCGGCGCGCACCTCGCCCCGGGCACCACCGTCATGCACGAGGGCTTCGTCAACTTCAACGCCGGGACGCTCGGCACGTCGATGGTCGAGGGTCGCATCTCGGCCGGCGTCGTCGTCGGCGACGGCTCCGACGTCGGGGGCGGCGCGTCGATCATGGGCACCCTCTCCGGAGGCGGTCGCGAGGTCATCTCCGTCGGGCAGCGCTCGCTCCTCGGCGCCAACGCGGGCCTGGGCATCCCCCTGGGCGACGACTGCGTCGTCGAGTCCGGCCTGTACGTCACCGCGGGGACCAAGGTGACCGTCGTCGGGCAGACCGACGCCACGGGCGAGCCGCTCGTCGTCAAGGCGCGCGAGCTCTCCGGTCGCTCCGGCATCCTGTTCCGCCGCAACTCGCTGACCGGTGGTGTCGAGGCCGTGTCCCGCACCGGCGCCGGCGTCGAGCTCAACGCCGCGCTGCACGCCAACTGACCCGCCGACGAGCACGACGGCGCCCCGCATGACCGCGACCCGACCATCCCGTCCCCGGGACCTCCCGGACGTCGGTCGGGCGCGCCGGCGGCGCCGCCCGCTCCGCGCCGCGGTCACCCTCCTCACGGTGGCCGCGGTCGGGGTGGGCGGCGTCGTCGTCGCCCTCAACCGGCTCGACGACGAGACGCCCGTCGCCGAGCGGTGCGCGGCCACCGCCGACGGCCGCACCTGGTACCTGTCCGTCACGCAGGCGGACAACGCCGCGCTCGTGGCGGGCACGGCCGTGCGCCGCGGCCTCCCCGCCCGCGCCGCGACGATCGGGCTCGCGACCGCGCTCCAGGAGTCCCGCCTCGTCAACATCGACTACGGCGACCGCGACTCCGTCGGCCTGTTCCAGCAGCGCCCGTCCCAGGGCTGGGGCAGCGTCGAGCAGATCATGGACCCCGTGTACTCGGCCAACGCGTTCTACGACGTGCTCGAGACGGTCGAGGGCTACGAGGCCATGGAGGTCACGGTCGCCGCGCAGACCGTCCAGCGCTCCGCGTTCCCCGACGCCTACGCGCAGCACGAGCCCCGGTCGCGCGCCTGGGCCTCCGCGCTCACCGGCTGGTCCCCCACGTCCCTCACGTGCGACCTGGGCCCCGTGGCCACGACCGAGCTCCCGACCGACGGCGCCGCCACGCAGCCGTTCGAGGACCGCCTGGCCCGCGACCTCGGCGACGGCGCCCGCGTCGAGCCCTTCGACGGCGGCGACGGGGGCACGCTCCAGGTCGACGCCTCGGGTCTGCCCACCGCGGCCGAGGACGGCGGTCTCGACCGTGCGGCATGGGCCGTCGCACAGTGGGCCGTCGCCACCGCGGACGCGACGAACGTCGTCGCCGTCGAGGTCGGGGACCGCCGGTGGTCTCGCGACGACTCGACGTGGAGCCCGCTCGACCCCGACGACCTCGCCCCGCTCGACCCGGGCCGCGTCCGCGTCCACGTCGCCGTCCCGGACGAGTCCTGACGGCGCCCTGGTAGCGCGGTCGTGTGGTCGCCCCGGGTACGGCGGCGACCCCCGACGAACCGTACGACGACCGCCGAGCGGCGGTGCGGCCACAGCGCGGACCGGACGGCAGACCCGAGTGCCAGAACGACGAGACGCCGCGCCGCTCACCGGGGTGAGCGACGCGGCGTCCGGGGTGCGGGTGTCAGCGGTCGGAGACCGGGACGTAGTCGCGCTCGGTCTCGCCGACGTAGACCTGGCGCGGGCGGCCGATCTTGGTCTGCGGGTCCTTCATCATCTCGCGCCACTGCGCGATCCAGCCGGGCATGCGGCCGAGCGCGAAGAGCGGCGTGAACATCGCGGGCGAGAAGCCCATGGCCTTGTAGATGAGGCCCGTGTAGAAGTCGACGTTCGGGTAGAGCTTGCGCTCGATGAAGTAGTCGTCGTTGAGCGCGATCTCCTCGAGGCCCATGGCGATGTCGAGGAGCTGGTCCTTCTTGCCGAGGGTCGAGAGCACGGCGTCGGCGGACTTCTTCACGATGGCGGCACGCGGGTCGTAGTTCTTGTAGACCCGGTGGCCGAAGCCCATGAGGCGGACGCCGTCCTCCTTGTTCTTCACCTTCTTCATAAAGGTGTCGACGTCATACTCCGCGCCCGCGATCTTGTCGAGCATCGTGAGCACCGACTCGTTGGCCCCACCGTGCAGCGGGCCGGAGAGCGCGTTGACGCCCGCGGCGACGGACGCGTAGAGGTTCGCGTGCGAGGACCCGACGACGCGGACGGTCGACGTCGAGCAGTTCTGCTCGTGGTCGGCGTGCAGGATGAGCAGCTTGTCGAGGGCGTCGACGACGACCGGGTCCGCCTCGTACTGCTGGTACGGCGTCGCGAACGTCATGCGCAGGAAGTCGTCGACGTAGCCGCGCGAGTAGTCCGGGTAGAGCAGCGGCTCGCCGACGCGGCGGCGGTGCAGGTAGGACGTGATGGTGCGGGACTTCGCGAGGAGCAGGACCGTCGCGAGCTCGACCGTCTCGTCGTCGAAGGGGTCGAGCGACTCGGGGTAGAACGTCGACAGCGCGTTGATCGCGGACGAGAGCACGGCCATCGGGTGGGCGTCGCGGGGGAACGTCCCCATGAAGGTGCGGAAGTCCTCGTGCACCAGCGTGTGGCGGTTCACGCGCTCGACGAACGCCTCGAGCGTCGGGGTGTCGGGGAGCTCGCCGTGGATGAGCAGGTACGCGACCTCGAGGAAGGTCGACTGCTCCGCGAGCTGCTCGATGGGGTACCCGCGGTACCGCAGGATGCCGGCGTCACCGTCGATGTAGGTGATGCTCGACTCGCACGACGCCGTGTTCATGAAGCCCGGGTCCACCGTCACGAGGCCGGTCGACTTGAGCAAGGAGGACACGACGATGCCGTCGTTGCCCTCGGTCGCCGCGACCACGGGCAGGTCCTGCGCCTGGTCGTCGACGAGGAGGCGGACCTTCGCCTGCTGAGTGGTGGTCATGGTTCCCTTCCTGCTGCTGCTCGCGCCGTTGCCGCGCGGTCGACCGTACCCCGCTTCACCCGCACGTGACCAATCCTGAACCGTCACGAGAACACCACACCTCTGTGAGGCAGGTCACGTCAGAGTTCAGGCTTCGGAGAGTCGAGCGGCGGCCTCGTGGACGCGCTCGTCGGTCGCGGTGAGCGCGACGCGCACGTGGCCCGCGCCCTCCGGTCCGTAGAACGCTCCCGGCCCGACGAGTATGCCGAGATCGGCGAGGTCGGACACGGTCCGCCAGCAGTCGCCCGCGTGGTCACCGGCCGGCCTCGACCAGAGGTAGAGGCCCGCCTCGGAGTGGTCGACCTGCAGCCCGGCGTCGCCGAGCGCCCCGACGAGCACCTCGCGGCGCCGCGCGTACACGTCGCGCTGCGCGGCGACGTGGGCGTCGTCGGACAGCGCGGCCACCATCGCCGCCTGGACGGGCGCGGGGACGATCATCCCGAGGTGCTTGCGGGTGCCGAGCAGGTCCGCCACGAGGGCCGGGTCGCCGGCGACGAACGCGCCGCGGTAGCCGGCCATGCTCGACTGCTTCGAGAGCGAGTAGGCGACGAGGAGCCCCTCGTGCGAGCCCCCCGCGACGGCCGGGTCGAGCAGGCTCGGCACGCCCCGCGACGCGTACGGCTCGACCCAGGCGAGCTCGGCGTAGCACTCGTCGCTCGCCACGACCGCACCGATCTCGCGGGCCGCCGCGACGACGCGCGCGAGGTGGGCGGCGTCGAGCACGCGCCCGGTCGGGTTGCTCGGGGAGTTCACCCACACCAGCCGGACGTCGGCCCGCCCCGCCCACTCGTCGACGTCGTCGGTCGCGAGCGGCGTCGCGCCGGCGAGGCGCGCGCCTACGTCGTACGTGGGGTAGGCGGTGCGCGGGTGCACGACGACGTCGCCCGGCCCGAGACGCAGGAGCGCGGGCAGGAGCCCGACGAGCTCCTTGCTGCCGACCGTGGGGAGCACGGCGTCCGGGTCGAGGCCCGGCACGCCGCGTCGCCGCGCGAACCAGGCGGCGACGGCCTCGCGCAGCGCCGGCGTGCCGTGGGTCGTCGGGTAGCCGTGCGCGTCCGAGGCGGCGGCGAGCGCGTCGCGCACGACGGCCGGCGTCGGGTCGACGGGCGTCCCGATCGAGAGGTCGACGACGCCGCGCGGGTGCGCGCGGGCGCGCTCGACGTAGGGGGTCAGCGTGTCCCAGGGATAGGCGAGACCGGAGAGGTCGGCGAGTCCCACGTGCGGCGGTGCCGGGTGCTCAGGCCTGCGGCGGCAGGGCGGCGATCATCGGGTCGTCCTTCTCGATGAGACCCATCTTCGCGGCGCCGCCGGGCGAGCCGAGGTCGTCGAAGAACTCGACGTTGGCGCGGTAGTAGTCGCTCCACTCCGTCGGCACGTCGTCCTCGTAGTAGATCGCCTCGACCGGGCAGACCGGCTCGCAGGCACCGCAGTCCACGCACTCGTCGGGGTGGATGTACAGCGACCGCTTGCCCTCGTAGATGCAGTCGACAGGACACTCCTCGATGCACGCCTTGTCCTTGACGTCCACGCACGGCTGAGCGATCACGTAAGTCACGACCGAGTACCTTTCTGGATTCGTCCGGACCCCGACCCGGCGAGGGGCGAGGTCACGACAGGGAGACGCAGGACTAGTATCGCTCAGGTCGGACCGTGCCCGACCCTCCCTGACCAGCCCGTGGACGAACGTCACAGACCCGAGGAGCGCTCCCGTGCCCGACGACGCGCCCTGGACGACGTGGGCACCGGGCACCCGGGTGGTCGTGCGCCGTCGCCTCGCCCCCGACGAGGCCGCCGCGGCGGGCAAGCCGCTCACGGACGTGATCGGCGTGGTCGTCCGGACCACCCCCACGGAGCTGGTCCTGCGCGAGGACGCGGGCGGGAGCGCCGCCCCGCCGCACCGCGGTCACGGGACGCACGACGACGTCCCGCCCCTGGTGACGGTCCCGCTCGACGCGATCGTGGCGGGCAAGCCGGTGCCGCCCCGTCCCCCGCGGCGCCCGGCGTCCCTGCGGTAGCGCCGTCAGGCGACGACGACCGCGTCGTCCGCGACGTCCACGACGACCGCGCCCCGGGCGCCGGCGTCGCTCAGCGCCGTGCGCCACTCCCCCGCCTCGTCGAGGTCGATCCGCCGCCGCTCCCCGCTGCCCGGCGCGGGGGCCGGGCCGCGGACCGGCTCGGGCCGGTCGAAGAACTCCCCCACGGGCGCGTTGGACTCGAGCGCCGCGACGAGCTGCTCGAGGTCGCGCACGACCACGCGCAGGGCGGACGCGACCCAGGCGGCGTTGTCCGTGACCATCGCCTCGGTGCGCCGCGGGTCGGTGCGCCCCACCCGCGTCGCGTCCCGGAAGCTGCCCGCGGCGAGCCCGAGCGCGACGTCCCGCACGGGCGCGTCGGCGACGACGCCGAGGAGCTCCGTGGCGAGGACGTGCGGGACGTGGCTGACGAGCGCCGTCGACTCGTCGTGGACCTCGTCGGTGAGGACGTGGACGGTCCCGCCCAGCGGTCCGGTCACGAGCCGGAGCAGCGTCACGAGAGCCTCGCGCCGCGTCGTCCCGTCGACCGTGACGGCCCAGCGTGCGCCGTCGAGCATCGCCGGGTCCGACGCCGCGAACCCCGAGTGCTCCGTACCGGCCATCGGGTGCGCCCCGACGTAGCGCGCGTCGAGACCCGCCGAGCGGACGGCGTCGCGCACCGCGCCCTTGACGCTCCCGACGTCGGTGACGACGGTCGCGCCGCGCACGTGCCGCGCGACCTCGGTCGCGACGGACCGCATGGCCCGCAGCGGGACCGCGAGCACGAGGACGTCGGGCTCCGCCGCGCACACGTCGGCCACGTCGCCGACGACCCGGAGGCCCGCGGCGCGGGCCGCGGCGCGCGTGGTGGCCGTCGTGTCGTGGGCGGTCACGTCGACGCCCTGCTCGTGCAGGAGCCGCGCGACCGAGCCGCCGACCAGCCCGAGCCCGACGACCCCGACCCGCGGCCCGGTGCCCGCCGCCGACGCGGCGTCGACCGTCACCACAGCAGCCCCGCCGCGAGCGCGGACGGGTCCGCCGAGGCGTCCACGCTGCCCACCGGGACGTGCGCGACGTCGACGTCGGCGTGCACCGACTCGTCCAGCTCGCCGCGCGCGGGCACGACCCCGAGCGTCTTGAGCGAGTCGCCCGCGCGGACCAGGTCGTCGAGCACGGCGCGGACCGGCGCGTCCCACGGGGCGCCGTCGACGGTCAGGACGAACACGTACGTGCCGGCCACCGCCTTGAGCGGTCGCGTGATGAGGCTCGACAGGTTGACGCCGCGCTCGCCGAACGACCGTGTGATCCGGGCGAGCACGCCCGGCCCCGTGACGACCGGGGTCACCGCGAGCATGGTGCGCCACGGACCGTCCCCGCGCGTGCGCGCGCCCTCCAGCGTCGCCGACGCCTCCGCCCGCGGCGCGAGCACGAGGAAGCGCGTCCGGGCACCGGCGAAGTCCTCGACCGCGCGCTCGAACGTCTCCAGCCCGTAGAGCTCGCCGCAGATCGTCGGCCCGAGCGCGACCTGGTGCGGCCCCGCGTCCCGGCACGCCGCCGCGTTCGACGACGCGGCGAGCGGGGCCAGACCCGTCCGGCGGACGAACTCCTGGCACTGCGCGAGGCCGTGCGGGTGGGCGGTGACCTCCGTCAGCTCGCCGTGGCCGGGCCGCACGAACGCGTCGAACGAGATGTCGAGCACGACCTCGTCGACCGCGACGACCGTCGCGCTCCCGACGATCGCGTCGAGCGACGGGACCACGTAGCCCTCGACGGTGTTCTCGATCGCCACGACCCCGCGCGCGAGGTCTCCCGCGGCGACCCCGGCGAACACGTCCGCCACCGTCGTGCGCGCCGCGAGGCGGGCCGACCGGTACGCCGGGTCGTCCCCGCGGTCGGCGCACCACGCGGCGGCCGCCTGGTGCGTGAACGACCCCTCCGGGCCGAGGTAGCCGACGACGCTCACGCGCGCACGGCGTCCGGCGCCGACGCCCAGCGCGGCGCGAGCGCGTCCGGGCCGGGCACGAACTCCTGCCCGGGCAGGACGGCGAGCAGGCGGTGCGCGACGCCGCACTCCGCGAACCCGGCGACGAGGGCGTCCAGCGTCGCCGCGTCCGGGCAGGAGAACGCGCAGAAGAAGATGTGCGTCCCGGTCTGCGAACGGTGGCTGCGCAGGTGCTGGAGGTCGATGCCGGCCTGGGCGACGAGCCCGAGCGTCTGCTGCAACGAGCCGCGGTGGTCGTCCCGGGGCCCGAACGCGAGCCAGACCTGCGCCACGCCGTCGACGCGCGGCACCACGTCCCGGCTCTCCAGGAGCCCGTACCAGACGGGCGCACCCTCCCCGAGGACCTCGCTCCCGGAGAGCTCCGCGTACCCGAGCGCGGCGAGCGGGCCCGCCGCCACGGAGCGCTCCACGACGAGGCTGCCGTCCGGGCCGGCGAGCGCGACGCGCTCCTCCAGGCTCGTCCGCGTCGGGACGAGGGACGGGCTCACGCCCATCGTGCGCAGCACGTGGCGGCGGTCGCGCATGCCCGCCTCGTCCACGACGACGTGCCCCGTCAGGTCCCGCGCGGAGGCCGAGCGCCCCACCCAGACCCACTGCGCGGGCACGGCCGACGCACCCGTGAGCACGAGCGAGGGCGGCGCGGCGAGCAGCGCCCGCTCGAGCTCGTGCGACGGCTGCGCGGGGTGCCCCAGGTGCACGACGGCCGACAGCCCGTCGATGCTCGCGACGGTCGACAGCGTCGCCGTCGTCGACCCGAGGTCGAGCAGCGCGTCCGCCTCGGCGGGGTCGCCGGCGACCCAGCCTGCCGCCGTGGCCGCGAGCAGCGCCTGCGCGCCCGACTCCCGTTCGCTGCGTCCGAGCATAGGACCTCCGTGTGTGTGGTGGACCGGGTCGTCTACTCGCAGACGACCGCGTTGTCCGGCTTGTACGTCCACCGGTAGGACTCGTCCTTGACGAGCTCCCCCTCGTGGTAGACCTTGCGGTAGTTCGTGATGGAGAAGCCCGGGCTGCCCGCGGGCGTCGGCGCGCAGTCCGCGCCCGAGTGCGTGACCGTCGTCGGCTGGACCACGTTCGTCTTGCCGCTCGACGACGTCTCCACGTCGTAGTACTTGGTGCTCCAGATCGCGACGTGCAGCTCGCCGCCGCCGACCCACGACTGCATGAGGACGCCGTACGGCGTGTCGTTCTTGAACTTCATGTCGATCGAGCCGACGAAGATCGTCGCCTCGCGCCCCGCGGGGTACCGGTCGAACCAGTAGCTGTGCGGCCGGTGCTCGACGTCCTCGAGCCCCGCGAAGAAACCCGCGTTGTACGTGGTCGTCGCCATCTGGGACAGCCCGCCGCCGACCCCCTCGGTGTGCCGCCCGCTCTCGACGATGCCGGCGGCGAAGTAGCCGCCCTCGAGCGTGATCGGCGACAGCGTGTCGACGAGCGAGAACGTCTCGCCCGGCTTGACGAGGGTCCCCGTCACCTTCTCCGCCCCGCGGCGCAGGTTCGCGGTGCGGACCGGGACGTTGGGCACCGGGGTCGAGAACTCCGAGACCTTCTCCGTGATCCCGAGGGCTTCGAGCGCGGCGACCGACTGCGCCGGGTCGGACTCCACGAGCTCGACGGTCGCGGTCCGCTCGTCACCGGAGGCCGCCGTCGTGACGGCCGTCGCGATGGCCGCGGGGTCGATCGTCGTGCCCGGCTCCCCGCCCTCGATCACGGGGACGCCGTCCTGGAAGACGAAGTGGGCGTCGTCCGCGGCGGTGAGCAGGTCGTTCGTCCGGTCCACCACCGACTGGACGAGCAGAGCCCCGTCGAAGGTCAGGGTGAGCACGCCGTCGGCAGCCTGGAAGGACGCGGCGGCCGCGAGCGCCTCCGGCGGCAGCTCGGGGTTCTGGCCGCCGACGGACACGACGACGGGCGCGGAGACGACCTTCTGCGCCTGCGCGAGCGCGGCGTCGGTCTCCTCCTGCGTGATCGCGGGCTCCACGGGTTCGGTCGGCAGCGCGACCGGGCCGTCCGTGACGAGCCAGCTCCCGGTGATGACGGCCGGGACCTCGTCGGTCACGAGGGCCGAGCCGTCGGCCGCCGGGGTGCTCGTCGGCGCGCCGTCCACGAACTGCACCGTGCCGTCGACCGGCTCGATCTCGAGGCTCCCCCGCAGCGCCTCGACCTGGGCGTCGAGCGCCGCCTCGTCGACCGCGAGGACCGGCGCCTCGTCCTGGCCGCCGAAGAGGTGCTGCCAGAGCCTGGCAGGGCTCATCGAGAACGCCGTGAGCTCCTCGGCGGTGGCCGCGGCGTCGAAGGTCAGCCCGGCGGCGGCCGGGTCGAGGGTCGTGCTCGCCTCGCCCGCCGTGAGCGTGACCGGCTCGGCCGCGCGCGGCCCGAGCTCGGCCTCGAGCGTGTCCTGCGCCGCCGTCCGGGTCTGTCCCCCGACGTCCACGCCGGCGACGCTCGTCCCGCTCGGGACCTTGTCCGAGAAGAACCACTGCGCACCGGTGTAGAGGCCGCCGAGCACGAGCACCCCGACGCCGGTCCACAGCAGCCCGCGCACCCAGCCGCGCCGCGGCGCCTCCTCCTCGAAGCCGTCGAAGGGCGAGGTCTCCCGCGACTCGTCGGGCGGGACGGGGCCGAAGGCGCTGCCCAGGCCCGCCGCCGGGGCGGCCGCGGGGGTCGCCGTCGGGGCCGCCGCGGCCTCCGTGGCAGCCTGCGGGGCCGGACGGACGGACGTGCGGACGACGGGGGCCGGCCGCGACCACGGGTCGACGGGCGGGATCACCTGCGTGGCGTCGGCCGCCGACGTCGGCTCCGCGGCGCCGGGTGCGGGCGAGGCGGGCGCCTGCGGCGGCACGACGGGCACGACGGCCGTCGGGTCGGCGTCGGGCTCGTCCGCCGCGGCTCGGCCCACCGCCTCCGGCGTCGCAGCGGGCGGGTCGACAGGAGCGACGGACGGGTCACCCGTCACCGCGGCGGGCTGCGCGTCCGAGCCGGGCGGGGGGACGAGCACGGCCGGGACGTCGGGGTCGAACGCGAACACGCGCGGGACGTACGGCTCGTCCTCGTCGTCGGCCTGCGCGGACGCGGCGACGCCCTCGGTCGCGGTCGGCGCTTCCGGTCCCGGTGCGGAGGCAGGTGCGGGTACGTCGGCCGGCCCCTCGACCGTCGCGGCGTCGTCGGTCGTCGCGGCGTCGTCGGTCGTCGCGCCCGCCTCGGCGCTGCCGTCCCCGGCCGGGTCGCCCTCGGGGTCCGTGGCCACCGGCGACACGTCCTCGCCCGCGGGCGGCGCCTCGGCCGTCGGTCGCTCCGCGACCTCGGGCTCGGTCGGCTCGGCGGGCTCCGTCACGGGCGCGACAAGTCCGACGGGCTCGGCCGGTCCGACGGGATCCGTCACCGCCTCGTCGGTGCCGTGCCCGGGGGTCTCGTCCGCCACGGCGTCCGGCTCCCCGACCGGGTCGGTGGGAGTCTCCGCCGCCTGGTCCTCCGCGGCCGCCGTCACCGGCTCCGTGGGGTCCTCGACCGGGCCGGCCGGTGCCGCAGGCGCGTCGCCCCGCTCCGGCGCCGTGGACACCTCGTCCTGCGCGCCGGGCACCGCCTCGTCGACCGTCTCGGCGCCGCGGACCGCGTCGTCCTCGCGCTCCGCCACGTCGTCGAGCGTCGCGGGCGCGTCGTCACCGGTCTGACCGACGGGCGCGCGCTCCTCACCGGACGCAGCGGGCTCGGGCACGGCGTCCTGCGGGGAGTCGAGTTCGGCGTCTCGGTCGGTCGGCTGACCCATCCACTGTCTCCGTGACGAAAGGCGCGCGGTCGAGCGCGCGACGACGAGGGGTGTGCGGGGACCCGCACCGCGAATTCTAGCGGGACGCGAGGGGGTCCTCGGGTCCGTCGTGCCTGGTGGGACGCCCGTGCAGCGCCGGGCGGACGGGGCGGTCGCTGAACCACGAGCGCGGCAGGAAGGCGACCGCCGCGACCACGAGGAGACCCCCGTAGATCCACACGTACCCGACGGGCTCGCTCGGCACGAGGACGTCGCCGCCCGGCCCTTCGAGCGAGAGGAGCTGGACGACGACGACCCATCCGACGCCGTAGCCCAGCAGGCCGGCCATGCCGCCCCAGGCGCGCGCGAGGGTCCCCGCCGCGAGCACGGTCAGCAGGGCGAGGACGATGCCCAGCCCGACGCCTCCGGGGAGGTCCACGCCGAGCAGGTGCGCCCGGTGCGCGACGGTGCCGACGAGCCCGACGAGCACGCCGACGAGCGCGCTCGCCACCCCGCGGCCGATGAGCCGCCCCATACCGGTCTCCACGGGCCCCAGGCTAACGCGTGGGCTCGCGCCGGACCTGGCCGCGCGGGAGAGCGCCGCCGGAGGGAGCGTAGAACTCGTGTGAAGGAACGGGCGCCAGCACGTCGTTGCTGAGGGCGTACCAGCCCAGGACGCCCGTGGGCTCCTCCTCCGCGGTGGACCCCGCGGTCGCGGCGGCGGTCACGTGCTGCACCTGCGTCGCGTGCGCGCGCATCGCCACGAGGAGCTCGTCGAGGACGGGAGCCACGGGCACCGCCACGAGCGGGGGCAGCGAGGCGTCGGGGCGCGCGACGGGCGGGAGGGCCTCGTCCGGGTCGGGCAGGGTGAGGTCCGCGCCCGCGGCGAGGAGCGCGCGGACCGCGGGGTGCGCGGCGAGCGCCCGCCGCGCCGCGCGCACCGTGCTCTCGGGGGCGACGGCGAGCCACAGCGCCGGGACGGGATCGCCGGCGGTCTCGAGCAGCTCCAGCGCCCGGACCGTCACGTCGTGCGCGCGCACGTGGTCGGGGTGCCCGTAGCCGCCGCCGGGCTCGTACGTCGCGACGACCGCGGGACGGCGGTCGCGCACGACGGCGGCCAGCCGGGCGGCCGCCTCGTCGAGCGGGACGCCGACGAACGCGCGGGGCGGGAGCTGCTCCGTGGCGACCGCGCTCGCGACCCCCGGTGCGACCCACGCCATGCCGGAGTCCTCGAACCGGGGGCGGGCTCCGCCGTCGGGCGCCGCACCCGCCGTCGGCGGCGCGACCGTGTCGAGGAAGACGTGGTCCGTGACGCCGAGGGCGCCGAGCGCGCGGGCGAGCTCGCCCTCGCGGTGCGCCGCGAGGGCGGGGCCGTCGCCCTCCAGGTGCCCGACGCCGGTCGGGTGCGCCGAGGTGTCGATCACCTCGCCCCGCTCGCCGCGCGTGCACGTCACCACGGTGACCGGCTGCGCGGCGCGCGCCCACGTCGCGAGGAGCGCGCCCGTGGCGAGCGTCTCGTCGTCGGGGTGGGCGTGCACGGCCAGCAGGCCGCCGTCGGGCACGACGGCGGCCTGCGGGACCGGGGGGACGCTCACCCGTGCGGCGACGTCAGGCGCGCTTGGCGCGCGAGACCGCGCGGGCGCGCTCGGTCTGGTCGAGGATCACCTTGCGGATGCGCACGACCTCGGGCGTGACCTCGACGCACTCGTCCTCGCGCGCGAACTCGAGCGACTCCTCGAGCGTGAGGTGGCGCGGGGGGACGAGGTTCTCGAAGTTGTCGGCCGTCGAGGACCGCATGTTCGTGAGCTTCTTCTCCTTGGTGATGTTCACGTCCATGTCCTCGTTGCGCGAGTTCTCGCCGACGATCATGCCCTCGTAGACCTCCTGCGTGGGGTCGACGAAGAACGAGCCGCGCTCCTGGAGGTTGATCATGGCGAACGGCGTCACCTTGCCGGCGCGGTCGGCCACGAGCGAGCCCGTCGTGCGGGTCTCGATGTGCCCGGCCCACGGCTCGTAGCCCTCGGAGATCGAGGCCGCGATGCCCGTGCCGCGCGTCTCCGTGAGGAGGCGCGTGCGGAAGCCGATGAGCCCGCGGGCCGGGACCATGAACTCCATGCGGATCCAGCCGGTGCCGTGGTTGGACATGGTCTCCATGCGGCCCTTGCGCTGCGCGAGGAGCTGCGTGACGTTGCCGAGGTACTCCTCGGGGACGTCGATCGTCATGCGCTCCATCGGCTCGTGCGTCTTGCCGTCGATCGTGCGCGTGACGACCTGCGGCTTGCCGACCGTGAGCTCGAAGCCCTCGCGGCGCATCTGCTCGACGAGGATCGCCAGCGCGAGCTCGCCGCGACCCTGGACCTCCCACGCGTCGGGGCGCTCGGTCGGCAGGACGCGCAACGACACGTTGCCGACGAGCTCGGAGTCGAGGCGGTCCTTGACCTGGCGCGCCGTGACCTTGTGGCCCTTGCCGCCCTTGCCCGCGAGCGGCGAGGTGTTGATCCCGATGGTCATCGAGATCGCCGGGTCGTCGACCGTGATGAGCGGCAGCGGGCGCGGGTCCTCGGGGTCGGTGAGGGTCTCGCCGATCGTGATGTCCGCGATGCCCGCGACGGCGACGATGTCGCCGGGCGCGGCCGACTCGGTCGGGACGCGGTCGAGGGCCTTGGTCTCGAGGAGCTCGGTGATCTTGACGTTCTGGAGCGTGCCGTCGTGCCGGGCCCACGCGACGACCTGCCCCTTGCGGAGCTCGCCGTTGAAGATGCGCAGCAGCGCGAGGCGGCCGAGGAACGGCGACGCGTCGAGGTTCGTGACGTGCGCCTGGAGCGGCGCGCCCTCGTCGTACGTCGGCGCGGGGATCTTCTCGAGGATGGTCGTGAAGAGCGGCTCGAGGTCCTCGTTCGAGGGGAGCTGGCCGTCCACGGGCTGGTCGAGCGACGCACGACCGGCCTTGGCCGACGCGTAGACGACCGGGACGTCCAGGATGGCGTCGAGGTCGAGGTCGGGGACCTCGTCCGCGAGGTCGGACGCGAGGCCCAGCAGCAGGTCCGTCGCCTCGGCGACGACCTCGGTGATGCGCGAGTCCGGACGGTCGACCTTGTTGACCACGATGATCACGGGGAGCTTCGCGGCGAGCGCCTTGCGCAGCACGAACCGGGTCTGCGGGAGCGGGCCCTCGCTCGCGTCGACGAGGAGGACGACGCCGTCGACCATCGACAGGCCGCGCTCGACCTCGCCGCCGAAGTCGGCGTGACCGGGGGTGTCGATGACGTTGATCGTGATGCCGTCGGGCTCCCCCACCGCGGCGGCGGCCGGGCCGGCGTAGCGGACCGCGGTGTTCTTCGCGAGGATCGTGATGCCCTTCTCGCGCTCGAGGTCACCGGAGTCCATGACGCGGTCGTCCACGTGCTGGTGCGCGGAGAAGGCGCCGGACTGGCGCAGCATCGCGTCGACGAGCGTGGTCTTGCCGTGGTCGACGTGGGCGACGATCGCCACGTTGCGCAGGTCGGAGCGCACAGACATCTACGGTTCTCATTTCGTGGGGTTCGAGGGGCGACGACGGCCGGCCACCTCTGCGCGCACGGCGCGGGAGCAGCCCGCCGCGGCATCACGGAGCACGGGCCGTCACCCGGGCACGGCTATCCTACCGGGTCGCGCTCCCCGCCACCATGACCCACGTCACCCCGGCGCCGCACCGTCGTTCCGCGACCCGTCGGCCGGGCAGAGACGTCACGGCGGCGAACCCTTGCGCGGGCGCCGGGTCAGCGCGCGCCACCGCTCCGGCCGGTCGGGGTAGAGCTCCTCCCACTGCTCCGAGATGCTCTCCGAGACGCGCGTGGTCACGTGCTCCGTCAGCGCCGCGCGCGCCGCCCTCCGCTCGGCGCGCAGGATCGCGGCGTGCTCCGCGCGCAGGGCGCGGACGGTCGAGACGGCCATCCCGATCATGACGACCGAGAACGGCAGCGCGATGAGGATCGCCGCGGTCTGGAGCGCCTGCAGCCCACCGGCGAGGAGGAGCGCGATGGCCAGCAGGCCCGAGACGCCGGCCCAGAAGATGCGGCTCCACGTGGGCGGGTTCGGGTTGCCCCCGCTCGCGAGCATGTCCACCACGAGCGACCCGGAGTCCGACGACGTCACGAAGAACACGACGATCAGGAGGATGCCCACCACCGAGAGGACGTTGCCGAGGGGCAACCCGTCGAAGAGCTGGAACAGCGTCGTGTCGGTGTCGACCTCGCCGTCGACGAGCATGCTCCCCGGCTCCGTCAGCTCGCGGTAGAGGGCCGACCCGCCGAAGACGGAGAACCACAGGGTCGTGACGACCGTCGGCACGAGGAGCGTCCCGAGGACGAACTCCCGCACGGTCCGCCCGCGCGAGATCCGGGCGATGAAGACGCCGACGAACGGCGCCCAGGAGATCCACCAGCCCCAGTAGAAGATCGTCCACGACGACTGCCACTCGAGCCCGGCCTCGCCCTGGAAGGCCGTGGTGTCGAAGGACAGCCGCACGATGTTCTGGACGTAGTAGCCGAGCGACTGGACCCACTCGCGCAGGAGGAAGAGGGTCGGCCCGAGGGCCAGCACCAGGACCAGGACGACCCCCGCCAGGATCATGTTGCCGTTGGACAGCCACTTGATCCCCTTGCCCAGCCCCGACACGACCGAGATCGTCGCGAGCGCGGAGATCGCCGCGATGAGCCCGATCTCGAGCGCCGTGCTCGGCTGCACCACGTCGAGGTAGCCGAGCCCGGCCGCGATCTGGAGGACGCCGAAGCCCAGCGACGTCGCCACGCCGAAGACCGTGCCGATGATCGCGACGACGTCGATGACGTCCCCGAGCCGGCCCCGGACCCGGTCGCCGAACAGCGGCTCGAGGGCCCACCGGATCGACACCGGCCGCCCCTTGCGGTGGATCGCGTACGCGAGCGCGAGGCCCGCGACGACGTAGATCGCCCACGCGTGGACGCCCCAGTGGAGGTAGCTCTGCCCCATGGCGGCCTGGGCGAGCGCCGGGTCGCTCCCCTCGACGCCCGGCTTGGGGCTCACGTAGTGCGACAGGGGCTCCGCCACCCCCCAGTACACGAGCCCGATCCCCATGCCCGTCGCGAAGAGCATCGCGAACCAGACGGGCAGCCGGAACAGGGGCTCGTCCTCGTCCTTGCCGAGCACGATGTCGCCGAAGCGGCTCATGCCCATCCAGAGCGAGAACACGACGAACCCGGCGACGACGATCACGTAGTACCAGCCGAAGACGCCGATGACGTCGCGCTGGAGCGTGTTCATGAGCGCCGTCACCGTGTCGGTGAACAGGATGGTCGCCAGCACGAACAGCAGGATGAGGCCGGCCGCCGGGTAGAAGACCCGGGGGTCCGGACGTCCGGTCCGCGGGCTGTCGAGGTCGTCGGCGGCCGTGGCCCCGCGGGCGGGGGCGCCCGCGTCGCCCGGCCCGGGCCGGTCCGCGCTCGGCGTCCCGGGGACGTCGTCCTCCGCTGGTGTCATGCGTCCCAGGCTTGCCGCGCACCCCGCGCCCGGCAACCGGAACGCCCCGGCGCGGGCCACGAACGTGGCCGCGCCGGGGCGTCGGTGTCGTCGGTCGCGCGGCATCCGCCGCGCCACCGGAGGTGGGTAGCGCCGTCAGAACCCCGCGCCCGCCGTGGGGGGTGCGCTGCGCTCGTGGTCGATGTCGTCGCGCGCCTCGGCGAGCGAGCGCTCCTCGTCCACCAGCGACGACAGCTCGTCGTTCGCGATGTCGCGCGCCGCGGCCTCGAGCAGCGCGTCCCGGGCCGCACGGCGCTCGCGCTGCGCCGCCGGGTCCGGCACGGGCACCGCGGCGAGGAGCCGCTGCGTGTACGGGTGCTTCGGGGCGTGCACGATCTGCGACGTCTCGCCCACCTCGACGAGCTTGCCCTTGTGCATGACGGCGATACGGTCGGACAGGAGCTCGACGACAGCGAGGTCGTGCGAGATGAACAGGCACGCGAAGCCGTGCTCGCGCTGCAGGTCCGTGAACAGGTCGAGGACCTTGGCCTGCACCGACACGTCGAGCGCCGACGTCGGCTCGTCCGCCACCAGCAGCTTGGGCTCGAGCGAGAGCGCGCGCGCGATGCCGACGCGCTGGCGCTGACCGCCCGAGAGCTCGTGCGGGTAGCGGTTGCGCATCGCGCGCGGGAGCTCGACCTGGTCGAGCAGGCGCTCGACCTCGCGGCTGAGCTCCTTGCCCTTCACCCCGCGGTGGAGCATGAGCGGCTCGCCGATCGACTCGCCGATCGGCAGACGCGGGTTGAGCGACGACCCCGGGTCCTGGAAGACGATGCCCACCTCGGTGCGCAGCGGCTTGAGGTCCTTGGGCTTGGCGCCGACCATGTCCCTGCCGACGATCCGGAGCGACCCGCCCGTGACGGGCAGGAGTCCCACGGCCGCACGGCCGATCGTCGTCTTGCCCGAGCCCGACTCGCCGACCAGCCCGACGACCTCGCCCTGGTGGATCTGCAGCGAGACCTCGTCGACGGCGCGGAACGCCGCCTGGCGGCGACGCCCCGGGTACTCGATGACCATGTCCTGCGCGTCGAGGACGAGCGCGCGGTCCTGCGTCGCCGCACCGGACGGCGCGCGGTCCGTGACCGTGGTCGTGTCGCGCTTCGAGCCGAGGTGCGGGACCGCCTCGAGGAGACGCACCGTGTAGGGGTGCTGCGGGCTGCCGAAGATCTCCGCCGACGTCCCGCGCTCGACGACCTGGCCGTCCTTCATGACCATGATCGAGTCGGCCATGTCCGCGACCACGCCCATGTCGTGCGTGATGAGGATGATCGCCGCGTCGACGCGGTAGCGCAGGTCGCGCAGGAGCTTGAGGATCTCGGCCTGGACCGTGACGTCGAGCGCCGTGGTCGGCTCGTCGGCGACGAGCAGCTTGGGGTCGCACGCGAGCGCCTGGGCGATCATCGCGCGCTGGCGCTGGCCGCCGGAGAGCTGGTGCGGGTAGGCGTCGAAGCGACGCTCGGGCTCCGGGATCTCCACGAGCCGCAAGAGCTCGATCGCTCGCTTCTTCGCGTCGGCCGGGCCGACGTTGAAGTGCGTCCGGATGGTCTCGACGATCTGGAAGCCCACCGTGTACACGGGGTTCAGCGCCGTCATCGGCTCCTGGAAGATCATGGAGATCTCCTTGCCGCGGACGTGCCGCAGCGAGCCGTGCGACATGCCGATGAGCTCGCGGTCGCCGAGCTTGGCGGAACCGCGCGCGCGACCGTTCGGCGGGAGCAGGCCCAGCAGCGCGAGCGACGACTGGGACTTGCCCGAGCCGGACTCGCCGACGATCGCGAGGACCTCACCGGAGTGGAGGTCGTAGCTCACGTCCGTGGCCGCGGGGTACCAGGCCTTGTCGACGTAGAAGTCCACGCCGAGGTTGCGCACGGTCAGCACGGGGCTGCCCTGGCGCGCGGCCGGGGCCGCGGGAGACGTCTCGATGGCCACGCTGATCAGTGTCCTTCCTGCTGGAGCCGGCGCTCGTGGCGCCGCGACTCTGCGAGCATGGGCGCATGGGTCCCACGCTGGTCTTCCGTTCGACGTACGGCCGAGTCCTCACGGTGGCGACGGGCGCCGTCGCCGTCGCGCTGGGCGTGAGCACGGCCCTGACGGGGGACGTCGGCGCGGTCGTGGGAGCTCTCGTGCCCGCCGCGCTCGTGACGTACCTCGTCTGGATGCTGTTCTGGCGTCCCGCCGTCGAGGTGTCCGACGGCGGGGTCGAGGTCCGCAACGTCACCCGCACCGTCCACGTGCCGTGGACCGCGTACGAGGGCGTCGAGACCCGCTACTCGCTCGAGGTGCGCTACACCGGCGGTCGCGTGACCGCCTGGGCGGCGCCCCGCTCGAGCGGGTCGGCCCGCTGGCTGCGCAGCTCTCGGAGACACCCCGTGGACCGCGAGCGTGTGGTCACCGGCGCGAACGCCGAGACGGTCGCCGAGGCCGTGACGCAGCGGCACGGCCTGCTCGTGGCCGCCGGCCACCTCGACCGTGCGGTGCCGGGCGCACCCGGCGCGCGCACGACGTGGCACGTCGTGCAGCTCGCCGTGCTGGGCGCGCTCGCCGTCGCGACGGTCGTGGCGCTCACCGCCTGACCGCGGCGCGCCGCCCTGCCCGAGAGGTCCACGACCTCTCGGGCGGGCGGCGACGACGGCGGTCATCAGCTCGCCCCGGCCTCACCGGTCGCGCCCGGCGTGGCGGTGGCGGTCGGACGTGCGACGCGCTGCGCACGGGCCATCTTGCGCTCCGACGGGATGCGCTTCTGGCGCGGGTCGAACGCGTCGCGCAGGCCGTCGCCGATGAAGTTGACGCACAGCGCGATCGCGACGATGAACAGGCCCGGCCACCAGAACAGCCACGGACGCGTCGCGAACGCCTCCTGGTAGTCGCTGATGAGCTTGCCGAGCGAGGTCGCCGGGTTCTGGATGCCGACGCCCAGGTAGCTGAGCGCCGTTTCCAGGAGGATCGCCGAGCTCATGAGCAGCGTCACGTTGACGATGATCACGCCGACGGCGTTGGGCAGCATGTGCTTGAAGATGATCCGGCTGCTGCTCGCCCCCGCGACGCGCGCGGCGTCGACGAACTCGCGCTCGCGCAGCGAGAGGAACTCGCCGCGCACCAGACGCGCGAGCGGCGGCCACAGCACCAGACCGAGGAACGCGCCCAGGATGAGCGGGTTGCTCCCCCCGGAGAGCAGGGCGAGCACCGCGCCGATGACGATGACCGGCATCGTGATGATGAGGTCGGTGAACCGCATGAGCCAGGAGTCCACGCGGCCGCGGAAGAACCCGGAGAGCGCCCCGAAGAGGATGCCCGCCACGGTCGAGATGACGCCGACGGAGAGCACCACGAGGAGCGACGTCTGGGTACCCAGCATGACGCGCGCGAACACGTCGCGGCCCGCCTCGTCCTGGCCGAAGATGTGCTCGGCCGACGGCGCACCGCCGTTGACGAGCGGGTACGTCGAGCCCTGGCCGGTCGCCTTGTAGGCGTACCAGCCGTTCCAGCCCGCGACGCCGATCGACGTCACCGCGAGCAGCACGATGCCGACGAGGACGACGAGCGCGACGACCGCGCCCTTGTGGTGGAAGAAGCGCCGCCGGACGATCTGGCCCTGCGACAGGCCCTCCACCTCGAGCAGCTCGATCTGGTTCTCGAGCGCGCCGCTCTGCGACGCGTCGTTCGGTGTGTTGCTCATGCGTTCACCCGGATCCGCGGGTCGAGGGCTGCGTAGATGAGGTCAGCCACGATGTTGGCGATGATGGCGAGGGCCGCGACGATGACGAGATAGGCCATGACGGGGTCGATCTCGCCTCGTTGCAGCGAGTTCAGGAAGAGCAGGCCCATGCCGGGCCGGCCGAAGACCTTCTCGGTGATGATCGCGCCGCCGAGGAGCGTGATGACGTCGATCGGGACGATCGTCGCGAGCGGGATGAGCGTGTTGCGGAACCCGTGCCGCATGACGACGGTCCGCTCGGGCAGGCCCTTGGCGCGCGCCGTGCGGATGTAGTCCTGGCTCATCACCTCGAGCATGCTCGCGCGCGAGTACCGCGTGTAGCCGGCGAACTGGATGAGCACGAGCGCGATCGTCGGGAGCAGCAGGTGCGTGTACTGGTCCAGGACCTGCACCCAGAAGTTGCCGCCCAGGTTCGGCGTGCTGTTGCCGATCGTCGGGATGGGCCGGCCGTTGATCGCCGGGGCGGCGAAGTAGGCGGGCCACACGGACATCACCTTGTCGACGAAGATCATCGACCCCACGAGGAACGCCGTGATCGCCGCAGCACGCGCCGACACGCCCTTGTCCGGGCCGCCCCACGCGAACCCGATCCCGATGCCGACGGCGACGGTGACGACGGCGAGGACGAGGACGAGCCACCAGTTGTCGACCTGGCGGAGCACGGACTGGATCGGGAAGTAGACGACGACCCCGACGACGACCGTGGTGAGCGCGGCGTAGAGCGCACGACGGTTCTGCAGGCCCGAGACGAGCGCGGTGATCGCGAACGCGAGGGCGGTGCCGGTGACGACGATGATCACGGGACCGAGGTTCGGCTCGGCCCACCAGCCCGAGAGCTGGAGGTAGAGCAGCGCGAGCGCGCTCGCGGCGAAGCCCATGCCGAAGACCGTCGCACGCCGTCGTGCGGTCCCCCCGAACGCGAGCGACCACAGCAGACCGATGATCACGCCGACCACGGCGATCGCGAGGATCGAGAGGTTGGGGTCCCGGAGGAAGTCGTTGAAGCCGATCGCGCCCCACTGCTTGAGCAGGACGGCGACCCAGAAGGCCGGGAGCGAGTACAGGACGAACGAGACGAAGATCGTCAGGTAGTCGAAGGTGCTGTACTGACGCAGCGCGCTGACGATGCCGACCATGACGCCGAAGACGACCGCGAGCACCGTTGCTGCGGCGACGAGCTGGATGGTCGAGATCACGGCGCCCTGGAGCAGGGTCGTGACCTGCTGGCCGGAGCGCCACGCGACGCCGAGATCCCCCTGCACGAAGTCGCCGAGCCACTTGAAGTAGCGGATGACGACGTTCGTGTGCAGGTCGAGGTCGATCGTGCGCTGTTCGATCAGCTGCGCCTTGTTGGGGTTGGTGCTGCCCTCGAGATCCATGAAGATGTACGGCCGGATCGCGGCGCTGACGAGCAGGAACATCGCGAACGTGGACACGAGAAGGGTCGCCAACCCTGCCAGCACACGCCGCGAGATGAAGGAGAACATCGGAGGTCTTACCTCGCTGGTCGGTAGGGACCCCGGGTCTGGGGCCGGTCGATTCTACGCGTGGGTCTCGCGTGATCGTGAACCGAGGGGCACGGGACGCCGCGGTGTCAGGACGTCGGGGACGGGAGCACGCGAGGACCGGGGGCCTCGACGGGCGGGCCGTCGAGACCCCCGGTCTCTCACGTCCGGACGGGCCCGCCGTCGTCCTCGCGGACGGCGACGGGCCACGTCAGGCGGTCAGGGCTGTCAGCCCTCGAACGACCAGTTCCAGAAGCCGTGGAAGATGGTCGGGCTGATCGTGATCGGCTCGACACCCTTCAGGCCGTCGTTCCAGCCCTGGATGGCCGGGAACTGGAAGATCGTCACACCGAAGGCGTCCGCCCACAGGTTCTTCTCGACCTCGAGCTGGAGCTGGAACTGCTCCTCGGGGTCGGTCGAGACCTGGAGCTTGTCCAGCGCGGCGTCCACGGCCGGGTTGTTGTACTGGCCGTAGTTGTTGATGCCCGGCGTCGGCGACCAGCGGAAGTTGGCGTCCGACTCGGTGACGGCGGTCGAGGTCGACTGCCAGCCGAAGAGCGAGGCGTCGTACTGGTCCTGGCCGGACTGGAGCAGCGTGCCCCACTCGGCGGCCGGGCGGCCCGTGTCGATGATGTTGAACCCGGCCTGGGTCGCCGTGTCCTGGATGAGCGCGAGCTCGTTCACGCGGCGCGTGTTCTCGTTGTTGTACGCGAAGCGCACGTCGATCGGCGTCTGGACGCCCGCCTGGGCGAGGAGCTCCTTCGCCTTCTCGACGTCACCGGCGTCGGGGTACTCGGCCGAGCCGTTCTCCTGGACCATCTGGTCGTAGTTCGGCGAGCCCGGGATGAGGATGTTCGAGTTGCGCACCTCGGCGTCCGGGTTGAGCGGCTTGATGAGGTTGTCGACGATCGTCTGGCGCGGGATCGTCAGCAGGAACGCCTGGCGCACGAGCTTGGCCTTCTCCGCGTCGCCACCGTAGGTCTGCGCGTCGAACGGGCCCTTGTTCTGGAAGACGAGGTCGACGTGCTCGTACGTGCCCTCGATGCCCGAGCGGGTCTCGACGCCGTCGAGCGCCTCGAGCGCGGTGCGGACGTCGGCGGACGCCTGCGGGCCGATGAGGTCGACCTCACCGTTCTGCAGCGCCTGGACCTGGGCCATCGGGTCGTCGATGTAGCGGACCGTGACCGTGTCGATCGAGGCCTTGTTCTGGCCCGCGAAGTCGGGGTTCGCCTTGAGCGTGAGGAACTGGTTCTCCTCGTACGCGTCGAGCGTGTAGGGGCCGGTCGAGACCGTCAGCGCCGGGTCGTCCGGCATCTTGACGAACTCGAAGCCCGAGTTCCAGAACGCCGAGATCTTCGACAGCGCGGCGACGTCGTTGTTGACGATGGCGTCGCGGACGGCGTCCTTGGCCTCCTGCGCGTCCTCGATGCCGAGGGCCTTCTGGCCGACGACGTGCGCGGGGACGAACTGGTTGGTGAAGTTCAGCTCCCAGTCACCGAACGGCTTCGAGTAGACCATCGTGATGGTCTTGCCGTCGTCGCTGATCGTCGGGGTGTCCTGGATGAGCGCCACGCCCGGCGAGCTGCCGTCGAAGTAGACACCGGCGTCCACCGCGTCCTGGTTGGTGATGTTGCCCTCTTCGTCGGTCTCCGCCTGGACCGTGTTGAGGTTCGTCCCGGAACCGGCCCACTCGAGGAGGATGTCGGTCGCGTCGAACGGGGTGCCGTCAGACCACTTCGTGTCGTCCCCGACGGTGTACTCGATCGTCAGCGGGTCGTCGGACACCTTCTTGTACGTGCCGAACGACTCGTCCTGGACGAGGTTCAGGTCGGCGTCGTAGTAGTTGAAGCCCGCGTTGAGCATGTAGTTGATGACCGCGTTCTGCGTCGCGTTGCCGTTCGCGGAGCTCAGGTTGAGCTCGTTGAGGGGCGCCTCCCACGCGACGGTGACGGCGGACTCGGTGTTGATGCCGGAGTCGTCGGTCTCGGTGTTGCCGTCACCCGACGTGCCGCTGCACGCCGAGAACAGCAGTGCCCCGGTGACCGTCACCGCAAGGGCGGCACTCGTGCGCCTGATCTTCAATGTTCCTCCTCCAAGGGATGGTGGGCGCGGACGGACGGGCGTCGTTCGCCCCCCGGCCGCCCCGTCTCCCGCGCGCCCGGTTGGTGTCGGTGCGCGTGGACGGGAATGCCCACCACGGTTTGAGGCAACGCTACCCAGCAAGTTGCGACGCTTCTCCCCCTTGCCCGGTTGCTGCGGTCGATCGTTATCGAGTTGATACTGGCTGGTACGGGCGCGTCGCCACCCCGAGACGGCAGAGAAACACGCGTGAAACGCGCCGCCGAGCGAGGCGACGACGCCCGCTGTGTCTCACGATGCGGCGGGCGTTCACCGGTCTTCGGATCGGCCGGAGCGCATCGCCCGCAGCGCCGCGCACGGCGGACCGCCGCGCTGGGCGACGACGGGGCGCTCCGTGGCCCGGGGCACGACAGGCATGCGCCTCACGCCGGGGAACGAGGAGGCGGGTCCGAGGGGTCGGACGCGTCGACGATCTCGCGCAGCGCTACGACGTACGCGTCGAACGCGGCCCGGCCCTCCGGCGAGAGGGAGTACCACGTGCGGGGCCGACGTCCGGCATAGCCCTTCGTGACCTCGATGTAGCCGGCCGACTCCAGCGCGGCGAGGTGCTTGGACAGCAGGGAGTCGCTGACCTCCAGCGTGTCCCGGAGCAGCCCGAAGTGGATGGCGTCCGCGGCGCGGAGCGCGGCCATGACGGAGAGCCGGACCGGCGAGTGGATGAGGTCGTCGAGGCGATGACGCGGGTGCGTCACGCTCGGCTCACCCGCCATGCGAGCTCGAGGAAGGGCAGGCCGGGCAGCAGACCGACGAGCACGACCCATCCGGAGAAGCCCTCGGGGAGGACCAGCCGGATCACGAGCAGCGCGACGACGAGGAGCAGAGCGCCGAGGAAGAGCGCGCGTTGCGTCGCCGCCGTGGCGGCGGCCGGGACGGTCCGTCCGCACCACGCGAGGAGGGCGAGGGTCGCGCCGACGACGACGAGGCCGGGGACGATCACCTCGGCCAGACGCTCCGGCCACGACGCCAGCGCGACGGTGAACGCGGTCAGGGTGGTCGCCATGACGAGCGCGCCGACGACGTACCACCGCCGGCGCGAACGGATCCGGCGACCGACCTCGTCGGCCGCGGCGAGCGTCTCCGCCGCTGTCGACGGCCACGAACCGCTGGTGTCCTCCGGTGTCGACACGATGCCTCCAGCTCGGGAACGGGTGTCTGCACGAGACGAGCTCATGCTTGCCATGGAATCATGTACTCAACGATCATTCAAGCACTTCACCGGAGGTGTGCCCTGAGGCTCTGGATCACCCTCGCCGGTTCTCGGCGACCGCGCGACGCACGAGCTCGCGGAGCGCGTCGTCGTCGATCTCCGCGTCCTCGACGAGGTCGATCGCCCGGACCGTGGCGCCGTCCAGCCGGGCGTTGAAGAGGCGAGCCGGGTCGTCCAGCCGGGCCCCCGCGGGAAAGGTCAGCCGCACGGCTCGCTTCAGGAGGTCCGCCATGCAGACGTTCCCCTGGCACACCCACGTGGGGACGCCCTCCGGCTTCGAGGGCTTGCGCCACTTGATCTCCTCCACGATCCCCGGGTCAGCGTCGAGGATCACCCGGCGGACCCGCGCGAGCGTCTCCGCACGCCACCCGCCGGCGTGGGCGACGATCGCATCGATCTCCTTCCCTGCGGACGCCTCGTCGGCGTTCACGGATCTCTGGTCTCGCACAGCTGCCATCGTCGTGCCTCTCGCGTGTCGGGGCAGGTCGTCTGATCGGGTCGGGAACGCTCAGCCCCAGGAAGCGCCGGCGAGCTGACGCGTCGTGGCGTTGAGCCGGTTGAACAGGTTGGTCGTCGCGACGTAGAGGACCAGGGCCGCCAGCTGGCGCTCGTCGAAGAAGCTCGCCGCCTCGTCCCACACGTCGTCCGGGACGGGGTCCGGGCGGTCGGCCAGCCGGGTGACGCTCTCCGCCAGCGCGAGCGCGGCGCGCTCCTCGTCGGTGAAGTACGGCGTCTCGCGCCACGCGACCACCGCGTGAAGGCGCTCGTCGGTCTCGCCCGCCTGCTTCGCGGACCGCACGCCCGAGTCGACGCAGACGCTGCAGCCGTTGATCTGGCTGACCCGGAGGTGCACCAGCTCGAGCGTCGAGTGCGGCAGGTCCGTCTGGCGGGCTGCCTTCATGAGCGCGAAGATCGCACCCGACGCGCCGTCGAGCAGCGTGGCCGGATTCGACATCCGGGGTGTCGCGAGGGGGGTCGTCGAGGTCATCTCAGCTCTCCTTGCCGTGGTGGCTGCTCGGTACGTCTCGAGCCTCGCAGCCGGCCCGGCCTCGAACAACGACGGGTCGAGCAACGTCCCCTGCGTCCTGGGTTAACGATCGGAAGGACGACGTGCGCGGCCTCGACGCACGGTCGCCGCCCAGCCTTCGGACGCCAGCGGCGACGTCCGTCGTACCGCCTCGGAGGCGTCGCGCACGCGGCTCGTGCCCGCGGGTGGCTCAAGGCGTCCCACTACCCGTGCAGGGCGGGACGCTGAACGGAAACAGCCGGACGCGCAGCCGGACGTCGACACCGCGAGCCGCGAGCCGGGCGCGTCGCACGCTCTCCCAGAGAGCCGCGGAGACGGGCTCGAGGTCGTCGCGGAGCGACGTTCCGGTGGGCATGAGACGGACGTCGCGGCGGACGGGGCGATCGAACGGCCTGCGACGCTGCCACCGCGGCCCGCTTCCTGCCGAGTCGTGTCCGCACGTCGCACGTCGGGCATGTTCGCCGGAGCGTCGCTCGTGCCCGCTCCGCCGCGAGCGTCGCGGTCTTCTCGGCTCGGCGCCCACGCGAGGTCTCGTCGTGGTCGACGACGACCGCGTCGCTCGGTGGACCGACTCGGACTCGTTGCCCGCGAGACGGCCGGTGGTCTCTGTGGCCCCCGGCGCCTTGCGGATCTCGATGTCTGACCTTTCACGGTGTCCGACGCCCCACCGACAGACGAGGCGCCCCGCTCTCCTTCGGGAGGGCGGCGCGCCTCGTGTGTCGTCGAGGTGCGGATCAGCGGAAGTAGCTCTCGCAGGCGATCCCGTCGCCGTCGCCGTCCAGGCCGAAAACGTCGCCGTAGGCGGCGTAGTAGTAGTTGAACTCTGCCTGGGCTGCGGCCTGGCTCGGGTAGTCCTTGCAGTCCTTGTCCCTCGGGCGTGCCGGGACGTTCTTCACGGTCGGGTTGGGGCGGCCCATCGCGGACCACTCGGCGTAGTTGATCGCTCGGTTGAGCCCGGGCCCAGCGTAGTAGAGCGTCGAGGACCCGTAGTTGCGGTACACCTGGTCACCGGTCACCCGAGTGACGACCTTCGGGGTGGGGAAGCCCTCGGCCTGCCACTCGCTGTAGCCGAGGCGGTATCCCTGACCTGCGGACAGGTTCGTCATGCGCACGATGGTGGAGTCCCACGAGTACTTGATGAAACCCTCGTTCCACCGGTCGACGTAGGGCTTGAACCCGGTGTTCTTCCACTCGTCGTACGTGAGCTTGTGATTGATCCCACCGTTGGGCTCCTCGATGAGGATCTCGGCTGAGGTACCCCACTTGTACACGTAGGAGCCCTCGATCCAGCCGGCGTTCCGCGGCGCAGGCTTGCCGGCGCGCTGCCAGTCGGCGTACCCGAGCTCGTCCCACAGCCACAGGTTCGGGTCGGCGGGGTCGAAGAACGTCACGGCGTGGATCGTGGGCGCCCAGGAGTACTTCACGAAGTTCGTCGGGGCCGCCTTCGGGGTCGGGAAGCCCTCCCACGCCCACTCGTCGTAGGTCATCGGGTAGACGCCCCCACCGGTGGAGTCGACCTTCCAGATCTCCCCCGAGTACTTCGTCAGGTAGTTCCCGTCCGGGATCAACTGCGCGCTCGCCGGTGTCGCTGCGGCGACCGCAACCGTCAGACCCAGCGCCGCCGCGGCGATCGCCGCCGACGCCCGCTGTAACTTCTTCATGTAATGACCTTTCGCGTGGGTGGAACCGCTCCCCCCGCCGACCGCAGCATCCATGGACCCATCCTGGTACGCCAGTACCTGAGACCAACCTGTGACCAGACTTCACCCGGCCGTGCGCTCAGCCCCGCGCCGCTGGCCCTCGCGTCGCGTGCTGCGGTAGCAACGCCTGCTCCGGTGACGGTCGTCGACGTCGGCGCGGAAGGACGCGCCGACGACGTTGCGGGAAGTTTCGCGGCGTCGAGCGACAGCCGCGACAGACGGGCCAGGGCTCCGTGTCCGGCTACCGGCCCGTCAGACCGCCGGCGAGGGGCATCACACGTTGAAGCGGAACTCCACGACGTTCAGTAACCTTTGCATATGACCACTCCGACGCGCCGCGCAGCGCTCTACCTGCGCCAGAGTCCGACCGAGCGCGGGCAAGAGGGCATCGACCGTCAGCGTGAGCGCACGACCGCGCTCGCCACGGCGCGCGGCTGGGCTGTCGTCGGGGAGTACGTGGACCTCGACGTGAGCGCGAGCAAGCGCCGCGGGCCGGGCACCGCGTGGCACCGGCTGCTCACGGACGCCGACGCTGGACGGCTCGACGTCGTGATCGCCGTAGACCTCGACCGACTGCTCCGCTCGACCCGAGACCTCAACACGCTGATTGACCACGGACTCCGGGCCGTCACGGTTGACGGTGAGATCGACCTCACGACCGCTGACGGAGAGTTCCGGGCGACGATGCTCGCCGCCATCGCGAGGTTCGAGGTGCGCCGCAAGGGCGAGCGCCAGAGCCGCGCCAACGCGCAGCGCGCGGCCGGTGGCGGGGTGCCCAAGGGGCGGCGACTCACCGGGTACGCCACCGACGGCTCGGTGATCCCCGCCGAGGCCGAGGCCGTCCGCGCGATGTTCGACGGATTCAACAGGGGCGACACGCTGCGCACGCTCGCCCGCCGGCACGACTCGACGCCGAGCAGTGTTCGGACGATCCTCACCAACGCGCGCTACGCGGGTCGTCGGGTCTACCGGGGTGCGGTCGTCGGGACGGGCTCGTGGCACCCGATCGTGGACGGCGCGACGTTCGACCTCGTGCAGGTCCGGCTGAGCGACCCGCGCCGCAAGACCAACACGACCGGCTCGACCGCACGAAAGCACCTCGGGTCGGGGCTGTACCTCTGCGAGTGCGGCGACCCGCGCCCGGTCGTCTCCGGTGGTGATGGGCAGCGCTACCGGTGCCGGGGCTGCGGTCTCGTGCGCCGTCGTGACGCCGTGGACGCGTTCGTCGTCGCCGTGCTCGCCGAGCGTCTGCGGCAGCCCGACGCCCTGGACGCCATGCGGCCGAGCGACGACGGCGCCGCTGCCCTGCTCACCGAGCAGGAGGCGCTACGGCTGCGGCTCGACGGGCTCGCCGCGCTGGTCGCTGACGGGACGCTGAGCCCCGAGGCGGTGCGGGAGGCGGCGACGCCCCTACGCAACCGCCTGGCAGCCGTGGGCGACGCTCTGGCGCGTACCTCCGGGGTGCCCGTGCTCGACGGTCTCGAGGACGTACGCGAGCGGCTGGAGGAGGTCTGGTCGACGCTCGGGCTCGACCGTCGCCGGGCGCTGCTGCGCGCGTTCCTGGTCGTGACGCTGCACCGCGCGCCACGCGGGCGAAAGGAGTTCGACCCCGGCACGGTGAGTATCGCGTGGCGGAGTGCCGAGGCCGGGCACGGCGGCACGGTGGCGCACGCCTGCTGCGACGCGTGACCGCTGACGCACGCTCGCCGCTGGTCGCCCCCGGTGACGCGCGCTCGCGGCTGACGGCCCGCGGTGACGCGCGCTCGGTGCCGCCCGTGACCGCTGACGCACGCTCGGTGCTGGTCGTCGCGGCTCGCGCCGATCCGGTCGCAGCTGCGGCGCTCGCTGGCGGTCGTGACGGGCTGTTTCAAGATCGCGTGACAGCCCTCGCCTGTGCGCCCCGACCTTTCCCTCTCCTGCGGCCCGTGGCGGGCTGCTGCGGGGCTGCTGCGGCCCGTGGCGGGCTGCTGCGGGGTGCGACGACGTGCAGCGGACGGGGCGGATCGCGGGTGATCGGCGCGCAGCCCGGCAGGTTGGATGCCTGCTCTGTTCCTTCCGAGGTCTGACCCGTGCGCGTGCCGTGCGGGTGCACCCCTTAGGGGTTGCGCACACCCCGCACGGCGCCCGCACGTAGGGTGTGCCCGCACGTGCCGCGCACAGCGCGCACGGCTACGACCTGCGGAAACATCGTGCCGAGAGCGTGCGCGTGCCGAGTCTCCAGCCGTGCGGAAATCGTGCGCGAGCCGTGCGCGCCCGACGCTGCCGCACGGCACGCTCCGTGCGGCTGAGGCAGCGCGTGCCGCCACAATCCGCGCTAGTCGCTCACATCGTGAGATACTGCACGTAGGGACAGCCCCGGGTGAACGCGAGCCCGGCGTGCTGGGACCGAGCATCGAGACCCCTGCAGGCACGGGGGCGCACGGCGGCACGAGCAAGCGCCGTGCGGGTGACGAGTCCGCAGCGCTGAGACCGGCACCGACCGCAGACGGTCGTGGAAGCCGCTCCAGCCGAGAGGCGCCCGATGCCTGCCCTGATCCTCACCCCGCCCGTCGCGAGCCGCGCGCTCGCTCGGGCCGTCCGCACCGCCGACCCCGAGAAGGTCGCTGACGCCCGCCGCGACCTCGCAGCCGCCAAGATCGCCCGCGCCGTCGCGCAGGCGCTGAGCGCCGCTCCCCCGCTCACCGGTGAGCAGCGCCGCGCGCTCTCGGGGCTGCTCGACGGGGGCGCAGCATGACGCCCCTACGGCTCGCGGGGAGCGCCGACGCGATCCCCGCGACCACGACCGACAACCCCGACACGCTCGCATGGCTCGCTGAGGCGGACGGCGTGAGCGTGGCGGATGCAGCAGCAGCCCTCGCGGCGACCCGCGCCGACATGCGCGAGCGGCTGGCCGAGGCCCACGTAGACCGACTGGTCGAGAGCGACGCGCTCGCGGACGGGCTGCTGCGCACGGCGCTCGCCGCACGGCCGGGCAAGCGCCACGTCACGCTCACCGCGTGCGCCGCAGAGGCCCGTTCCCGTCGGCTCGACCTCGACCCCCAACTCCGGGAGGCTGGCGAGCGCATCGGGCTTCCGGACGCCGAGGTCGACGAGATCCTCTCGTGGGCTGCCGGGCAGGCTCCCGCCCCGCTCCTGCGGTCGAACACCCCGGTTCCCGAGCCGACCGCCCCGCCCGCTGCCGTCGTCGCGGCTGGCCCCGAGTGGCGCTCGCTGTTCGTAGACGTGGGCGCGGCTCTCGACGCGGGGCTCAAGACCCCTGAGCCCGACGCTGGCCCCGAGCGCAACGACGGCAAGCGATGGCTCTACTACGGCAGGGTCAACTCGCTCGTAGGCGATCCCGAGACCGCGAAGACCCTCGTGGCGCTCACGGTCTGCGCTCACGGCATGACGCACGAGGGGCGGCACGCCGTCGTGATCGACACCGACCACAACGGGCGCGACTTCGTGCTTCGGTTCCTGCGGGCGCTCGGTGTCCCGGACGACGTGCTGAGGTCGCAGCTGCTCTACGCGCAGCCCGAGAGCCGCGCAGACCTGCTCGCGGTCGTGACGGCCGTCGCGCAGCACGTCGCACCCTGCCCGGTCGTGATCGACTCGGTAGGCGAGAACCTCGCGCTGTTCGGGTTCGGTCCCAACGACGACTCCGGCGTGCTCACGGTAAACACCGAGACTGCGGCTCGACTGGCTCACGCGGGGCACTGCGTCCTGAGCATCGACCACCTCGCGAAGAACACCGCGAGCCGCGCCTACGGAGCCACGGGCTCGACGGCGAAGAAGCGTGCCGCTGACGGGGTGCTGATCGAGGTATCCAAGGATGCCGACTTCGACCCCACGAGCGGGGGCAAGAGCACGCTCACGCTGAAGAAGGATCGCGCGGGCGGGGTGCGCGCACTCGGGGTGAAGACCGACAAGCCCGTAGCGCACTTCGACCTCTCGGCTCCCGACGCTGCGGGGCTCCAGACGTACACGTTCCGCGCCCCCGCCGCGCCGACCAAGAGCAGCGCCTACCTCGACGTGCGGGCGCTCGCTGCTGCCGCTCTCGACGCTGCCGGAGTACCCGCCGACTCGGGCGTGAACGCGGCATGGGACGCGGTGCGCGCGCTGCCCGACTTCGACACCCGGTGGAAGCCCAAGGGCGTGCAGCGCGACACCGTGCGCGGCGTGCAGTCGCAGCGCAAGACCGAGGCGGAAGGGATCTTCGGGTGAGCGCCCCGACGACCGCCCCGCAGCCGCCGCGCTGCCCCGAGTGCGGCCGGGCGCTGCACATGCCCCCGGCGTCGTTCCGCTGCGCCCACCTGCACACCTGGAACACCCGCAAGACCCCGACCCGTGCCAACGACCGGAGGAACCGCAGATGACCGCCACCGCCCCGCCGCAGACCTTCCACGCGTGGCTCACCGCGCAGCGGCACCGCAACGACCCCGTGGGCGACCTCGCGCGTGACTACGTGCTCGGGGCGCGGCTCACCCGCGCCGAGGGCGGGCACCGCCGCGCCACGGACCCCGACGACCTCCGCGCGCTGCTGCTCGACCTCCGCGCGTGTGACGGCGCGCTGGACTCGCTCGACCTCGCCGCAACCGAGTGGGCGAGGGCGGCCCGATGAGCGCCCACGACGGCCGCGAGCGGCTGCTGACGGTGCTCGCTGTACTCATGCCCGCGCTGCTGTACGTGCAGGGGCTCGGGATCCTGCTCGGATGGGCAACCTCGTGAGCCGCCGCGAGCACGGGCTGTTCTGGGCAACCGTGCTGCTGTTCGACATCGTGGCGTGGCTGCTGCTCGCGCTGCTGGTCGCCCGGTGGCTCCCGTGAGCGCCGCAGCATCCCGGCGACTCGGGCTCACGTTCGCCGAGTACGCCGAGCCCGAGCCCGACGACGCCCCCGGGCCGCCCCGGCGCATCCGAGACCCCGAGCCCGACCTCTGCCGAGGCCACCGATGGGTCGAACCGACCCCGTACCGAACCGACCGCACCAACCGCAGGAAGAGGAACCGACCGTGACCGAGCCCAAGCCTTACAGCCCCGCTGCCGACGCCCCGCGCGTGCCCGTCGTGAACCACTCGGTGGACCACGAGGTGACGCCCCAGAGCGCCACGAGCGCCCCGCCCATCGCGGGGCTCATGCCCGATCCGATCCCCGACATGTCCACCCTCAACGCGCCGCGCTGGCGCAGCAAGGAGCAGTGACCATGCCCCTGTTCACCCGCACCAAGACGAGCCCCGCCACCGAGCCGCAGAGCGCCCCTGTGGGTGCACTGGACGGCTGGGATGACCCCGGCAGCACGCTCTACATCCCCGAGCCGCTGCGGCCGTTCTACGCGCCCCACGCGGCCGAGCCTGCACACTGGACGCCCTACCGGGTCACCGACCCGAGCGACGAGGCGCAGCGTGCCAAGCGCTCCGCTGAGAGCGCCCGTCGCGACTGGGCACGGGCGCAGCTCTCGCGCGACGGGCACCCCGCTGCACGTGCCTACGCCGACGCCCACGCCGCGGTGAACTCGGGCAACCCCACCGGCCCGCTGGTCGTCCCGCTGTACGTGCAGCGTGACTACGACGAGGCCGTGGCCGAGAAGATGCACGAGTTCACCGAGCACGACTCGTACGTCTGGACGCACGCGTTCCGGCTCCGGGAGGCCGAGCGGCAGCGCGTGGACGCCGAGGCGCGCGCGGCGCAGCGGCAGCGCGTGGACGCCGAGCACACCTGCTCGTTCACGGGCGACGTGCGCCCCTCGGTGCGCCCCTACGTCTGGGACGACGACGCGCAGAACCTCGTGCCCGCGCCGACGAACGGGAACGGCAGTCGAACCGCTCGCGGCCGTGCGTTCCGCCTGAGCCACAACGCGCACCTGCGGATCGTGGCGAAGATCGCCAACCCCGACCTGCCGGACGACGCCGCTGCCGACTGGCTCGACCGGAACCTCTGAGCCGACCTGCCAGAGCGCCCCGAGCGCTGCGACCCGCTGAGGCCGTGGCGCTCGGGGCGCACCCGTACGCCGAGAGGAACCGACCGTGACCAACCGCTCCGACCGCTACGCGATGAAGGGTGCTCGCGCGATCCTCCGCGCGCGGCTGCGCCGTGGCCCCGTGCCCTGCTGGTACTGCGGCGTGCTCGTGACGCTCGAGGACGACTGGCACACCGCGCACGCCGTCCCGTTCCGCGACGGTGGGCGCGCGACGTACGACAACGTGGTCGTGGCGCACGCCCGCTGCAACCTGAGCGACAACGGCAGCGCGGGAGCCGCGACGACCAACGCGCGGCGCGGGGGCTACACCTCGCCGTGGTCGTGACGATCCAGACTCACGCTGTACTGGGCCGGGGAACGTCGGGAGCAGCGCAGTTACGAGCCCTGTCCTCGACGATTGCCACGCTCAACGCTGCCGTTATTGCGACGTGTCCACCGCTGGTCGCGTACGTCCACGAACTCGACCCAAGCAGGCATCGGAGCAGCCTGGTGCGTGGACACCGTCGCATGCTCGCCGGGCATCAACACGTCCCAATGCCCGACTCCGAGGGCTACCTGGCGCCCTTCGTCCGCTCGCATCGGCACCGTGTACGCCCACACCCGATAGACCGGGTCCGATGAACCGTTCAGGACGTGGATCGTGACCGGAGATCCGTTGGTTCCGGGCTCATTCCCGATCGCGACTCGCCGTGCCTCGGCCATCTTCTCTGACTCGGCCCGCTCCGCTTCCTGGTGCGCCTGACGTCGGAGTTCGTCGTCCAACGCCGACTGAGCCCTCATACGTTCTGCTCGCTCCACAAAGAAGAGCACTGCGGGCACAACAGCAGCGAGGATCGTCCCAACCGCCGTCGCGATAGCCCATCCGTCAGTCATGCGACTCCACGAGGTCGCACCCGTCGATCCACCGCGCAAGCGTGCTCAGGATCGCGAGTTGCTCCAGTGCTTCTTGAGCGGGCAAATCGTCCGTGCTGTGCGTCGCCGGGTTCCGGATCGCCAGGAAGCAGCCTTGGCCGAACTGGAGCAGCCCCGACCGCATGGCCTTGACGGTGAGGTCCGCGTCGTCGCCGGGCCACCGGAGACGGGGCTTCCCCTGCTCAGGCGGGTTCGGTGAGAACACCTGCGCCATCAACGCACTGTCGGACACGTCGCGCCGTCCGGTGAGGTCCTGGACGTGAGCGTTCAGAAACGTAGCCGCCCGCTGCACCGCCGAGCCGTGGTGTCCGTCGCCCCACAACTTGGCCGCCGCGTCCCAGACCAGCGGATGCAGCGAGTCTGCAGCCATCGTCGGCGCCGACGTGCCCGTGATGTGCTGCGCCGTCTCGGCATCGGTCGCGAGCCTGCCAAGGGCATACCGTGCGAGGTCGATGCCAGCCTGGAGTTCGACGTACTGTCCGCCGGGCATTGAGCGCACCAAGGACTCAACGTTCTTGAGACCGAGGACGATCGCGAGCACACGTCGTGTCTGGTGCTCCCGTTCGAGGAGGGCGTCTGTCCGAGCGCTGGGCTTACAGAACGTGAACTCTCGGCGCGGCCTGCCGTCGAGTAGAGCAGCGGACGCCTGTTCCACCCACCAATCGAGAACACCCTTGGCCCAGACCGGATCGACGCGCTGCGGCACTCTCGCTACTTCTTCCCGGTCTGAGAGATGTTTCCGTGACGGAACTCCACGACGTCTCCGTCGACCATGACGTAGTCCTTGCCCTCGACGCGCGCCTTGCCCGCGGCGCGCGCGGCGGCGACGGACCCCGTCGCGACGAGGTCGTCGAACGAGACGACCTCGGCCTTGATGAAGCCGCGCTCGAAGTCGGTGTGGATGACGCCCGCGGCCTGCGGCGCGGTCCAGCCCTTGCGGATGGTCCAGGCGCGGGCCTCCTTGGGGCCCGCGGTGAGGTAGGTCTGCAGCCCGAGGGTGTCGAACCCGACGCGCGCGAGCTGGTCCAGCCCGGCCTCGTCCTGCCCCGACTCGGCGAGCATCTCCTTCGCCTCGTCCGGCTCGAGCTCGACGAGCTCGGACTCGAACTTCGCGTCGAGGAAGATCGCCTGGGCGGGTGCGACGAGCGCGCGCAGGCGGTCCTGGAGGTCGTCGTCCGCGAGACCGGCGTCGTCGGTGTTGAAGACGTAGATGAACGGCTTGGCCGTGAGGAGCTGGAGGCTCGCGACGTCGGCGAGGTCGAGCCCGGCGGCGGCCGCGCCCTGGAAGAGCGTCGTGCCGGCCTCGAGGATGGCCTGCGCCTTCTGCGCGGCGTCGAGGAGGGCGGCGTCGCCCTTCTTGATCTTCACCTCCTTCTCGAGGCGAGGGACCGTCTTCTCGAGCGTCTGGAGGTCGGCCAGGATCAGCTCGGTGCTGATGGTCTCGATGTCGCCCTCGGCGTCCGTCGAGCCCTCGACGCGGACGACGTCCGGGTCGGCGAACGCGCGGGTCACCTGGCAGATCGCGTCGGCCTCGCGGATGTTGGCGAGGAACTTGTTGCCGAGCCCCTCCCCCTCGCTCGCGCCCTTGACGATCCCGGCGATGTCGACGAACGACACGGTCGCGGGCAGGATGCGCTGGCTGCCGAAGATCTCGGCGAGCTTGTCGAGCCGCGGGTCGGGGAGCGAGACGACGCCGACGTTCGGGTCGATCGTCGCGAACGGGTAGTTCGCCGCGAGGACCTGGTTGCGCGTCAGGGCGTTGAACAGGGTGGACTTGCCGACGTTGGGCAGGCCGACGATGCCGATAGTGAGTGCCACGTCGCCCGAGTCTACGGGCCGGGGCCGCGGTGCGCGGACCCCGGCCCGGAGGTCAGGCCGCGGACATCACCTTCTGCAGCAGCTCGGGCGCGCGCCGGTCGTACGCACGGGCGCCCCAGCGGACGCCGAGGAGCAGCACGAGGACCCCGACCGCGGCCCCCACGACGAGCGTCACCCAGCCCACGACCGGCAGGTCGGCCAGGATCGCGACGAGCCCGGGCACGAGGAACGGGAGCGACAGCGCGAGCACGAGCAGCATCGCGACCGACTGCGCGACGAGCGTCGCCATCGCGGCGCCCTGCGGCTGCTTGAACGGGCTGTCGCCGGGCTTCGGCACCGGGTACAGCAGCCGGGCCGACGTCGCGCTCGAGACGCCGGTCGCGACCAGGAGCGTGCCGACGGTCAGGCCGAGCAACGCCGGCAGCGCGTCCCAGCGTCCGGCTACCGCGACCGAGACCACCGCGAAGACGAGCGTCACGACGCCACCCGCGACCAGCACCGGGAGGGCCCGTCCCCACCTGTCCGCGCGCCCGGAGACTCCCGTCGACACGTGCAGCGCGAACGCCGTGTGGTCGTACGCGATGTCGGCCGAGATCGAGAAGCCGAGGATCCATGCCGTGAACGGCGCGAGGGCGAGGAAGATCTCGGAGCCCGACCCCCCGCCCACCACGAGCAGCACGACCGGGATGAGCGGGACGACCGCGATGGACCCCGAGTAGCGCGGGTCGCGGAGCCAGTACGTCGCGGTGCGCGCCGCGACCGCCCCCGTCGGCGTCGCGGGGAACCGGGAGAAGAAGCCCAGCCCCTTGGCACGCCCGCCCGACCCGGAGGTGGGCGGCGTCACGAGCGCACGGGCGAGGGCCTTGTCCCACACGACCCACGCCACCGCGAGGGTGGCCAGCGCGACGACGAGCCGCGCGAGCGCGAGGCCCCACGCGCCGTCGTGCACCGCGGCGCCCAGGCCCCACGGGGCACCGAACGGCGTCCAGGCCGCGATCTCGGCGAGGCGCGTCACCATGCCCCGCACCGCGTCGCCGTCGACCGGGCCCTCCCCGAGCTGCGGGCCGACCCAGGCGAAGGCCGGGCCGACGAGGACGAGCGGCACGAACGCGGCGATCGTCACGACCTCGCGGTAGCGGCGCGACTCGAGCAGCGGGGCGAGGGCCGTCGTCGTCGCCCGCGAGCCGACGACGCAGAGCGCCACGGCGAGGACGGCGCCGACCAGCGCGGCGAGCACCGCGAGGGGCGTGCGCCACCACGCGAAGGAGACGCCGAGCGCGGCGAGGGCCGTGACGATCCCGGGGACCGACACCACGCCCGCGACCGCGAGCCCGGCGAGGAGCCGGCGCTGCGGGATGCCGAACAGGACGAAGCGCTGCGGGTCGAGGGTGGCGTCGACGCCGAACGCGAAGAGCGGGATCACCCACCACCCGAGGACGGCGAGCGTCCCGACGAGGATCATGATCGACCCGGCGAGCGCGGGGTCGTCCGTGCCGAGGACCACCATCCCGACGACGAGCAGCCCCACGACGAACACCCCGTAGAGCGCCGCGACGAGGAACCCGATGGTCTGCCACACGCTCCGCCGGAACGTGTTGCCCATCAGGGTGAGCTTGAGCCTTACGAACTGCGCAACCACGCGAGGCCCTCCGTGCTCTGCCGCCCGCCGACGAGGTCGACGAACCGGTCCTCGAGGCTCTGGTCGCCGCGCACCGCGTCGACCGTGCCCGCCGCGAGGACGTGGCCGCCCGCGACGACGGCGACGTGGTCGCACATGCGCTGCACCAGGTCCATGACGTGCGAGGACACGACGACGGTCCCGCCGCTGGCGACGTAGCCCGCGAGGATGTCGCGGATGTTGGCGGCCGAGACCGGGTCGACGGCCTCGAACGGCTCGTCGAGGACGAGCGTGCGGGGGGCGTGGATGAGCGCGGTCGCGAGCGCGATCTTCTTGGTCATGCCGGCCGAGTAGTCGACGACGAACGTCGTGGCGTCCTTCGCGAGGTCGAGCGCGGCGAGGAGCTCCGCCGTGCGCTCGGCCACGGTGTCCCGGTCCATGCCGCGCAGCAGGCCCGCGTACGTGACGAGCTGCGCGCCGGTGAGCCGGTCGAAGAGCCGGACCCCGTCGGGCAGGACGCCGAGCTGCCGCTTGCCCGCGACGGGGTCGGCCCAGAGGTCGGTGCCGTGCACGTGCGCGGAGCCCGCGTCGGGGCGCAGGAGCCCGGTCGCCATGGAGAGCGTCGTCGTCTTGCCGGCGCCGTTGGGCCCGACGAGCCCGTAGAAGGAGCCCGCGGGGACGTCCAGGTCGATGCCGGCGACCGCGATCTTCTCGCCGAACCGCTTCCAGAGCCCGCGCAGGGAGAGCGCGGCGGTCGGGTCGGGCGGCGTGGGTGGTCCGGGCTGCGTCCCGGGGACGGGCCCGGTCACCGGTCCGGGCACGGCGCCGGGCACGCCGGCCGGGGCGACGGGTGGTAGGGGCGTGGGATCGACCATGCCGCCAACGTAGCGGAGGGTCCCGACGCCGGGCGGTGCCTTTTGTCACGAGGTGTCCACCGGGACGGGGCGCGCGACGTGTCGGACCCGTCGTGTCGGTCCCCCGTGGGAGGGTGCCGCCATGGACACCTCGGGATGGTTGCTCTTCGCGGTCGGCCTCGTGCTGGGGCTCGTCGGCGGCGCCGCGCTCGTCCTCACCGTGCGGCGCGCGTCGCCCGACGCCGCCGCGGCGGAGGTCCGCCGCCTCACCCAGCTCCTGGGTCAGGCACAGCAGGAGGCCGCGCGCGGCGCGGGGCTGGCGGAGCGGCTCGAGGCCGAGCGCGAGGGCTTCGTGCGCCAGCTCGGCGCGGCGCAGCGCAGCGCGGACGAGCGCCTCGACCTCGCGCGGGCGACGCACGAGCAGCAGCTCGCCGAGCTGCGGGCCGCGGCCGAGCGCCGCGTCGAGGAGGTCCAGGGCGACCACCGCCGGCTCGAGGCGCAGTTCGAGGCGCTCTCGCGCAAGGTGCTGGCCGCGGGCACGGAGCAGTTCCTCGTCCAGGCGGAGGAGCGCCTGCTCAGGAGCCAGGAGCAGGGCGCGGCGGAGCTGGAGCGCCGCGAGGAGGCGGTGCGCCACCTCGTGGAGCCGCTCGCGGGTGCGCTCGAGAAGGTGCGCGCCGAGGTCGCGGAGGCCGAGCGTGCGCGGCTCGCGGCGCACGGCAGCCTCGCCGAGCAGGTGCGGGGGGTCCGCGACGCGTCGGAGCTGCTGCGCGCCGAGACGTCGCAGCTCGTCACCGCGCTGCGGTCGTCGCAGGTGCGCGGCGCGTGGGGCGAGCTGCAGCTCCGCCGCGTGGTCGAGGCGGCCGGGATGCTCCCCCACGTCGACTTCGTGGAGCAGGACCAGGTCACGACCGACGACGGCGCGCTGCGACCCGACATGGTGGTACGCCTCGCCGGGGGCAAGCAGGTCGTCGTCGACGCCAAGGTCGCGTTCCTCGGCTATCTCGACGCGCAGGGCGCCACCGACCCCGCGGTGCGCGCCGACCGGCTCGCCGCGCACGCTCGCCACATGCGCAAGCACGTCGACGACCTCGGGGCCAAGCGCTACTGGGACCAGTTCGGCCCGGCGCCCGAGTTCGTCGTCATGTTCGTGCCCGCGGAGTCGTTCCTCTCGGCGGCCGTCGAGCAGGACCCGTCGCTCCTCGAGCACGCGGTGTCGAAGAACGTCGTCATCGCCACGCCCATGACGATGGTCGCCATGCTGCGGACCATCGCGTACGCGTGGCGCCAGGACGCGCTCGCCACCAACGCCCAGCAGGTGCTCACGCTCGGCAAGGAGCTGCACGGTCGCCTCGCCGTCATGGGGTCGCACCTCGCGAAGCTCGGACGCCAGCTCCAGAGCGCCGCGGACTCCTACAACCGGACGGTCGGCTCGCTCGAGACGCGCGTGCTCGTCAGCGCGCGCCGGTTCGCGGACCTGCACGTCGTGGACGACGACCTCACGACGCCGCCGACGGTGAACCCGCGGCTCAGCGCGGTGAGCGCGCCCGAGCTGCTCGCGTCCGTGAACGAGTCCGTGGTCGCGATCGACGAGCGCCCCGAGGACCGTGAGGACTCCCGTCGGGAGCCGTCAGCCGGCGGGGCGAGCGCCTGACGGCCCGCCCGGAACCGTCGGCTGCAGGCGACCCCGCCGTCAGACGGGCTGGACGGAGAGCGAGGTGCGGCCACCGCGGGCGGGACGACCGCCGTCGGAGCCCGACGACGTGAGGTCCGCGCGCAGCTCGCGCGGCAGCGAGAACATGAGGTCCTCCGTCGCGGTGCGGACCTCCTCGACCTCACCGAACCCGCGCTCCGCGAGGTACGCGAGGACGTCGTCCACGAGGATCTCGGGCACCGACGCGCCCGACGTCACCCCGACGGTCGTCGCGCCGTCGAGCCAGGCCGGGTCGATCTCCTTCGCCCGGTCGACGCGGTAGGACGCACCGGCACCCGCCTGGAGCGCGACCTCGACGAGGCGCACCGAGTTCGACGAGTTCGCCGAGCCGACGACGATGACGACGTCGGCGTCCGGTGCGAGCTTCTTCACCGCGACCTGGCGGTTCTGCGTCGCGTAGCAGATGTCGTCGCTCGGCGGGTCCTGGAGCGTCGGGAACCTCTCCCGCAGCCGGCGGACCGTCTCCATGGTCTCGTCGACCGACAGCGTGGTCTGCGAGATCCACACGACCTTGTCGGGGTCGCGGACCACGACGTCGTCGACGTGGTCGGGCGAGTCGACGACCTGGACGTGGTCCGGCGCCTCGCCGGCCGTGCCCTCGACCTCCTCGTGCCCCGTGTGGCCGATGAGGAGGATGTCGTAGTCGTCCTTGGCGAAGCGCACGGCCTCCTTGTGGACCTTGGTCACGAGCGGGCACGTGGCGTCGATCGTGTCGAGGTTGCGCGCCGCCGCGGCCGCCTTGACCGCGGGCGAGACGCCGTGCGCCGAGAACACGACGCGCGCGCCCTCGGGCACCTCGTCGGTCTCGTCGACGAAGACCGCGCCGCGCTCGCTCAGCGTCTCGACGACGAACTTGTTGTGCACGATCTCCTTGCGCACGTACACCGGAGCGCCGTAGTGCTCGAGCGCCTTCTCGACCGCGACGACGGCACGGTCCACACCCGCGCAGTAGCCGCGGGGCGCGGCGAGCAGGACGCGCTTGCGCGGCGCGACGCTCGGCAGGACCGCCTCCGACGGGACGGCGGGGCGGTCGGACGGGTGCGCGGACGAGCCGGCGGGAAGGTCGCTCACGCCTCGAGTCTAGGCGAGCGCCCGCGCGCCGACCCCGGTGAGGCCCGTCACCCGTCGCCCGTGCCCGCACTCCTCCCGCCCTCGTCACAGCACCGCCGCCGGTGCTCCACCGTCCCTCCCCCGCGTCCGCGCGAGGACGCCGGAGCGCCGAGACGGATCTCACCCGCGCGGGACGGCCCTCCCGGTCGCCGGACCTCCGGGCGGCCGTGAGGATCGAGGGATGGCCGACGACCTCGACCCGACCGACCCCGAGACTCCCGCCGCCGCCGACCCGGGCGAGTCCGCGGGAACCACCGACCCCGCCGGACCTGCCGAGCCCGGGCGGAGGAGGCGGCGCACGTGGTGGTGGCTCGTGCCCGGCGTCGCGGTCGTGGTGGCAGGCGCGCTGGTCCTCGCGGCGTCGGTGGAGCACGACCGGTGGGTCGCGTCCGTCGACCGGTACCACGCCGACGTCGAGCAGGCCGAGCACGACGCCGCGACCGCCCGTGCCGCGGCGGAGGCGGCGTACGTGCCCCGCCTCGCCGCGCTCGCCGTCGCGGACGTGGTCGGCGGCGCCGTGCTGACGCAGAGCGACGGCCAGGTCGCGGACGCCGCCGTGCGGGACCCGCTGGCAGCCGCGCTGCCGGACGCCGCGACGCTCCTCGGGACGCCCGTCGAGTACCCGGTCGAGGTCCGCACGGTCGACGCGCTCTCGCGCCCGAACCCGTTCTTCCCCCGCGATCTGCCGGAGCGGCGGTTCGAGGTCGTCACGGGGTCCGCTCCGTCTCCGGAGGAGCTCGACGACGCGACGTCGGCGGTCGCCGTGGCGACGCACGACGTCGCGACGGCGTGGCAGCAGTGGGCCTACGACGGGCTGGAGGACGCCGTGACGGAGGGGCGCCCCGTGCTCGCGGAGTCGGCGGGGCTCGTCTCGGACGAGGCGCACCGCACGGCGCTCGACACCGCGCTCGCCGCCGCCGGCACGACGCTCGACGCCGGGGTGGGCGGCGCACCCGTCGCCGAGACGGTGGCACAGCGGGACGCCGTGCTCGCCGCCACGGAGGCGGTGTGGAGCGACCGGCTGGCGCTGACGCTGCAGCAGCGCCGCGAGCTGGGACGCGCGCAGGGCGTGGACTGCGCGGTCGACCGGTGCGTCGCGCTGACGTTCGACGACGGGCCCGGCGCGGACACCGAGCGGCTGCTGCGGACGCTCGCCGAGAAGCACGTCACCGCGACGTTCTTCCTCGTCGGGACCAACGTCGAGAAGCGCCCCGACGTGGTGCGGGACACGGCCGCCGCGGGGCACCTGCTCGCGAACCACACGTGGGACCACCCCCAGCTCACGACGCTCGACGACGACGAGGTGCGCGCCGAGCTCGAGCGCACCCAGGAGGCGATCACCACGGCGTCCGGCGCGACGCCGACGTTCTTGCGCCCGCCCTACGGCGACGTCGACGACCGTGTCCGGTCGATCGCGACCCGCACGGGGCTGCAGGTGATCCTCTGGAACCTGGACACGCTCGACTGGAAGACCAAGGACGCCGCCGAGACCCGACGGCGCGCCGTCGAGGGCGCCCGGCCGGGGAGCGTCGTCCTCATGCACGACATCCACGCCACGACGGTCGACGCCGTGCCCGGCATCATCGACGACCTGCGCGCCCAGGGGTACCGGCTCGTGACGGTCGACCTGCTCGCCCCGTGAGCGACCGCGCGTCCCCCGCGCCGCACGCGTCGACCGGTGGGCGCGCCGGGTGGACGTGGGTGGGGTACGGCAGGCTGGACCCGTGACCGCCTCGCTCCCCCCGCCCGACGACGTCCCCCGGTCGGGCGCGTCCGCGCGGGGCTCCCGGCCCGGGGACCGTGGCCCGCTCCCGGCGCGCGCGCTCGAGACGAGCGCGGAGCACCCGTGGCCGGTGCGTCTCCTCGCCCGCAAGATCGAGCAGTACGTGGAGCGGATGGCCCCTGTGTGGGTCGAGGGCCAGGTCGTGCAGCTCAACCGGAGGCCGGGGACGTCGACCGCCTTCCTCACGCTGCGCGACACGGACCTGGACATGTCCCTGCCCGTGTCCGCGGCCACGCGCGTCCTGGACGGCACGCCGCTCGCGGAGGGCGCGCACGTCGTCGTGCACGCCAAGCCGGTCTTCTGGGCGCGGCGCGGCTCGCTCCAGCTCCAGGCGCGCGAGATCCGCCCGGTCGGCGTCGGCGACCTGCTCGCGCGCATCGAGCACCTCAAGCGCGTCCTCGCCGCCGAGGGGCTGTTCGACGCCGACCGCAAGCGGCCGCTGCCGTTCCTGCCGAAGGTCGTCGGGCTGGTGTGCGGCCGGGAGTCCAAGGCCGAGCACGACGTGGTGGTCAACGCGCGCGCCCGCTGGCCCCGGGTCCGGTTCGAGATCCGGGAGGTCGCGGTCCAGGGGGCGCACGCCGTCCAGCAGGTGGGCGACGCGATCCGCGCGCTGGACGCCGACCCGGACGTCGAGGTGATCGTCGTCGCGCGCGGCGGCGGCGCGGTGGAGGACCTGCTGCCGTTCTCGAACGAGGCCCTCGTCCGGCTCGCGGCGGCGTGCCGGACCCCGCTCGTCAGCGCGATCGGGCACGAGACGGACAGCCCGCTCCTCGACCTCGTGGCGGACTACCGCGCGTCCACGCCGACGGCCGCCGCGCGGCGCGTCGTCCCGGACGTCGCGGAGGAGCGGGCCCGCCTGGTCCAGGGGCGCCACCGGCTGCGTACGGCGATCGCGGGGCGCGTGGCACGCGAGCAGGCCCTGCTCGACGGCCTCCGGTCCCGCCCGGTCCTGGCCGCGCCCCACACGATGCTCGCCGACCACGCCGAGCGCGTGGCCGCGCTGCGCGACCGCGCACGACGAGCTCTCGACACGCGGCTCGTGCGCGCCTCGGGCGAGGTGGGCCGGTTGGAGGCCCAGGTCCGCGCCCTGTCGCCGGCGTCGACGCTCGAGCGGGGGTACGCCGTCGTGCAGCGGGCGGACGGACACGTGGTCCGCTCCCCCGACGACGTCGCGGTGGGAGACGTGGTCCGCGTGCGGCTCGCCCGTGGCGGGCTCGACGCGGCGGTGGCCGCCACGCACGACGGCGACCCCCCGCACACCGGCGGGCCCTCGCCCGACGTCCCCCGGGGCGCGCCGTGAGGCGCCTCCCGCGCCCCGCGGCGGCCGGTTCCCGGACGCCCGTTCCGACCACGACGCACAGATGGGGTTGAATACTGCCGTGAGTTCCTTTGACAACGCTGTCACGACCGACGTCGCGACGCTCTCGTACGAGCAGGCGCGCGACGAGCTCGTGCAGGTCGTCGCGCGGCTCGAGGCCGGCGGCGAGCCCCTCGAGGCCTCGCTCGCGCTCTGGGAGCGCGGCGAGGCGCTGGCAGCGCGCTGCCAGGAGTGGCTCGACGGTGCGCGGGCCCGGCTCGACGCCGCACGCTCCCAGGACGCGGGAGGCACGCACGACGAGTCCGACGAGACCCCCGACGACACCACCGGAGACGACTGATGAGCACCTCCCCCGCCGCCCCCGCGACCGACGGCGCCCCGGAGCGCCACGAGCACGTGCTCGTGGTCGGTGAGGCGTTGATCGACGTGGTGCACCGCGCCGACGGCAGCGTCGACGAGCACCCCGGTGGCAGCCTGGCGAACGTCGCGCTGACCCTCGGGCGCCTCGGGCGCGACGCGCGTCTGGCCACGTGGGTCGCGCCCGACGCGCACGGGGACGCGATCCGGGCCTGGCTCGACGACTCCGCCGTGACCCTCACCCCCGGCAGCACCGGGGCCGGTTCCACGAGCGTCGCCACCGCCCACCTCGACGCCCAGGGCGCGGCCAGCTACGAGTTCGACCTGGAGTGGCGCGTCCCGGCCGGCACCGCCCCGGGCACCGGCACGCTCGCCGTGCACACGGGCTCGATCGCCGCGGTCCTGGAGCCCGGCGCGTCCGACGTGCGCGCCCTGGTCGCCGCCGCGCGCGACACCGCGACGATCACCTACGACCCCAACGCCCGCCCCGCGCTCATGGGCGACCCCGCCGACGCCCGCGCCCGGATCGAGGCGCTCGTCGCGCTCGCCGACGTCGTCAAGGTCAGCGACGAGGACCTCGCCTGGCTCGCGCCCGGGACGGACCCCGTCGCGGTCGCGCGCGACTGGCTCGCGCTCGGCCCCGCGCTCGTCGTCGTCACCTACGGCGGCGAGGGCGCCCTCGCCCTGACCGCGGCAGGCGAGCAGCGCGTCACGGCCCCGCGGGTCGAGGTCGTGGACACCGTCGGCGCGGGCGACTCCTTCATGGGCGCGCTCCTGGACGGGCTCTGGGACGCCGGCCTGCTCGGCGCCGACCGCCGCGACGCCCTGCGCGCCGTCGACACCGCCACGCTCACCCGCCTCCTCGAGCGCTGCGCCGCCGTCGCCGCCGTCACCGTCTCGCGCGCCGGCGCCAACCCACCGCGCCGCACCGAGCTCACGACCGCCTGAGCCGGTCCCGGCGCGTGTCGGCCGCCCGGGCAGGTCGCCCGGGCGGCCGGCACGGCACCTCAGACCTGGGCGTCCTGCTTCTGGGCTCGCTCCAGCGACCGCTTGCGGTCCTCGGCGTTCTCCTCCTCGATGCGGTCCGCCTCGGCGTCGTCGCGCGTGAGGTTCTCGCTCGTCTCGGGGTCGAAGATCATCATCTTCGTCGGGTCGAACCACAGCTCCGTCGTGTCGCCGTCGCGCACGCGCGACGCGGAGTCCAGGGCGACGACGAACTGGCTGCGCAGTCCCTCGCCGTCGAGCTCGCGGTCCAGCTCCTCGAGCTGGCCCTTCACGGACTCGTGCATGTCGAACGGCACGTACGCGTAGAGCTCCGCCCCGAGCCACTCCGTGACGTCGATCTGGATCTCGAACGTGTGGCCGCGGTCCTTCTTGGACGGGTCCACGAGCCGCGCGTCCTCGAAGTGCTCGGGCCGCAGCCCCACGATGACGAGGCTCCGGTCGCCCACGACCGACGCGACGTTCTCCGGCATGTCGAACTCGCCGAACGGCAGCGTGATCCGCCCGCCCGACACCTCGCCCGGCAGGAAGTTCATGGGCGGCGTGCCGATGAACCCCGCCACGAACAGGTTGACGGGCTGCTCGTAGAGCCCGCGCGGGCTCGCGACCTGCTGGAGGACGCCGCGGCGCAGCACCGCGACGCGGTCGCCGAGCGTCATGGCCTCGGTCTGGTCGTGGGTGACGTAGACGGTCGTCGTGCCGAGGCGCCGCTGGAGCCGGGCGATCTCCGTGCGTGTCTGCCCGCGCAGCTTGGCGTCGAGGTTGGACAGGGGCTCGTCGAAGAGGAACGCCTTCGCGTCGCGCACGATCGCGCGCCCCATCGCGACGCGCTGGCGCTGGCCGCCGGACAGGTTCGCGGGCTTGCGGTCCAGGTGCTCGCGGAGGTCGAGCATGTCGGCCGCGCGCTCGACCTTCTCGCGGATCTCCTCCTCGCTGTGCTTGCCCTTGGCGAGGCGCAGCGGGAAGGCGATGTTCTCCGCGACCGTGAGGTGCGGGTACAGCGCGTAGTTCTGGAACACCATCGCGAGGTCGCGCTCGCGCGGCGCCTTCTCGTTGACGCGCGTGCCGTCGATGTCGAGCTCGCCCGAGGTGATGTCCTCGAGCCCGACGATCATGCGCAGGACCGTCGACTTCCCCGAGCCGGACGGGCCGACGAGGATGACGAACTCGCCGTCGGCGATGTCGAGGTTCACGCGGTCCACCGCGAGGAACCCGTCGCCGTAGCGCTTGACGATGTCCTTGAGGGTGATCGACGCCATCAGCTCTCTCCTCGGGTTCGGCGTGCGGCACGGTGCCCGACGACGCGGGCGGGGCGCGGCGGTGCCGCGGCGGGCAGCGGGGTCGGCTGCCGGGTGGTCCCCCGGCGATCGGTCGTGCTCATCCCTTCACCGCCCCCTGGGTCAGGCCGGAGACGATCTGACGCTGGAAGAGCACGACGAGGACGACGACCGGGATCGTCACCACGACGGCCGCCGCGGAGATCGCGCCGGTCGGCTCCTCGAAGTACGACGCCCCCGTGAAGAACGCGAGCGCCGCCGGGACGGGACGGGCCGCGCTCGTCGACGTGAGCGAGATGCCGTAGACGAAGTCGTTCCAGGCGATGAAGAAGGCGATGAGCGCCGTCGTGAAGACGCCCGGCGCGGCGAGCGGGACGATCGCCTTGCGGAACGCCTGCCACGGCGTCGCGCCGTCGACCTGGGCCGCCTGCTCGAGCTCCCACGGGATCTGCCGGAAGAACGCGGCGAGCGTCCAGATGGAGATCGGGAGCGTGAGCGACAGGTACGGGATGATGAGGCCCAGCCACGTGTCGTACAGGCCGATGTTGCGCCAGAGGTTGAACAGCGGCGTGACGATCGAGACGACCGGGAAGATCGAGACGCCGAGCGCCGTCGTGAGGATGAGGCGCTTGCCCGGGAAGTTCAGGCGCGCGATGGCGTACGCGCACAGCGTGGCGAGCACGACGGCGATGAGGGTCGCGATGAGCGAGATGCCGATGGAGTTGCGCAGCGCCGACAGGAACAGCTCCTGCGCCGAACCGCCCGAGGCGAGGATCTGCTCGTAGTTCGCGGTGCTCCACTGCGGCGGCAGGAAGGTCCCGGAGTTGATGTCGCTGGGCCCCTTGAAGCTCGTCATGAAGATCGACAGGACGGGGAACAGCGCCCCGACGAGGACGACGACCGTGATGACGGCCCACCAGATCTTGGCCCGGGTGCTGAGGACGCTGCCCATCACTTCTCCCCCCTCGCGCCGGCGAGATCCACCTTGAAGAGCTTGATCGCGACGAAGCAGATGAGCACGACGCACAGGAACAGCAGCACGGAGATCGCCGAGCCCATGCCGATCTGGAGCTGGCCGATCGAGGTCCGGTACGCGAGCAGCGAGAGCACCTCGGTGCCGTTGGCCCCGTTCGTCATGATGAAGACGTTGTCGAAGATGCGGAACGCGTCGAGAGCGCGGAACAGGACGGCGACCATGATCGCGGCCTTCATGTTCGGCACGATGACCCGCGTGAACCGCTGCCACGCGGTCGCGCCGTCGACCTTGGCGGCCTCCTCGAGGTCGCCCGGCACCTGCGCGAGTCCGGCGAGCAGGAGGAGGGAGATGAACGGCGTCGTCTTCCAGACCTCGGACATGATGATGACGAACAGGCTCGTGCCCTGCTGCGCGAACCAGTTGAGGTCGGGGCCGATCCCCGGGACCCAGTCGAACCAGTGGTTGACGTACCCGGACGTGATGTCGAACGCGTAGAACCACGCGAACGCCGAGACGACCGTGATGATCCCGTAGGGCACGAGGATCGCGGTGCGCAGGAGCCCGCGCAGGCGCTTGATCGCGCGGTGCATGACGAGCGCGAGCGCGAAGCCGAGGACGAGCTCGACGAGCACCGTGACGACCGTGATGAAGAGCGTGACGCCGAGGTCTCGCCACCACACCGAGTCCGTGAGGATCACGACGTAGTTGTTGAGCCCGACGAACGCGCGGTCGTCCGGGGCGGTGAGCTTGTAGTTGAAGAGCGAGTCGTAGACCGCCTGGAGGATCGGGTACAGCGTCACGGCGAGCATGACGACGAACGCCGGTCCGGCGAGGTACCACCCGAGGCGCGCCTCGGCGCGGGCCCGGTCGCTGCGCGCGGCCTTCGCGGCGGCGTCGGGCGCGCCGCGGGCGTCGTCCCGGTGCTCGCGGCGCAACTCCGGGGCGCGACGCGTCGGCGCGTCGTCGGTGGTGGTCGACGGCGTGGAGGCGTGCCGGCCGCGGGGTGCGGGCTCGGCGGGAGGTCCGGCGTTCACAGGAGTCGCTCCCCTCGCAGGACGGCGGTGATGAACTCGGTGGACTGCTGCGGGGTCGTGTCGGGGTCGACCGACGCCGGCGGGTACCACGTCTGCTGCAGGCCCGTGGAGACCTCGTTGTAGAACGGCGTCTGCGGTCGCGGCGCGGCCTGGTCGAGCGAGTCGCGGATGACGTCGTACATGGGGAAGGCCTTCTGGACGTCGGGGTCGTCGTAGGCCTTGATGCTCGCCGCGGGGTTCCCGTTGGTCACGAAGTACTCGGCCTGGTTCTCCGGGCTGACGATGCACTGCGCCGCCTCGTACGCGAGGTCGGTGTGCTTGCCGAACGCCCCGATGCCGAGCGAGATCCCGCCGTACGGCGGGCGGGCGTCCTCGCCCTCGGTGGTCTGCGGGTAGAGGGCCCAGCCGATGTCGTCGAGCAGGGACTGGTCGAGCGACCCCGCGTCGACCGCGCTCTGGGTGGAGGACCAGACGAACGGCCAGTTGACCATGAACGACCCGCGGTCGCCCTGGAACTTCGTCAGGGAGGCCGGCTCGTCCTCGCTCGGCAGCCCCGGACCGCCGACGCCGGACGTGCCGATCTCCCCGATGATGGTCGCCGCGGCCCTGCCCGCGTCGGTGTCGAGGCCGAGCTTCACCTCGTCCGCGGGCGCCTCCGGGTTCTCGAGGATGTGTCCGCCCGCGCCCTCGACGAGCGCGTTGATCCACACCGTCAGCGACTCGGCCTTGGCACCCTGGACCGCGAGGAGCTTGTCCTGGTCCTGCGCGGCCTGCATGATCTGGTCCCACGTGACGGGCTGCGACATGTCGAGCCCCGCGGCCTCGGCGACCGACTTGCGGTACCAGAGGAGCTGCGTGTTGGCCCAGAACGGGATGGCGACCAGCTCGTCCTTCCACGTCGACGCGTCGATCGCGCCCTGCACGACGTCCTGCGTCGTCGCGTCGGCGACGTCGGCGGGCACCGGGGCGAGGAAGTCGGCCTCCGCGAACTCGGCGATGAACACCGGGTCGAGGCTCATGATGTCGATCGACGAGTCCTTCGCCGCGAGGCGGCGGGCGAGCTGCTCGCGCTGCGACGCGGCGTCGCGGGGCAGGAGCTCGGTCTGGATCCGGTACGCGCCCCCGGCGGCCTCCGTGCAGGCCGCGGCGATGTCGGCCTGCCCGCCGTTGTCCGGGTTGATGTACCACGTGAGCACCGGCGTCCCGTCGTCGCCCGGGCCGCACGCGGCGAGCGGCGCCACGAGCCCCGCGGCGACCAGGACGGCGAGTGCTCGGGTGCGTCGGCGCACGTCGGCTCCCCTCGGTCGCGGCTTCCCCCGTCTCCGGGGTGTCACCCTCCATGGCTACACCTCCCGGGCGCGGCCCGCCATGCGAACGGGCACGTCATGAGGGCCGCGCGGTACGCGATGATGGGAGCCATGACCTCTCCCACCCCCGCACCGCCGGCCCGTTCGCTCACCCCCGCCGAGGCGTGGGCGACGCTGCGGTCCGGCAACGACCGCTTCGTCGCCGACGCCCCGCTCCACCCGTCGCAGGGCGCGGACCGACGGCGGGAGACCTCGGCGGCACAGCACCCGCACACGGTGCTGTTCGGGTGCTCGGACTCGCGCGTCGCGGCGGAGATCATCTTCGACCAGGGCCTCGGCGACATGTTCGTCGTGCGCACCGCGGGCCACGTCGTCGACACGACCGTGCTCGGGTCGATCGAGTACGGCGTCGAGATCCTGTCCGCGCCGCTCGTCGTCGTGCTCGGTCACGACTCGTGCGGCGCCGTCGGTGCCGCGGTGGACACGCTGACGACCGGCGCCCAGGCGGACGGGTTCGTCCGGGCCGTCGTCGACCGGGTCATCCCGTCGATCGCGAAGATCACGGGCGCCGGGAACGGCTCGCTCGAGAACCTCGACCCCGCCGTGCTGCGCCGCGAGCACGTGCGCAACACGGTCGACATGCTCCACTCGTACTCCGCCGGCCTCGCGGCCGCGGTCGCGGACGGGCGCTGCGCGATCGTCGGCGTCGAGTACGACTTCGCCGAGGGCCGCGCCCACCTGGTCGACGTCGTGGGCGACGTCGGCGAGGCGCCCCTCGCCGACGCCTGAGACCCCGTCCACGCGTCCGGACGACGCCTCCCGCGACCCGCGTGACCTCGGTCACGCGGGTTGCGGGAGCCCGCGCGCGGTGCGGCAGGATGGCCCCATGACTGCATCTCCCGAGGCCTCCGGCGGCGTCGCCGGCGAGACCGCACCGACGACCGAGTACCGCATCGAGCACGACACCATGGGCGAGGTGCGCGTCCCCGCGCAGGCTCTCTACCGCGCGCAGACGCAGCGCGCCGTGGAGAACTTCCCGATCTCCGGCACCCCGCTCGAGCGCGGCCACATCGAGGCCCTCGCACGCGTGAAGAAGGCCGCGGCCCGGGCGAACGCCGAGCTCGGCGTGCTCGACGAGGACGTCGCCGCCGCCATCGTCGCCGCGGCCGACGAGGTCGCCTCCGGCGCGCACGACGCGCACTTCCCGGTGGACGTCTACCAGACCGGGTCCGGGACGTCGTCGAACATGAACACGAACGAGGTCCTCGCGACGCTCGCCACGCGCTCGCTCGGGCGCGACGTGCACCCGAACGACCACGTGAACGCCTCGCAGTCCTCCAACGACGTGTTCCCGACGTCGGTGCACGTCGCCGCGACCGCCGGGGTCGTGCGGGACCTCGTGCCCGCGCTCGGCCACCTGGCCGACGCGCTCGAGACGAAGTCGGCGGAGTTCGCGACCGTCGTGAAGTCGGGCCGGACGCACCTCATGGACGCGACGCCCGTCACGCTCGGGCAGGAGTTCGGCGGCTACGCCGCGGCGATCCGCTACGGCGTCGAGCGGCTGGAGTCGGCGCTCCCCCGCGCCGCGGAGGTCCCGCTCGGCGGCACCGCCGTCGGTACTGGCATCAACACGCCCGCCGGGTTCCCTCAGCGCGTCATCGCGCTGCTGGTCGAGGACACGGGCCTGCCACTCACGGAGGCCCGCGACCACTTCGAGGCGCAGTCCTCGCGCGACGGCCTCGTCGAGCTCTCGGGCGCGCTGCGCACCATCGCGGTGTCGCTCACCAAGATCTGCAACGACCTGCGCTGGATGGGCTCCGGCCCCAACACGGGCCTCGGCGAGATCTTCATCCCCGACCTCCAGCCGGGCAGCTCGATCATGCCGGGCAAGGTGAACCCGGTGGTCCCCGAGGCCGTGCTCATGGTCGCCGCGCGCGTGATCGGCAACGACGCGACCGTGGCGTGGGCCGGCGCGTCGGGCTCGTTCGAGCTCAACGTGCAGATCCCCGTCATCGCCCAGGGCGTCCTCGAGTCGATCCGCCTCCTCGCGAACGCGTCGCGCGTGCTCGCGGACAAGACCGTCGCGGGCATCACGGCGAACGTCGAGCGCGCGCTCGCGCTCGCCGAGTCCTCGCCGTCGATCGTCACGCCGCTCAACCGCGTGATCGGCTACGAGGCGGCCGCCAAGGTCGCGAAGCACTCCGTCAAGGAGGGCCTCACCGTCCGCCAGGCCGTGATCGACCTCGGCTTCGTCGAGCGCGGCGAGGTCACCGAGGCGCAGCTCGACGAGGCGCTCGACGTGCTGTCGATGACGCGCCCGCCGCAGGCCTGACCCGCCGGACCGACCGTTCCGCCCGAGAGCCGGGCGGGGTGCGCGCGCACCCCGCCCGGCTCTCGCCGTCCGGGCTCTGCAGCGGTCGAGCGCCGCGACCCGCGGTCAGTAGTCGACCGGGTCGAGGCGGCGCAGGACGACGCCGAGCAGCCGTGCGAGCTCGGCACGCTCGTCCGCGTCGAGGTCCGCGAGCGCCGCGCGCTCCCGGTCGAGCTGCTGCGGGAAGACCTCGTCGACGAGCGCGACCCCGTCCCCCGTGAGGGCGACGAGCACGCCGCGCCGGTCGCGCTCGGCGACGGTGCGCTCGACGAGCCCGGCGCGCTCGAGCCGGTCGAGGCGCTTGGTGATGGACGCACCGGGGGCGCCGGTCATCGTGGTCACCTCCCCCGCGCGCAGCGGACGCCCGGCGCGCCGCAGCGCGGCGAGCACGTCGAACTCCGCGCGCGAGACGTCGTGGCGCGCCGCCGAGCGTTCGAGCGCGCCCTCGAGGAGGCCCGCGACGCGGCGCAGCCGCGCCCCGACGGCGGAGGTCGAGGTGTCGAGGTCCGGCCGCTGTTCGGCCCACTCCGCTCGCACGCGGTCCACGTAGTCCACAGGACCAGGATAGGGCGGGCATCACAGTATTTCACTGGTGAAACATTCTGGAACGACCGCTACCCTGGGACGGACATGCCTCTCCTCCCGCCTCTCCCGTCCCCCGCGGTCGCCGCGCTCGCACCCGTGCGCGCCGCGGCGCAGGACGTCCTCGACCCCGCCCACCTGCGTGCCGCCCTCCACGTGAACCCTGCCGACGCGACGCTCGCCGCCGCGCTGCGGTGCGGCGCCGCCGTCGCGCTCGCGATCGCGGTGCCAGGCCTGCTCGGCCGTCCCGACCTCGCTGCGTTCGCCTCGCTCGGCGCCCTGACCTCGCTCTACGGGCGCTACGACCCCTATCGTCGCCGCGCCGCCCTCCTCGCCACGGTGGGGGCTCTGATGACGGGGACGATCGCCCTGTTCACGCTCCTGGCCGTCGTCGGCGCGCCCACGCTCGCGACGACCGCGGCCGTCGCGGCGCTCGCTGCGGGCGCGACGGCGTTCTGCCTCCTCGTCCGGACCGGCCCCCCGGGCGCGACGATCGTCGTCTTCGCCGCCGGGGCGGGCCTCGCCGGATCCCCGGATCTCGGCGACCTCGTTCCCCGCGTGCTCGCCGGCGCGTCCGGCGCGCTCCTCGCGTGGCTCGTCTGCATGGCCGGTGCGCTCGTACGGCCCACAGCGCCCGCGCGTCTCGCCGTCCGGCGCGCCGCCGACGCCGTCACGGTCGCCGCGCGAGAGGCCCCGCCCGGGGCGGGCACGTCGGCGGTCGCCGCGCGAGAGGTCTCACGCGGGGCGGGCGCGTCGGCGGCCGTCGCGCGAGAGGCCTCTCACGGTCGGGACGCCGCCCCCGGCGCGCGGCCGACCGACGCCGCGTCCCCCGTGCCGAGCCGGCACGCCGCCCGCGCGGCACGGCTCGCGGTCGCCCGGGCGCGCGACGTGCTCGCCGACGACGCGTCGTGGCGTCTGCCCCGGGGCGCCGTCCCGGCTCTCGCCCGCGAGCTCGACGAGATCGAGCGGGCGCTCGACGCCCTGGGCGTCCCGCGGGACGACACCGCGGCACCCGTCCGTACCTCGCTCACCGCCCAGGCGCGGTCCCGCGTCCGTGGCCCGTGGCGGCTCGCGACGGCGCGCGTCGGGATCTCCGGGCTCGTCGCCGGCGGTGTCGCCGCGGTCGCCCGCCTCGGGCACGCCGCCTGGGCGACCATGGGCTCGACCGCCGTCCTCCAGGGCGAGTCGGCGCGCCACGCCGTCGTGCGGGCGCTCCAGCGCGGGGCCGGCACCGTCGCGGGCGCGCTGCTCGCGTGGCCGCTGCTCGCCGCGCCGCTCGGGTTCTGGGGGACGGCCGCGGTCGTCGTGGTGCTCCAGACCGTGACCGAGACGATCGTGGGACGCCACTACGGTCTCGCGATGCTCACCATCACGCCCATGGCGCTCCTCATGACGTCGCTCGCACACCCGGCCGACCCGGCCGGGCTCGCGCTCGACCGCGCTCTGGACACGGTCCTGGGCGCCGCCGTCGGAGTCCTCGCGGTGGTCCTCGTCCACCCGCGCACCCGCCCCCGCTCGAGAGAGAACCCCGGTACCGCGAGGTAAAGCTCCGGTACCGCGAGGTAGGGGCCCGGTCATGACCAGGCCTCTACCTCGCGGCGGGTCAGACCTCGATCGACTCGAGCATCTCCGTGACCAGGGCGGCGACGGGCGAGCGCTCGGAGCGCGTGAGCGCCACGTGCGCGAACAGCGGGTGGCCCTTGAGCGCCTCGATGACCGCGGCGACGCCGTCGTGCCGTCCGACGCGCAGGTTGTCGCGCTGCGCGACGTCGTGCGTGAGGACGACGCGCGACGACTGCCCGATGCGCGAGAGCACGGTGAGCAGCACGTTGCGCTCGAGCGACTGGGCCTCGTCGACGATGACGAACGCGTCGTGGAGCGAGCGCCCGCGGATGTGCGTGAGCGGGAGCACCTCGAGCATCTCGCGGTCGATCACCTCGTCGAGCACCTGGGGCGAGACGAGCGCGCCGAGCGTGTCGTAGACGGCCTGCGCCCACGGGTTCATCTTCTCGGCCTCGGAGCCGGGGAGGTAGCCGAGCTCCTGTCCGCCCACCGCGTAGAGCGGGCGGAACACCATGACCTTGCGGTGCTGCCGGCGCTCCATCACCGCCTCGAGACCCGCGCACAGCGCGAGCGCCGACTTGCCCGTCCCCGCCCGGCCACCGAGCGACACGATCCCGACGGACTCGTCGAGGAGCAGGTCGATCGCGACACGCTGCTCGGCCGAGCGACCGTGCAGCCCGAAGAGCTCGCGGTCCCCGCGCACGAGCTGCACGTGCTTGTCGGCGGTGACGCGCCCGAGCGCGGACCCGCGCGGGGAGTGCACGACGAGCCCCGTGTGGCAGTGCAGCGGCCCGGCGGCCTCGACGACCTCCGGGTCGAGGCTCGTGAGCTCGACGGACTCGTGCTCCCAGAGCGACGCCGCCTCGGCGTCCGTGAAGGAGATCTCCCCCATGCCCGTCCAACCGGAGTCGACGGCGAGCTCGTGGCGGTACTCCTCCGCGCGCAGCCCCACCGCCGACGCCTTGACCCGCATCGGCAGGTCCTTGGACACGACCGTCACGTCGTGCCCCTCCGCCGCGAGGTTCGCGGCGACCGACAGGATGCGCGTGTCGTTGTCGCCCAGCCGGAAGCCGGCGGGGAGGACGTCCGGGTCGGTGTGGTTGAGCTCGACGCGCAGGGTCCCGCCCACGTCGCCGACCGGGATCGGGGCGTCGAGACGGCCGTGCCTGACGCGCAGGTCGTCGAGCATGCGCAGCGCGCTGCGGGCGAAGTACCCCAACTCCGCGTGGTGGCGCTTGGCCTCCAGCTCGGTGATGACGACGACCGGGAGGACGACGTCGTGCTCGGCGAACCGCCCGATCGCGCGGGGGTCGCTCAGCAGGACCGAGGTGTCGACGACGAACGTGCGACGCGCGTCGTCTCGCGCGTCGTCCTGCGGGGTGGGGGTGGTGGGTGAGGTGCGGACCACGAGGGCTCCCCTCCGGCGCGCGGGCGCCGTTCTCTCTCTGGGCGAGGCAGGCGACCGGCCGTCGGGCCGTGGGTGCCACGGCTCAGCAGCGCCGGTGCCGGCCCTCCTGAGCGGAGCGTGAACCCCATCAGCTGGCCTCCCGGAGGACGGCGGTGGTGCCGTCCGTCCCCTCGAAACTACGCCCGTGTGATTCGGCTCACCACCCCCGACACACCTCCGGGGCGAGGTTTAACCCTCCGTTCACGGGATCGTGCGGGTGCGTGCTCCACGAGATCGGCCCGAGCGTCCGAGATCGACCCTCGGGGGGCCGATCTCGCGACGCACGGGCCGATCTCGCGGGTCAGTGCTCGACGTGCTTCGGCGCCATCGCGATCGCGCACACGAAGCCGAGGACCAGGACCGCGGCGGTGACCGCGAGCGTCTGCCCGACGGCGGTCGCGAATCCCTGGTGGAAGGCGGCGGTGGCGGCGTCGGTCACCTGGCGCGCGACGTCGTCGGGCACCCCGGGCGGGAGGTCGAATGACCCGCCCGCGCCGCCCTGCAGGGAGCCGGCGTTCGCGAACCCGTCGACGAACTGCTGGCGGAACTGCTCGGGGAGGGAGGCCGCCGCGTCCTGCGCGGCGGCAGGGAGGGTGACGGCGAGGCGCGCGGTGAGCGTCGCGACGATCGCCGCCGAGCCGATGACGCCGCCCACCTGGCGCGTGGTGTTGAACGCGCCCGCCCCGGCGCCCGCGGTGCGGTGGTCGAGGCCCGACGTCGCGAGGTTGGCGAGCGGCGAGAACACGCAGCCGGTACCGATGCCGAACAGCGTCATCGGGAGCACGATCGTCGCGACCGACACCCCCGGCCCGACGACGGCGGCGAGCCACCCGATCGCGACCGCGAGGACGCCGAACCCGGTCGCCACGACCCACTTGGCGGGCACCTTGTCCGACAGGCGACCGGCGAGCGGGGCCACGATCCCGGAGACGAGCGACCCGGGCAGGTTGACGAGGGCGGCGTGCAGCGGCGAGAGCCCGAGGATGGACTGCAGGAAGATCGTCAGCGGGAAGAAGATCCCGATCATCGCGAACGAGACGGACATGCCCGCGACGTTCGCGAGCGAGAAGTTGCGGGAGCGGAAGAGCTTGAGGGGCAGCAGCGCGCCGTCGCCGAGGTGGCGCTGCCACAGGACGAAGCCCACGAGCACGAGCAGCCCGGCACCGATGACGCCCCAGACCGTGATCGGCCCGGTGATGGTGCCCCAGTCGTACGTCTCGCCCTCCTGGAGGCCGAAGACGACCGCGAACAGGCCGACGACCGAGAGCACGACGCCGAGGACGTCGAACGAGCGCTTGTTCGTCGCGAGGCGCGGCAGGCGCGTGAGCGCGAACCACAGCGCGACGACGCCGACCGGCACGTTGACGAAGAAGATCCACTCCCAGCCCCACGACTCGACGAACACGCCGCCGAGCAGCGGTCCGGCGATCGTCGCGACGCCGGCGGTCGCGCCCCACAGGCCCATGGCCGCACCGCGCTGCCGCGGCGGGAAGACGCGCGTGATCATCGCCATGGTCTGCGGCGTCATGAGCGCCGCGCCGACGCCCTGGACCACGCGCGCGGCGATGAGCATGCCGATCGAGCCCGAGAGTCCGCACCACGCGGACGCGAGCGTGAAGACCGCGAGCCCGACTACGAACACGGGCTTGGGGCCGTAGCGGTCCCCGAGCCGCCCGGCGAGCAGGAGCAGCACGGCGTAGGAGAGCAGGTAGGCGCTGTTCACCCAGCCGACCGCGACGAGCGACGCGTCGAGCTCGGTCTGGAGCGTCGGGACGGCGATGTTCACGATCGTGGTGTCGACCATGATCATGAAGAAGCCGAGGATGAGCGGCGGCAGGATGCTCCAGGCGCTGCGGCCGTGGAGGTCGACGAGGGGCACGACGCGCGAGCCGGCGTCGGCGGGCGCCGAGGCCGTGCTCGGGCTGCTGCCCGGGGCGGGAGTGGTCACGAGGTCTCCTGAGGTGAGGTCGTGCGGGGGAAGCGGAACGTGGGCGCGGGCTGGTCGGTCCAGCTCAGCGCGCCCGACTCGAGGTCGGCGACCGTCGCGTCGAGCCACGCGATCTCGGCCGCGACCTGGTGGAGCTGGAACGACGCGTCGAGCAGGTAGCGCCGGGGCAGCCCGCGCGCGACGACGCCGTCGAGGTGCTCGCGCACCCCGTCCGTCGCGGCCGCGAGCGCTGCCCGGCGCTCCCGCAGGAGGGCGAGGGCGTCGTCGAGCGGGAGGTCGTGCACGAGCGCGAGCCCCACCGGGAACGCCGGGTACTCGGGCGGCGTCTCGCGGACGAGGTCACGCGTGCGGTCGTGGTGCGCGGCGACGCCCGCGTCGGTGATGGCGTAGACGGTGCGCTCGGGCCGGTTGCCGTCGCGGTCGACGCCCGCGCGCTCGACGAGGCCGTCGCGCTCGAGCCGGTCGACCGCGTGGTAGACGGCGCCCGGGTTGAGCCGGACGAGCCGGTCGTCGCGCCGCTTGCGCAGGCGCACGAGCATCTCGTACGGGTGCATGGGCTGGTCGAGCAGCACGGCGAGCACGAGGGTCGCCGTCGGGCTGAGGCGCGGTGCGGGCACGGTCGTCTCCGGGACGGGTAGCGCGGCGGGGTTCGCAGGCGGGGGCTGCGTGCGTCGTGCGTCGCGCGACGTCGGCCCCGGGCCAAGAAGTCCGTAAGGAATATTCCGCATGGAATATACGCCTCGACGCGGCGGGGTGTCGACCCGGGACGGTTCGCGCAGTCGTGACCCGCCGCGTAGGTTCACGACACATGAGCGTCCTCGACCTGCTCGACCTCGACGCGACCGCCCTCGCCCACGCGCTCCGGACCGGCGACGCGTCCCCGACCGAGGTGCTCGACGCGACGCTCGACGCCGCCGCGGGCGTCGGCGCGGAGGTCGGCGCCTTCACCGTGCTCACGCCGGACCTCGCGCGCACGCAGGCGCTCGCCGCGGAGTCCGCGCTCGTCGCGGCACGCCGCGCGGGCGCGCCCGTCGCCGGGTCCGCGGAGCCGGGCGCGCTGCCGCCGTTCCTCGGCGTCCCGTGCCCGGTCAAGGACCTCACCATGGTGGAGGGCGTGCCTCTCCGCGCCGGGTCGGCCGCGATCGACCCGTTCCCGGCGCCTCATGACGACGGCGTGGCGACCCTCCTGCGCGCCGCGGGCACCGTCATGGTCGGCAAGACGACCACTCCCGAGCTCGGGCTCCCCTGCTACACCGAGCCCGACGTCGGGCCCACGGCCCGCACGCCGTGGGACCTCGCGCGGTCCGCGGGCGGGTCGAGCGGCGGCGCCGCGGCCGCGGTCGCGGCACGCGTCGTCGCCGTCGCGCACGGGAGCGACGGCGGCGGATCGCTGCGCATCCCGGCGAGCGCGTGCGGGCTGGTCGGGCTCAAGCCGTCGCGCGGGCTCGTGAGCCCCGGGCCGTACGGGGTCGACGGCGCGGGGCTCGCCACGCACGGCGTCCTCACCCGGTCGGTGCGCGACGCTGCGGCGTTCCTCGACGTCCTCGCGCGACCGTGGCCGGGCGACACCTTCACGGCGCGCCTCGCGGCCGCGTCCGGCGCGCGGCGGCTCCGGGTCGGGCTCCTGCTCGACCCCGTGATCGCCGCCGACGCCCCCGTGCACCCGGCGTGCGCCGACGCCGCCCGCGCGACCGCGGCGCTCCTCGCCGGGCTCGGGCACGACGTCGTCGAGATCCCCCCTCCGTTCGGCGCCGAGCGCTGGGACGCGTTCGCCGCCCTGTGGTCGGTCGGCGCGCTCCAGGCCCCCGTCCCGCCGGACCGCGAGCACCTGCTCGTCCCGCTCACGCGATGGCTCCGCGAGCGCGGGCGCGGCGTGAGCGGGCTCGCGTACGCGACCGCGCTCGCCGGGGTGCAGCAGCTCACCCGGGAGGTCGCCGCCGCCTGGGCCGGGGTCGACGTCGTGCTCTCCCCCACGCTCGCCCAGCCACCCGCGCTCGTCGGCAGCCAGCGGATGGACGACGACCCGGCCGCCGACTTCGCCGCGCAGACCGCGTTCACCCCCTGGACGAGCGTGTGGAACCTCACCGGCCGGCCCGCGATCTCGCTCCCGCTCGGCGAGGCACGCGTGACCGACCCCGACGGGTCCACGGCGACGGTCCCCGTGGGCGTGATGCTCGGCGCCGACCACGGCGACGACGCGCTCCTCCTCGACCTCGCCGCCCGCCTCGAGGAGGCCGCGCCGTGGTCCCACCGACGACCGGGGGCGTCATCGTGACCGCCTACGTCGCGCTGCTGTTCGCCGTGAACGTGGGCGGGCGCAAGGTCCCGTCCACCGCGCTGCGCGAGCTCGCGGGCGAGCTCGGGTTCGCGCACGCCCGCACGGTCGTCAACAGCGGCAACCTCGTCGTCGCGCCCGGGACCTCCGGCGCGTCCCGGCCCGACGACGTCGCGCGTCTCCTCCACGACGCCGTCGCCGAACGCTTCGGCGTCGATGCCGCCGTCGCCGTGCTCACGACCGAGCGGCTCCGCAAGATCGTCCGCGGCAACCCCCTCCCCGACGACGCGGAGGAACGCCCCGCTGCGCTCCTCGTCCTCGTGGGCGAGACACCGGTCGACCCGGACGGCGCGACCACGATCCAGGCCCGGGGCGGGACCGAGCGAGCCGTCGTCGCGAACGGCGTCCTCTACGTCGCCTACCCCGACGGGATCGGCCGCTCGAAGCTCACGACGTCGGTCCTGACCAAGGCCGCCGGGACCCCGGTGACGGGCCGCAACTGGAACACCCTGACCCGCCTCCTCGCCCTCGCCGAGGACACCCCCACCTGACCGCTCCCGCCGAGCTAGAGCCGCGGTCACGCGAGGTAGTGCCCCGGTTGGCCGAGGTAGACCCGTGGTCGGCCGAGGCAGAGCCATGGTCGGCGAGGTAGAGCTGTGGTTCGGTGAGGTGGCATGGTCGGGTCACAAGCCCGCGGGGTCAGGTCCGCGGCGCGGGTGGGCTCGGTGCTCGGGGCTGCGGCGCCGTCACCCCGGTCTGTCGAGCGTGGGTTCTAGGAGCGCCGCTCTGACGCCCCTTCGCATCCGAGCCCACCCCCACCGCTCGGCTGTCGGCCCACCATGGCCCGGCGACCGGCGACCGGGGACCGGGGACCGGGGACCGGGGACCGGCGACCGGCCGACCAGGCGACCTTGGCTCGTCCGGCACTCATGACGAGCCGAGACCACCTGCTCGGCGTGGCGTCGTGCGGCCCGGG
>NZ_JBQEMZ010000018.1:0-89014 GCF_052044445.1 Cellulosimicrobium sp. 22598
CCGCTCGTTCCTCGCGGCTCCCGCCAGGCCCGCCACGACGCGGCACCACCACCCACCCCGCCCGGCGTCGTCTCGCCTTCGTCGTCGCTCACCTGGGCGACCGCCCGCGGTGCCGGTGTCGCCGGCACGTTCCCGTCGCTGCGTACGCATGCCGCGTGAAGCCGCAGCAGGTCCGCGCGGCGCACGCTGCATACGGCGCGTTGCGGTGGCGCCGCTGGGGCCTGACGTCGGGCCAGGGCTGTGGTCGCGACACGGTCGCCACTCAACCCGGTCTTCGCGACCTTCGCGCGCCGATTCGCCGTGAGGCCACGCCGGGTTGTCGCGAGGCCTCCGCAAGCAGGCGGTCTCGGTTCGTCTTGGGTTTCTGAAGCGCCATGGTCGCCTGGTCGGACTGCTAGAATCGCCTGGTCGGCTGGGGTCGGGCTGCCAGGACCCCTGGTTGGCTGGTCCCCGGGCCATCGTGGGCCGACGGCCGAGCGGTGGGGGTGGGCTCGGAGGCGAAGGGGTGTCAGAGCGGCGCTTCCAGGGCCCACGGCCGAAGGACCGGGGCGACGGCGCCGCAGACCGGAGCATCGAGCCCGCCCGCACCGCGCACCCGACTCGCGGCCTCGAGCACCGCGGCCCGAGCATGGCGGACCCGGCTCGCAGACTCGGCCCCGGCGGACCCGAGGCCGAGCAGCACCGCGGAGCGGGCTCCGCGAGCATGAATCCGGACCACGGATCTATCTCGCGTGACCATGGCTCTACCTCGCGCGACTACGGCTCTACCTCGCGTGACCATGGCTCTGCCTCGCGCGTCCATGGCTCTGCCTCGCGCGTCGATGGCTCTGCCTCGCGCGTCCACTGTTCTGTCTCGCGTGACCGTGGGTCCATCTCGGGGCCGCGGTCGGGCCTCGTGCGGCTGGGCTCTCGTCGGCGGGGCGGGCTCGGTCGCGCCCGTGTGGCGAGAGGGCTGGGGGCGCGGTGGGCAGGGCGTCGGGCCCCACTAGAATGGCGACCATGTCCACCATCTCCCGTGACGAGGTCGCGCGCGTCGCCGCGCTGGCCCGCATCGATCTGCGACCCGAGGAGCTGGACCGGCTCTCCGGCGAGCTCGACGTGATCGTCGACGCCATCGCCAAGGTCAGCGAGGTCGCGACGCCCGACGTCCCCGCGACGAGCCACCCGCTCCCGATGACCAACGTCTTCCGGGACGACGTCCCCGAGCCGCCGCTGCCGGTCGAGGACGTCCTCGCCGCGGCGCCGTCGGCCGAGGACGGGCGCTTCGCCGTCCCGCAGATCCTCGGGGAGGAGTGAGATGAGCGAGGACCTGACCAGGCTGTCCGCCGCCGAGCTGGCGGAGGGGCTGACCGCCCGCGACTTCTCGAGCGTCGAGGCGACGCAGGCGCACCTGGACCGGATCGCCGCGGTCGACGGTGCGGTGAACGCGTTCCTGCACGTGAACGCAGAGGAGGCGCTCGCGACGGCGCGCTCCGTCGACGAGCGGCGCGTGGCCGGTGAGGAGCTGCACCCGCTGGCGGGCGTGCCGATCGCCGTGAAGGACGTCGTCGTCACGAAGGGCATGCCCACGACGGCCGGCTCGAAGATCCTCGAGGGGTGGGTGCCGCCGTACGACGCGACGCTCGTCGAGAAGGTCCGTGCCGCCGGGCTGCCGATCCTCGGCAAGACGAACATGGACGAGTTCGCGATGGGCTCGTCGACCGAGCACTCGGCCTTCGGCAACACGCGCAACCCGTGGGACCTCGACCGGATCCCCGGTGGTTCGGGTGGCGGCTCCGCGGCGGCGGTCGCCGCGTTCGAGGCGCCGCTCGCGATCGGCACGGACACGGGTGGCTCGATCCGCCAGCCGGGTGCCGTCACCGGCACCGTCGGCGTGAAGCCCACGTACGGCGGCGTCTCGCGCTACGGCCTCATCGCGATGGCGTCCTCGCTGGACCAGGCGGGCCCCGTCACGCGCACCGTGCTCGACTCCGCGCTGCTCCACGAGCTCATCGGCGGCTACGACCCGCGTGACTCGACGTCGATCCCCGGTCGTGGGCCGGCGCTCGTCGACGCCGCGGTCCAGGGTGCGACGGGCGACCTCTCGGGAGTGCGCGTCGGCGTCGTCAAGGAGCTCAACGGCGAGGGCTACCAGGAGGGCGTGAGCGCGCGGTTCGCGCAGTCGCTCGACCTCCTGCGCGGCCTGGGCGCGGAGATCGTCGAGGTGTCCTGCCCGCACTTCGAGTACGCGCTCGGCGCGTACTACCTGATCATGCCGTCGGAGGCGTCGAGCAACCTCGCGAAGTTCGACGGCATGCGCTTCGGCCTGCGCGTGGAGCCCGAGGAGGGCCCCGTGACCGCAGAGCGCGTCATGGCCGCGACGCGCGGCGCCGGGTTCGGCGACGAGGTGAAGCGCCGCATCATCCTCGGCACGTACGCCCTGTCGGCGGGCTACTACGACGCCTACTACGGCAGCGCGCAGAAGGTCCGCACGCTCATCCAGCGCGACTTCGCCGCGGCCTTCGAGCAGGCGGACGTGCTCGTCTCGCCGACGGCGCCGACCACGGCGTTCCGGTTCGGCGAGAAGCTCGACGACCCGCTCGCGATGTACCTCAACGACGTCGCGACCATCCCCGCGAACCTCGCGGGGGTCCCGGGGATGTCGGTGCCGTCGGGCCTGTCGGACGACGGCCTGCCCGTCGGGTTCCAGATCCTCGCGCCGGCCAAGGCGGACGACCGCATGTACCGGGTGGGTGCCGCGCTCGAGTCCGCGCTCCTCACCGCGTGGGGCGGGCCGCTGCTCGACCGTGCTCCGGCGCTGCCCACGGCCACCATCGAGAAGGAAGGCCAGGTCGGATGACCGCCACGACCGTCGACCTCGTCGACTACGCCGACGCCACGCGCCGCTACGACCCCGTCATCGGGATCGAGGTGCACGTCGAGCTCGGCACGCTGACCAAGATGTTCTGCCCCGCCGAGGTGAGCTTCGGCGCCGAGCCGAACACCCAGGTCACCCCGGTCTCGCTCGGGCTGCCGGGCGCGCTGCCGGTCGTCAACGGCAAGGCTGTCGAGTACGCGATCCGCATCGGCCTCGCGCTGAACTGCCAGATCGCCGAGACCTGCCGGTTCGCGCGCAAGAACTACTTCTACCCGGACGTCCCGAAGAACTTCCAGACGTCGCAGTACGACGAGCCCATCGCGTACGACGGGTGGATCGACGTCGAGCTCGAGGACGGGACCGTGTTCCGCGTCGAGATCGAGCGCGCGCACATGGAGGAGGACGCCGGCAAGAACACCCACGTGGGTGGCGCGACCGGTCGCATCCACGGTGCCGAGTACTCGCTCGTCGACTACAACCGTGCCGGCATCCCGCTCGTGGAGATCGTCACGCGGCCGATCACGGGTGCGGGCGACCGGGCCCCCGAGGTCGCGCGCGCGTACGTGCAGACGCTGCGCGACATCTTCCGGGCCCTCGACGTGTCCGAGGCGCGCATGGAGCGCGGCAACGTCCGCGCGGACGTGAACCTGTCGCTGCGTCCGACGCCCGAGTCGCCGCTCGGCACCCGGACGGAGACGAAGAACGTCAACTCCTTCCGCTCCGTGGAGCGCGCGGTCCGGTACGAGATCTCGCGCCAGGCCGCCGTCCTCGACGCGGGTGGCACCGTGATCCAGGAGACGCGGCACTGGCACGAGGACACCGGCATCACGACGTCGGGGCGCGTCAAGTCCGACGCCGAGGACTACCGGTACTTCCCGGAGCCCGACCTGGTCCCCGTCGCGCCGCCGCGCGAGTGGGTCGAGGAGATCCGCGCCGCGCTGCCGGAGCTTCCGGTCGCGCGCCGCCGTCGCCTCCAGGGCGAGTGGGGCTACGCGGACGCCGAGATGCGGGACGTCGTCAACGCGGGTGCGACGGACCTCATCGAGGCGACGGTCGCGGCCGGGACGAGCCCGGCCGGTGCGCGCAAGTGGTGGATGGGCGAGCTCGCCCGTCGCGCGAAGCAGGACGAGGTCGCGCTCGAGCAGCTCCCCGTGACGCCTGCGCAGGTCGCGGCGCTGCAGGGGCTCGTCGACGCGGGCAGGATCAACGACAAGCTCGCGCGCCAGGTCCTCGACGGCGTCCTCGCCGGCGAGGGGGACCCGGAGGACGTCGTCACGGCGCGCGGCCTGGAGGTCGTGTCGGACGACGGCGCGCTCCTGGCCGCGATCGACGAGGCGCTGGCCGCGCAGCCGGACGTCGTCGAGAAGGTGCGGGGCGGCAACCTCGGGCCCGTCGGCGCGATCATCGGTGCGGTCATGAAGGCGACCCGCGGCCAGGCGGACGCCGGTCGTGTGCGCGAGCTCATCCTCGAGCGGATCGGCTGACGCCGTGACGCGCGGACCGGTCCTGCTCGGGGAGATGGTGCGACTGCGCCCGATCGAGGCGCGGGACGCCGACCGCATGTGGGAGTCGTTGCAGGACCCGGAGTCGAACCGGCTCACGGGGACGACGGCGACGTTCACCCGCGACCAGATCGACACGTGGTCGGCGACGATCAGCGACCGTGAGGGCCGGTACGACTGGGCCATCACGGCGGGCGCCGTGCGCGACGGTCAGCCCGTGAGCGACGAGATGATCGGCGAGATCGTGCTCAACGACCTCGACGAGGACGCCCGCTCGGCGAACCTGCGCCTCGCGCTGCTCCCGAACTACCGGGGCCGTGGCTACGGCCGGGAGGCGATCTTCGAGGTGCTGCGGTTCGCGTTCGAGGGCGCGACCGACGTCGACGGGAACCGGCACGAAGGTCCGCGCCTGCACCGCGTGAGCCTGGACGTGCTGAGCATCAACCCGCGCGCGCAGATGCTCTACGAGTCGCTGGGCTTCCGCGAGGAGGGCCGGTTGCGCGACGTCTACCGCGACGGCGACGGCTGGGCCGACGCCACCGTCATGAGCATCCTCGAGGACGAGTTCCGGGCGGGACTCGGTACGTCCTGAGCGGCGGGAGACCACGCGTCCGACCGACCGGAGGGCCCGGCAGCAGCTGCTGCCGGGCCCTTCGTCGTCCCCGGGTGATCCCGCGACCCGGTCTGTCTCGTCCCGGCCGACTCCGCGAGCCGGTCCGTGTCGTCCCTCGGCGGAGAGTCCGTGTCGCGTGAGCGGAGGTCGCACCTGCCGCCTCGGAGCGACGTGCGGTGACCCCGGCGGCGGGGGACCGTGGTTGACATGACGGAGCCGTCCGACGTACATTCATAAGACGGAAACAAACTTCCGAGATGTGGAATGACATCGTAGAGGCCAGGTCAGGTCGGGCACCGCCGACCGGCCGGACGTCGAGAGGGACACGCAGCGATGACGCTGGACGAGTTCAACCGGTTGTCGCCGTCGGCGGCGCGCGACGCGCTCCTCGCGTGCGCGCACGTGACGCGCTGGGCCGACGCCGTCGCCGACGGGCGCCCCTACGCGACCGTCGAGGACGCGGCCGAGGCCGCCCTCGCGGCGGCCGACCCGTGGACGGACGACGAGGTCGACGCGGCGCTCTCCCGCCACCCCCGGATCGGGGAGCGTGCGCAGGGGGACGCCGCGGACGCGAGCATGTCGCGGTCCGAGCAGTCCGGCGTCGACACCTCCGACGACGACGTGACGCGGCGGCTCGCCGACGGCAACCGCGCGTACGAGGAGCGGTTCGGGCACGTGTTCCTCATCCGGGCCGCCGGACGCAGCGCCGAGGAGATCCTCGAGCAGCTCACCGAGCGGCTCGGCAACGACGCCGAGACCGAGCGGGCGAACGCCGCCCGCAACCTGCGCGAGATCGCCGCGCTGCGGCTGAAGGGAATGCTGACACCATGAGCACCCACGCCAGCCACATCACCACGCACGTACTCGACGCGGCCAGCGGTAGGCCCGCCGAGGGGATCGCCGTCCGCCTGGAGGCGGCTCCGGAGATCGCGGACAGGACGACGGGGCAGGGCTGGTCCCTGGTGGCGTCCTCCCGCACGAACGACGACGGTCGCGTGCCCCAGCTCGGGCCCGAGACCCTCGTCCCCGGTACGTACCGGCTCGTGTTCGACACGGGCGAGTACTTCGACCGGCGAGACACCGTGTCCTTCTACCCGGAGGTCGTCATCGTCTTCCGGGTGGCGAGCGCTGAGCAGCACTACCACGTCCCCGTCCTGCTCAGCCCGTTCGCCTACTCGACCTATCGAGGGAGCTGACATGAGCACCACCACCACGACCGCCGCGCAGCCGGCGGCCACGCAGAGCAGCGGGGCCATCGTCCTGGGCGACAACCAGTGGGGCAAGGCGGAGGTGCGCCTCGTGCGCGTCGACCGCGCCACGCCTCGCCACGAGATCACGGACCTCAACGTCTCCTCGCAGCTGCGGGGCGGGCAGGAGGCCACGCACCTGGAGGGCGACAACTCCAAGTGCGTCGCCACCGACACGCAGAAGAACACGATCTACGCGTTCGCCCGCGACGGCGTCGGCGCGATCGAGGACTTCGCGATCCGCCTCGGCCGGCACTTCGTCGAGGACTTCGAGTGGATCGAGGGCGGCCGCTGGGAGATCGAGCAGTACTCCTGGAACCGCATCGAGACCGCGGACGGCGAGCACGACCACGCGTTCGTGCGGAACAACCAGGAGACGCGCACGACCGTCGTCCAGCGCGACGGCGACGAGGTCTTCGTCGTCTCGGGCCTCACGGACCTCGTCGTGCTCAAGTCGACGGGCTCGGAGTTCCACGGGTTCCCGCGCGACCGCTACACGACCCTCGTGGAGACGAACGACCGCATCCTCGCGACGTCGGTCACGTCGCGCTGGCGCTACACGACGACGGACGTCGACTTCGACGCCGTGTACGCGAAGGTCCGCGCGATCCAGCTCGAGGCGTTCGCGACGACCCACTCGCTCGCGCTGCAGCAGACGCTGTTCGCGATGGGCAAGGCGGTCCTGGAGGCCGTCCCGGAGATCGCCGAGATCAAGTTCTCGATGCCGAACAAGCACCACTTCCTCGTGGACCTGGCGCCGTTCGGCCTCGACAACCCCAACGAGGTCTTCTACGCGGCCGACCGCCCGTACGGGCTCATCGAGGCGACGGTGCAGCGCGAGGGCGAGCCGGCCGAGCCGCGCGCCTGGGCGACCGTCACCGGGTTCTGCTGAGCCGACCGTGACGGACGGACGCGCCCTGCCCGACCGCGGAGCACCCGCGGTCCGGCAGGGCGCGCCCGCCCCGTCGCACCCCGGCGCCGTCTCAGGGCGCCGCGGTGATGAGCTCGCGCGTGAGCTCGTTCGCGACGCGGTGCAGCACCGGCACGGCTCGCTCCCCGAACTCGTACGTCACGCGGGCCGCGGGGCCCGAGACGGACAGGGCGGTGGGGGTCGGGGCGTCGGGCACCGCGACGGCGAAGCAGCGCACACCGAGCTCCTGCTCGCCGTCGTCGATCGCGTAGCCGCGGTCGCGCGTCGCGGCGAGCTCGGCGAGGAGCGCGTCGACGTCGGTGATCGACTGGTCCGTCGCGGGCGGCATGCCCACGCGGCCCATGATCTCCCGCACCGTCTGGTCGGGGAGCTGGGCGAGCACCGCCTTGCCGACGCCCGTGCAGTGCGTGTAGACGCGCCGGCCGACCTCGGTGAACATCCGCATCGAGTGGCTCGACGACGCCTGGGCGACGTAGACCGCCATGTCGCGGTCGATCATCGCGAGGTTCGCCGACTCGCCGAGGTCGTGGGCGAGCCGCTCGAGGTAGGGACGGGCGCCGGCGCCGAGCTGGCGCCCGGCCGACTCGCCGAGCCGGATGAGGCGCGGGCCGAGCGTGTACCGGCGCGACGGCGTCTGGCGCACGTAGCCCTGCGCGAGCAGCGTGCGCAGCAGCCGGTGGATCGTCGGCAGGGGGAGGCCGGCGTGCTGCGCGAGCTCGCTGAGCCCGGACTCGCCGCCGAAGTCGGCGAGCAGCTCGAGCAGCTCGATCGCCCGGTCGACCGACTGCACGCCCCCGGACGCCTTCGCCGGGCGCACGCCCGGGGCGGTCTCCGTCGGCTCCGTCGCCGCCGAGGTCTCGGCCATCTCACCATCTCCTGTCCACCAGGTGCCGCCCGACGGCGGGCGCACCTCGCCTGAGCAGTGCGGGACCGTCCCGCGCTCCCTTCCGCATCACGGAAGACACGCATCAGCATACGAGAAGAAGGAACGAACATGACGTCCGAGACGAAGGCCCCGGAGACGCAGGCCACGACGGCGAAGGCCGCGGCGACCAGCCCGAGCTACTCCATCACGCTGCGCGTCGAGGCCCCGAGCGGGCACCGCACCGCGAGCGACCTCGTCGCCGCCGTGAGCGCGACGGGCGCCGCGATCACGGGCGTCGACGTCTCGGAGTCGGGCGCGGACCGCCTCGTCGTCGACGTCACGGCGGACACCGTGGACGCCGCGCACGTCGAGCAGATCCGCGACGCGCTCGGGGCGCTCGACGGCATCACCGTCCGCCACGTGAGCGACGCGACGTTCCTCATGCACCTCGGCGGCAAGCTCGAGGTCAACCCCAAGGTCCCCCTGCGCCACCGCGCCGACCTCGCCCGCGCCTACACGCCCGGCGTGGCGCGCGTGTGCCTCGCCATCGCCGAGCGCCCCGAGGACGCGCGCCGTCTGACGGTCAAGCGCAACACCGTCGCGGTCGTGACGGACGGCACCGCCGTCCTCGGCCTGGGCGACATCGGCCCGGCCGCCGCGCTCCCGGTCATGGAGGGCAAGGCGGCGCTCTTCAAGCAGTTCGCGGGCGTCGACGCCTGGCCGGTCTGCCTGGACACGACCGACACCGAGGAGATCATCCGCACCGTCAAGGCGATCGCGCCCGTGTACGGCGGGATCAACCTCGAGGACATCTCCGCGCCGCGCTGCTTCGAGATCGAGCGCCGGCTGCGCGAGGAGCTCGACATCCCCGTGTTCCACGACGACCAGCACGGCACCGCGATCGTCGTGCTCGCCGCGCTGACGAACGCGCTGCGCGTCGTGGGCAAGCAGATCGAGGACGTGCGCATCGTCGTCTCGGGCGTCGGAGCCGCGGGCAACGCGATCATCGCGCTGCTCCAGGGCCAAGGCGCGCGCCGCATCGTCGCGTTCGACCGCCACGGCGCGATCCACCCGGGCGCGAACCTCACCGACGAGCACCGCCGTCGTCTGGCCGAGACGACCAACGCCGAGGGCTTCACGGGGACGCTGCGCGAGGGCCTCGCGGGGGCCGACGTGTTCATCGGCGTGTCCGGCCCGAACATCCTCACGGGCGACGACGTCGCGACGATGGCCGACGACGCGATCGTCTTCGCGCTCGCGAACCCGACGCCCGAGGTCGACCCCATCGCCGCCGCGCGGCACGCGACCGTCGTCGCGACGGGCCGCAGCGACTACCCGAACCAGATCAACAACGTGCTCGCCTTCCCGGGCCTGTTCCGCGGGCTGCTCGACGTCGGCGCGAGCGAGATCTCGGACGAGATGCTGCGCGCCGCGGCCGTCGCCATCGCGGACGCGGTCGCGCCCGAGGAGCTCAGCGCGAGCTACATCGTGCCGAGCGTGTTCGAGCCCGCGGTCTCCAAGGCCGTCGCGCGCGCCGTCGCCGAGGTCGCGGAGCGCGCCCGTGCGGAGCAGGCTCAGGAGAGCACCACGTCGGGTCACCACGCCGGGTCGGCGCCCCGGGCCTGACGCGCCCTCGTCAGCCCGGCCCGCCCGCAGAAAGGACACACCATGACCACCACCACGGCCGTCACCGTCCACGGACCCGCCGTCGAGCGGTCCGACGAGATCCTCACGCCCGACGCGCTCGACTTCGTCGCCGACCTGCAGCGGCGCTTCGGCGCCCGCCGCGACGAGCTGCTCGCCGCGCGCGCCGCGCGACGCGAGGAGGTCGCCCGCACGGGGCGCCTCGACTTCCTGCCCGAGACCGCCGACGTGCGCGCGGGGGACTGGACGGTCGCGGGCGCGCCCGTCGACCTCCAGGACCGCCGCGTCGAGATCACGGGGCCGCCGACGCCCAAGATGGCGATCAACGCTCTCAACTCGGGCGCGAAGGTCTGGCTCGCGGACCTCGAGGACGCGTCGACGCCGCACTGGAGCAACGTCGTCGGGGGTCAGGTCGCCCTGCACGACGCGACGCGCCGCACGCTCGCGTTCACGTCGCCCGAGGGCAAGCAGTACGCGCTGCGCCCGGAGACCGACGGCGACCCGCTCGCCGTCATGGTCGTGCGACCGCGCGGGTGGCACTTCGACGAGGTGCACCTCACCGTGGACGGGACGCCCGCGGTGGGTGCGCTCGTCGACTTCGGGCTGCACTTCTTCCACAACGCCGCGGAGCTCCTGGCCCGCGGGTCGGGACCGTACTACTACCTGCCCAAGATGGAGTCGCACCTCGAGGCGCGCCTGTGGGACGACGTCTTCTCGCACGCCGAGGAGTCCCTCGGGATCCCGCACGGGACGATCCGCGCGACGGTCCTCATCGAGACGATCCCGGCCGCGTTCGAGATGGACGAGATCCTCTACGAGCTGCGCGACCACGCGTCGGGCCTCAACGCGGGCCGCTGGGACTACCTGTTCTCCGTCATCAAGTACTTCCGCGACTCGGGCCCGTCGTTCACGCTCCCGGACCGCGGCGCGATCACGATGACCGCACCGTTCATGCGCGCGTACACCGAGCTGCTCGTCCAGACGTGCCACAAGCGCGGCGCCTTCGCGATGGGCGGCATGGCCGCCGTCATCCCGAACCGCCGCGAGCCCGAGGTCACGGCCCAGGCGTTCGACAAGGTGCGCGCGGACAAGCAGCGCGAGGCGGGGGACGGGTTCGACGGCTCGTGGGTCGCGCACCCGGACCTCGTGCCCGTGTGCCGCGAGGTGTTCGACGGCGTGCTCGGCGAGCGGCCCAACCAGCTCGACAAGCAGCGCCCTGAGGTCCACGTCACGGCCGACCGGCTCCTCGACGTGTCGTCGGCGCAGGGCGAGGTCACCGAGGCCGGGCTGCGCAACAACCTCTACGTGTCCGTCGCGTACGTCGCGGCGTGGCTCGCGGGCAACGGCGCGGTCGCGATCCACAACCTCATGGAGGACGCCGCGACCGCGGAGATCTCGCGCTCGCAGGTGTGGCAGTGGGTGCGCTCGGGCGCGTCGTTCACCGCGGGCGAGAGCGCGGGCACGACGGTCACCGCGGACCTGGTCCGCACGCTCCTGCGCGAGGAGACCGCCCGGCTGCGCGACGACGTCGGGCACGAGGCCTACGACGCCGGGCCGTACGACCGGGCGGCGGCGCTCGTCGAGGACATCGCGCTCAACGAGCACTACGTCGACTTCCTCACGCTGCCCGCGTACGAGGACGTCGTCGCGCACGAGCAGGACGCCTCCTGATGCCGGCGGGGTTCCCGGAGGGAGCGGGCGAGGAGTCCAGGAGCGCCTTCAGCGAGCAGGGGGTCGACGCGCTGCACGCGACGCTCGACGGCCTGCTCGCCCCGTGGGACGCGGAGCTCGACGCGCGGTACCCGGGCGACGACGGCTCGCGCCAGCCCGTGCACACCGTCTACGTGCCGGGTGACCGGTACACCGCGGGCCTCGTGCCCGAGTGGGCGGCCCGGGCGCGCGAGGCGGTCGACGCGGCGGGCGGCGGCGCCGACGGCGTACGTCGGCTCGTCGACCTGCTGGGGATCGGCGCGGGGTCCGGGGACGGTCTCGCCGACGCCGTGGCCGAGCGCGTGCGCACCAAGCTCGCCGTCGAGGCGATCGAGGACCTGCGGATCGACTTCGAGGACGGGTTCGGCGACCGCGGCGACGCGGCCGAGGACGCCGCCGTCACGGCGGCGGCGCGCGAGCTCGCGCGGGCCGAGGCGCAGGGCACGGCGACGCCGTTCTCCGGCATCCGGATCAAGTGCCTCGAGGCCGCCACGCGCCGGCGCGGGGTGCGCACGCTCGCGCTGTTCGTGGCCGAGCTCGTCGCGGCCCGCGCCGCGCACGGGCACGCAGGGCTGCCCGACGGGTTCGTCGTCACGCTCGCCAAGGTCACCGCGCCGCAGCAGGTCGAGGCGATGGCGGTCGCGTGCGAGCGCGTCGAGCAGGCGAACGGCCTCGGACCGGGCAGCCTGCGGTTCGAGGTGCAGGTCGAGACGCCGCAGGCGCTGCTCGCGGCGGACGGCACGGCCACCGTGGCGCGGCTCGTGCACGCCGCGCCCGGACGTGTCACCGCGCTGCACTACGGCACGTACGACTACTCGGCGTCGCTCGGCATCGCCGCGGCCTACCAGTCGATGGAGCACCCGGCGGCCGACCACGCGAAGTCCGTCATGCAGCTCGCCGTCGCGGGCACGGGCGTGCGGCTCTCCGACGGCTCGACGAACGTGCTGCCGGTCGGTGACCCTCAGGCCGTCGACGCCGCGTGGCGCCTCCACGGGCGGCTCGTGCGCCGGTCGCTCGAACGCGGCTACTACCAGGGCTGGGACCTGCACCCGGCGCAGCTCCCGAGCCGGTTCGCGGCGACGTACGCGTTCTATCGCGAGGGCGCGGCGTCGGCGCTCGCGCGCCTCGCCGCGTACGTCGGGTTCGTGCCCGACGCCGGTGGCGTGCTCGACGAGCCCGCCACGGCCAAGGCGATGGCCTGGTTCCTCGGGCGCGGCGTCGACTGCGGCGCGCTCACCGAGGCCGAGGTCCGCGCCGCGACCGGCCTCGACCGCTCCGGGCTCGACGCCGTCCGCGTCTCGGGCCACGCCCCGCAGCCCGTCGCGGGCTGACGACCCACGGCCTCCGCGCCCTCACCCACCCCGCCCCCCGTCCAGCCCGCCGCGACCGACCGACGTCGGCCGGGCCACCATCCCGAGGAGTGAACCGATGACCCAGACCACCCCCTACTACACCCCGCAGGGTGGCCTGCCCGGCCAGACCGAGCTGCTCACCGACCGCGCGATCGTCACCGAGGCGTACACGGTGATCCCGCGCGGCGTGCTGCGCGACATCGTCACGAGCAACCTGCCGGGCTGGGAGAAGACCCGGCTGTGGGTGCTCGCCCGGCCGATCGAGGGGTTCGCGACGACGTTCGCGCAGTACGTCATGGAGGTCTCGCCCGGCGGCGGGTCGGACCAGGGCGAGGACGAGGAGACCGTGCAGTCCGTCGTCTTCGTCACGGAGGGCACGCTCGTGCTCACGCTCGCCGGGGTCGAGCACGTGCTGGAGCCCGGCGGGTACGCGTACCTCGCGGCGGGGGAGCGGTGGGCGCTGCACAACCGCTCGGACGCCAAGGCCGCGTTCCAGTGGATCCGCAAGGTGTACGAGCCGATCCCGGGCCACACCGCGACGTCGTTCGTCACGCGCGAGCAGGACGTCGAGCCGCGCGCGATGCCGGACACGGACGGCGTGTGGGTGACGACGCGGTTCGTCGACCCCGACGACCTCGCGCACGACATGCACGTGAACATCGTGACGTTCCAGCCGGGCGGGTCCATCCCGTTCGCGGAGACGCACATCATGGAGCACGGCCTGTACGTGCTCGAGGGCAAGGCCGTCTACCGTCTCAACGGCGACTGGGTCGAGGTGCAGGAGGGCGACTTCATGTGGCTCCGGGCGTTCTGCCCGCAGGCCTGCTACGCGGGCGGCCCCAAGCCGTTCCGCTACCTGCTCTACAAGGACGTCAACCGGCAGGTCAAGCTCGACCGTCGCCGCTGACGCGACACCTGACGAGGGCACGACGAGGGCCCGGTTCCGCACGCGGAACCGGGCCCTTTCCATGCCCGCCACGGGACGGGGTGACGCAGCGGCTGTTGACGCTCCGCGGCGAGCGTGCCTACACTTCCATACAGCAGAAGAAAAGTTCCGCAGAACGGAATCGCAACGCAGCGAGACGCGGACGGACCCAGGGAGACGACGATGAGCCCCGCACCGACGTACACCGTCAACTGCTCGATCCTGCTCACGGACCTGCCGCTGCTCGAGCGGCCGGCCGCCGCCGCGGCGGCGGGTTTCCGGGGCGTCGAGTTCTGGTGGCCGTTCGCGTCGCCCACGCCCGCCCACGACGAGGTCGACGCGTTCGTCGGCGCGATCCAGGCGGCGGGCGTGCAGCTCACGGGCCTGAACTTCGACGCCGGCAACATGCCCGGCGGCGACCGGGGCCTCGTGTCGTGGCTCGCGCGGTCGTCCGACCTGCGCGCAAACCTCGACGTCGTCACCGCGATCGGGGAGCGCACGGGCTGCCGCGCGTTCAACGCGCTCTACGGCAACCGCCAGGAGGGCGAGACGCCCGAGGCGCAGGACGAGCTCGGCGCCGAGAACCTCGCGCTCGCGGCGCGGGCCGTCGGGCGCATCGGCGGCACGGTGCTCGTCGAGCCCGTGAGCGGCGCGCCGGCCTACCCGCTGAAGACCGCGGCCGACGCGGTGCGCGTCATCGACCGGGTCGCCGCCGACCACGGCGAGACGAACCTCGGTCTCCTGTTCGACGTCTACCACCTGGCCGTGAACGGCGACGACGTCGACGCGGCCCTGTCGACCTACCGCGGCCGCATCGCGCACGTGCAGGTCGCGGACGCGCCCGGTCGCGGCGAGCCCGGCACGGGCGACCTGCCGATCGAGCGCTGGACCAAGGACCTGCGCGCCGGCGGCTACGACGGCTGGATCGGCCTCGAGTACAAGACCGCGGCCGCCGACCCGTTCGCGTGGCTCCCCGCCGCCGAGCGCTGACGCGACCCCCGGCCGTCCGTCGGCCGCCCCGACCCCCGACCTGAACCACCCAGAGGAGCACACCATGGCCTCCATCGCCTTCATCGGACTCGGCATCATGGGCAGCCCCATGGCCGTCCACCTGCAGAACGCCGGCCACGACGTCGCGGGCTACAACCGCAGCCCCGAGAAGACCGCGCCGCTCGTCGAGGCGGGCGGTCGCGCGGCCGGGTCGGTCGCCGACGCGGTCTCGGGCGCGGACGTCGTCGCGATCATGGTCCCGGACTCGCCCGACGTGGAGGCGGTGCTCACCGGCGACGACGGCGTCCTCGCGAACGCGAAGCCCGGCGCGCTCGTCGTCGACTTCTCCTCGATCCGACCGGACGTCACGGTCGCGCTCGCCCAGCAGGCGAAGGACGCGGGGCTGCGCATCGTCGACGCCCCCGTCTCGGGCGGCGAGCCGGGTGCGATCAACGCCGCGCTGTCGATCATGGTGGGCGGCACGCCGGAGGACTTCGAGGCGGCCAAGCCGTTCCTCGACGTCGTCGGCAAGACGGTCGTGCACGTGGGCCCGAACGGCTCCGGCCAGACCGTCAAGGCCGCGAACCAGCTCATCGTCGCCGCGAACATCCAGGCGCTCGCCGAGGCGGTCGTCTTCCTCGAGGCCTACGGCGTCGACACCGAGGCCGCGATCGAGGTGCTCGGCGGCGGGCTCGCCGGCTCGGCCGTCCTGAACCAGAAGGCGCGCAAGATGCTCGACCGCGACTTCGGCCCCGGCTTCCGGATCGAGCTCCACCACAAGGACCTCGGCATCGTGACCGCCGCGGCCCGCGAGGCGGGCGTCGTCGCGCCGCTCGGCGGCCTCGTCGCCCAGCTCATGGCCTCCGCGCGCGCCAACGGCGACGGCGGCCTCGACCACTCCGGCCTGTTCCGCGGCGTCGAGCGCCTGTCCGGCCGCGACGGCTCCTGACCTTCCCCCTGACGACGACGTCACCTCCAGCAAGGAGAGAAACCATGCCTCGTATGCGTGCGGTGGACGCCGCAGTGGCGATCCTCGAGATCGAGGGCGCGACCCAGGCCTTCGGCCTGCCCGGCGCCGCCATCAACCCCTTCTACTCCGCCATGCGCGCGCACGGCGGCATCGACCACGTGCTCGCCCGCCACGTCGAGGGCGCGTCGCACATGGCCGACGGCTACTCCCGCGCGAAGCCGGGGAACATCGGCATCTGCATCGGCACGTCAGGCCCCGCGGGCACCGACATGATCACCGGCCTCTACGCCGCATGGGCCGACTCGATCCCGATGCTCTGCATCACGGGCCAGGCGCCGGTCGCCAAGCTCGACAAGGAGGACTTCCAGGCCGTCGACATCGCGAGCATCGCCGCGCCGGTGACGAAGATGGCCAAGACCGTCCTCGAGGCGGGCCAGGTGCCGCAGGTGTTCCAGCAGGCGTTCCACCTCATGCGCTCGGGCCGCCCGGGGCCGGTGCTCATCGACCTGCCGATCGACGTGCAGCTCACGGAGATCGAGTTCGACCCGGCGACGTACCAGCCGCTGCCCGTGCACCGCCCGACGGCGACGCGCGCGCAGGCCGAGAAGGCGATCGACCTGCTCCTGGCGGCCGAGCGACCCCTGCTGGTCGCGGGCGGCGGCATCGTCAACGCGGGCGGCGAGGACCTGCTCGTCGAGCTCGCCGAGACCCTGGGCGTCCCGGTGATCCCGACCCTCATGGGCTGGGGCGCCATCCCGGACGACCACGCGCTCATGGCCGGCATGGCCGGCCTCCAGACGTCGCACCGCTACGGCAACGCGAACCTGCTCGCCTCGGACTTCGTGCTCGGGATCGGCAACCGCTGGGCCAACCGCCACACCGGGGGCCTCGACACGTACCGCGAGGGTCGGACGTTCGTCCACGTGGACATCGAGCCGACGCAGATCGGTCGCGTGTTCGCACCCGACTACGGCATCGTGTCCGACGCGAAGGCGGCCCTCGAGCTGTTCGTCGAGGTCGCGCGCGAGCGCCGCGACGCGGGGCAGGCGCGCGACTACTCCGGCTGGGCCGCCGAGTGCGCCGAGCGGAAGGGCACGCTGCAGCGCAAGACGCACTTCACCGAGATCCCCATCAAGCCGCAGCGCGTGTACGAGGAGATGAACAAGGCGTTCGGGCCCGAGACCCGTTACGTCACGACGATCGGGCTCTCGCAGATCGCCGGCGCGCAGTTCCTCCACGTGTACAAGCCGCGCCACTGGATCAACGCGGGCCAGGCGGGTCCGCTCGGCTGGACCGGGCCCGCGGCGCTCGGCGTCGCGAAGGCCGCGCCGGACGAGCCGGTCGTCGCGCTCTCGGGCGACTACGACTTCCAGTTCATGATCGAGGAGCTCGCGGTGGGCGCGCAGTTCAACCTGCCGTACGTGCACGTGGTCGTGAACAACTCCTACCTCGGCCTCATCCGGCAGTCGCAGCGGGCGTTCGACATGGACTACCACGTGCAGCTCTCGTTCGAGAACGTCAACTCGCCCGAGCTCGGCGGCTACGGCGTCGACCACGTCAAGGTGGCCGAGGGCCTGGGCTGCAAGGCGATCCGCGTGACCGACCCCGAGGGGCTCGGCGAGGCGTTCGCGAAGGCGCAGGCCATGGCGGCCGAGTTCCGCGTGCCGGTCGTGGTCGAGGTCATCCTCGAGCGCGTCACGAACATCGCCATGGGCGTCGAGCTCACGGGCGTGAACGAGTTCGAGGACCTCGCGATCTCGGCCGAGGACGCGCCGACCGCCGTCGCGCTCCTCGACTGAGACGCCCACCGCCGAGGTGGAACGCCGGTACGGCGAGAGGGAGCGCTGGTACCGCGAGGCAGAACCCTGGTCACGACCCGGAGCGAAGGAGGACGGGATGAGCACGACGGTCCCGCAGGAGCACGAGTACGACCTCGTCGTGCGCGGCGAGCGCGTGCTCGTCGCCGGCGGCGAGCACCCGCGCGAGGTGGGCGTCGTCGGGGGAGTGGTCCGCGCGATCGAGCCGCTCGGCGCCGGGCTCGACGGCGCGCGCGTCGTCGAGCTGGGGCCGCACCAGGTGCTGGTCCCCGGCCTCGTCGACACGCACGTGCACGTCAACGAGCCCGGGCGCACCGAGTGGGAGGGGTTCGCGTCCGCGACGCGGGCCGCCGCCGCGGGCGGGGTGACGACGATCGTCGACATGCCGCTCAACTCGATCCCGCCGACGGTCGACGTCGCGGCGCTCGAGACCAAGCAGAAGGTCGCGCGCGACCAGGCGTTCGTCGACGTCGGGTTCTGGGGCGGCGCCGTGCCCGGCAACGCGGACGAGCTGCGGCCCCTGTGGGACGCGGGCGTGTTCGGGTTCAAGTGCTTCCTGCTGCACTCGGGGGTCGAGGAGTTCGGGTACCTCGAGCCCGACGAGCTCGAGGCGGACCTGCGCGTCCTCGCCGACTTCGACGGGCTGATGCTCGTGCACGCCGAGGACTCGCGCGCCATCGAGCACGCGCCCACGCCGCACGGCGACCACTACGACACGTTCCTCGCGTCGCGCCCGCGCGGCGCGGAGAACGTCGCGATCGCGGCGGTGATCGAGGCGGCCCGCTGGACGGGCGCGCGCGCCCACGTGCTGCACCTGTCGAGCTCCGACGCGCTGCCGATGATCCGCAGCGCGAAGCGCGAGGGCGTACGGATCACGGTCGAGACCTGCCCGCACTACCTGGCGCTCGCGGCCGAGGAGATCCCCGACGGCGCGACGCAGTTCAAGTGCTGCCCGCCCATCCGAGAGATCGACAACCGCGAGCTGCTGTGGGAGGGGCTGGTCGACGGCACGATCGACTGCGTCGTGTCCGACCACTCGCCGAGCACCCTCGACCTCAAGGACCTCGACACGGGCGACTTCGGGACGGCGTGGGGCGGCGTCTCGTCGCTCCAGCTCGGGCTCGCGATCGTGTGGACCGAGGCCCGGACGCGCGGCGTGCCGTTCGCGCGCGTCGTCGAGTGGATGTCGTCGCGCCCGGCCGGCATCGCGGGGCTCCGGCGCAAGGGCTCGATCGCGCTCGGCTTCGACGCCGACCTCGCGATCGTCGAGCCGGACACGGCGTTCGTCGTCGACCCGACGGCCCTGCACCACAAGAACCCCATCACGCCGTACGCCGACCGCGCGCTCTCGGGCGCCGTCGTCGCGACGTACCTGCGGGGCGAGGAGATCACCTTCGACCGCCCCACGGGTCGCCTCCTCGCGCGCGGCGAGGCGTGACGCGCTGAGACTCCCGTGCCCGGCCGCGGGGGCCGGGCACGGGGAACCACCTGACCCGCACACGACGAGGGGCGGCACCGCTGGTGAGTGCCGCCCCGTCGTCGCGCGGGTCGGGTCAGGACTCGGCGAGGAGCTCGTCGAGCTGCTCGTAGCCCTCGCGGACGCCGACCTCCATGCCGCTCGCGACGAAGCTGTCGCGGCCCTCGATCGAGTCGACGAGCGACGTCGCCGTGAGGCGGCTGCGGCCGTCGGGCAGGTCCTCGAACACGAGACGGTCGAGCGAGACGCCGTCGGGGAAGCCCTCGAACGTGAACGTCTGGACGATGAGCTCGTCCGGTCGCACCTCGTGGACGCTGCCGAAGAACGCGTACTCGTTGCCGTCGGGGTCCACCTGGACGTAGCGGTAGGCGCCGCCCGTGCGCACGTCCCAGTGCTCGTTGCGCTGGGTGAGGTAGCGCGGGCCGTTCCAGCGCGCGAACAGCTCGGGGTCGACGTGGGCACGGAAGACCTTCGCCGCGGGCGCGTCGAACTCGCGCACGATGCGGACGATCGGGAGGTCCTCCGGGACGACGATCTCGGTCTCGTGGGTGCCGGTGGTGGTCATGATCCTGCTCCTGTCGTCGGGTCGTTCGGGGGCGCGGCCGGCCGGTCGTGCAGGTCGCGCAGGACGTCGTCGAGGCGGCGGTAGCGGTCCTCCGCCTCACGCCGGTATCGCTCGATCCACTTGGTCATGAGGTCGAAGACCTCCGCCTCGAGGTGCACGGGGGCGCGTCGGGCGTCCGTCGTGCGGGTCACCAGGCCGGAGTCCTCGAGCACGCGCAGGTGCTTGGACACCGCCTGGACGGACATGTCGTACGGCCGGGCGAGCTCGCCGACGCTGGCGTCGCCCGACGCGAGCCGGGCCACCATGTCGCGGCGCGTGGGGTCGGCGAGCGCCGAGAACACGCGCGAGAGCGGGTCGGCCGTCACGGGACCTCCTCGTGGGGCGCCGGGTGCGGCGTCCCGTTCGTCAACTGTTCGGTTGACGACGACGCTACGCCTCGCGCCCGCGGTCGTCAACCCCTTGGTTGATAAGGGACCTCAGCGCCGTCGGGCGCGCTCGAAGTCGTCGAGCGCGACCCGCCGCTCCACGGCGTGGTCGACGATCCGTTCGGGGTACCCCACGGGTCGCTCCCGCAGCCTCCAGGGCTCGTGGACGGCCCGGCCCTCCACGTCGCGGAGCTCCGGCACCCAGCGCCGCACGTAGTCCCCGTCGGGGTCGAACGTCCTGCCCTGGGTCACCGGGTTGAAGATGCGGAAGTACGGTGCGGCGTCGCGCCCCGTGCCGGCGACCCACTGCCAGTTGAGCTGGTTCTGCGACACGTCGCCGTCGGCCAGGTGCGCCATGAAGTGCGCCGCGCCGCGCTGCCACCGCACGTGCAGGTCCTTGACGAGGAACGACGCGACGACCATCCGCACGCGGTTGTGCACCCATCCCTCGCCGAGGAGCTGGCGCATGCCGGCGTCGACGAGCGGGTACCCGGTGCGCCCGGCCGCCCAGGCCGCGAGGAGCCGGTCCTCCTCCGCGCCGGTCGCCCACGCGTCGTCGGGCACGACCGTGCGCAGCGACCGCCGCGCCGCCCCGGGGTGGTGGAACAGGACGTCCGCGTGGAACTCGCGCCACGCGAGCTCGGAGCGGTAGGCGAGCGCGTCGTCGGACGGCGCGAGCCCGTCGTGCAGCGCGCTCCGCACGTCGGCGAGAAGGGTGCGCGGGTGGAGCTCGCCCCACTTGAGCGGGACGGACATGCCCGACGTCGCCGCCCGGTCCGGGCGGTCGCGCTCGGTCGCGTAGCCCGCGAGGTGGTCCACGAGGAAGTCGCGCCACCGGCGGTGCGCGGCCGCCTCGCCCGCGGCGGGCAGGCGCGCGTCCGTCCCGGGGTCGTCGGGGACGCCGTCGGACCGCAGCGAGGCCCACGGCACGTCGCGGGGCCGCGGCACCGGGTCGCGCCAGCCGTGCGCGACCCACGCCTCGCGGAACGGCGTGAAGACCTGGAAGGGCGTCCCGGTGCGCGTGAGCACCCGCCCGGGCGCGACGGCGTACGGCGAGCCCGTGCGCACGAGGCGCGCCCCGGCGTCGGTCAGCGCCTGCGCGACCGCCTCGTCCCGCGCGACGCCGTAGGGCTCGAACGACGCCGCGACGTGCACCTCGCCGGCGCCCACCTCGCGTGCGAGCGCGGGGACGACGGCCCGCGGGTCTCCGCGCCGCACGACCAGCCGCCCGTCCGTCGCGGCGTCGAGCGCCGCGAGGCTCCGGGCGAGGTACGCGCGGCGCGGTGCGCCCGCGGAGCCCCACAGGTGCGGGTCGAGGACGTAGAGCGCGACGACGTCGTCGCCCGCGTCCCGAGCGGCCTCCACCGCGGCGACGAGGGCCGGGTTGTCGGCGAGGCGCAGGTCGCGGCGGCACCACCAGATCGTCGGCACCCGGTCACGCTAACGGTCGCCTGCCGCGCACGCCGGTGGGAGCATCGAACGCATGGCGACGCGGGGTGGCGGCGGCGAACGCGAGTTCGAGGTCGAGCCGGACCCGGGTGCACCACCCGGCCCGGGCGCCGTCGCGCGCCCGCCCGGCTCAGCGGCCGGTCCGGGACCCGCGGCCGGCGCGATCGAGGGGGACCACGCGTTCTTCGGGCACCCGCGCGGCCTGCTGACGCTCTTCACCACGGAGCTGTGGGAGCGGTTCAGCTACTACGGGATGCGCGCGATCCTGCTGTTCTACCTCACGGACTCCGTGGCGAACGGCGGGCTCGGGATCGGCGAGACGACCGGTCTGGCGCTCGTCTCGATCTACGGCACGAGCGTCTACCTGCTCTCCGTCGTGGGCGGGTGGCTCGCGGACCGCGTGATCGGCTCGCGTCGCTCGGTCCTGTACGGCGGGATCGTCATCGCCGCGGGGCACGTGAGCCTCACGGTCCCGGGCGCGGGCTTCTCGATGGCGGGCATCGCGATGGTCGCGCTCGGGACGGGTCTGCTCAAGCCCAACGTGTCGTCCATGGTCGGCGAGCTCTACGCGCGCGACGACCCGCGGCGCGACTCGGGCTTCTCCATCTTCTACATGGGCATCAACCTCGGGTCGTTCGTCGCGCCGTTCCTCGTCGGGGCCGCGCGCGCCTGGGGCGGGTACCACGCCGGGTTCGCGGTGGCGGCGGTCGGCATGGCCGTCGCGCTCGTGTTCTTCGTCGCGGGCCGCCGCTACCTCGGCGAGGCGGGCGCGCACGTGCCCAACCCCGTGCGCCCCGAGGAGCGGGCGACGATCGCGCGCGTCTTCCTGCTCATCGCCGCGGGCGTCGTGCTCGTGGGGCTGATCGCGGTCCTGGTGGCCGGCGGCTTCGACATCTCGACGTTCATCGACACGATGTCCTACCTGGCGTTCCTCGCGCCGATCGCGTACTTCGTCGTCATGTACCGCTCGCCGCGCGTGACCGACGCCGAGCGCCCGCGCGTCATCGCCTACATCCCGCTGTTCGTCGCGGCGATGCTCTTCTGGATGATCTTCGAGCAGGCGGCCACGACGCTCTCCGCGTTCGCGAAGGACCGGACCGACCTCACCTTCTTCGGCGTCGGCATCAGTCCCGAGTTCTTCCAGTCGGTCAACCCGCTGTCGATCATCGTCCTCGCGCCGGTGTTCGCGTGGATCTGGATCAAGACCGGGGACCGCCCGACGACGGCCAACAAGTTCGCCATCGGTCTCACCCTCGCGTCGGTGTCGTTCCTCTTCCTCGCCGTCGCGTCCGCGGTCGTCGGCGACGGCAAGGCCCCGTCCTGGGTGCTCGTGCTCGTCTACGTGATCCAGACGCTCGGTGAGCTGTGCCTGTCTCCCGTCGGCCTCGCGGCGACGACGCTGCTGGCGCCGAAGGCGTTCCGGTCCCAGGCGATGGCGCTCTGGTTCCTCGCACCCGCGGCGGGTCAGGCCATCACGGCGCAGGTCGTGCAGGTCACCGAGGGGGCGTCCGACACCGCGTACTTCGGGGGTATCGGCGCCGTGACGCTCGTGTTCGCGCTCGTGCTGTTCGCGCTGGCCCCGTGGGTCACGCGGCACGTCCGCCACGCCGACGAGCTCGAGGGCGCGCACACGGCCGGCGCCTGACGGCGCTCGGTCGGCCACGCGCCGGGACCGTGGCCGCGCGAGGTCGCGCCGTTGCGACCTCGCGCGGTCCCGGCGGGGCGGGCCGCCGTCAGCGCAGCCAGGGCGCCCGGCGGACGAGGGGCAGCGCGGCCCAGCGGCGGCCGAGCCCCCAGGTGTCGCCCGCGAGCGTCGTCGCGAGGACGACGAGGAGCAGCACCACGAGGACGTGCTGGTCGACGACCGGGTTGTTCGACCCGGCCGCGAGCGGCCACTGCGACAGCCAGAGCATGCCGAAGAGCAGGGCGCCGCTCACCGCGGCCACGCGTAGGCCGATCCCGAGCAGGAGCGCGAGGCCGACGCCGAGCAGACCGAGCATGAAGAGCCAGTCCGTGACGGGGCCGGCCATCGCGGTGAAGGTGCCCGCGAGCGGGCCCTGGACCCCGTGCTCGAGGTACCCCTGGGCCGGGGCGGCACCCGCGAGCCACGCGCGGTCGCGCGGCGTCGCGTACCCGAGGCCGAGGAGCTTGTCGGCGAACGGCCAGAGGAACACGACCGCGGCGCCGAGCCGGGCGAGCGCGAGGGCGTGCCGGGCGGGGGAGCGCGTGACGACGTCGTCCTGGGTGACGGGACCGGTCGTCGCGGTGGCGGCGGCGCGCGCGGCGGTCGGGGAGGCGCCGCCGGGCGGTGAGGTCGTGCGTGCGGTGGACGTGGACATGAGGTGCCCCCTCGGGAACGGGATCTGAGGATCGGGTCGGTGCCGGGACCTGACCTGCCGCCGCTCTCCGTCGAGGCGTCGCCGAGGTCCCCGGCCGTGCCGTGCCCGTCCACGGTGGCAGGGTGCCCTGCGGCGGTTCAACCCTTACGTAACGTTTAGGTGGAGATCCCTCAGGGGGTAGGGACTCCGCGTACGTAGCCCGACGACCACGAGACGGACGCCCGGTTCGTCCGGTCCCCGACAGGCGTAATGTGACCCGGCGGCCGGAGGATCGGCCGCGGCCACCCGTCGAAGGAGCTGAACCGACATGAGCCGCCCCCTGCGCTCCCGGACGTCCACCCACGGCCGCAACATGGCCGGCGCCCGCGCCCTCTGGCGCGCGACCGGCATGGGCTCGGAGGACTTCGGCAAGCCGATCATCGCGATCGCGAACTCGTACACGCAGTTCGTCCCCGGCCACGTCCACCTCAAGGACATGGGCGACCTCGTCGCGTCGGCGATCCGCGAGGCCGGTGGCGTCTCCAAGGAGTTCAACACGATCGCCGTCGACGACGGCATCGCGATGGGCCACGGCGGCATGCTCTACTCGCTGCCGAGCCGCGACCTCATCGCCGACTCGGTCGAGTACATGGTCAACGCGCACTGCGCCGACGCGCTCGTGTGCATCTCGAACTGCGACAAGATCACGCCCGGCATGCTCAACGCCGCGCTGCGGCTCAACATCCCGGTGATCTTCGTGTCCGGCGGCCCCATGGAGGCGGGCAAGGCGGTCGTCGCCGACGGCGTCGCCAAGACCCACCTCAACCTCGTCAACGCGATCAACTACTCGGCGGACGACAACGTGTCCGACGCCGCGCTCGCGCAGGTCGAGGAGAACGCGTGCCCCACGTGCGGGTCGTGCTCGGGCATGTTCACCGCGAACTCGATGAACTGCCTCACCGAGGCGCTCGGCCTGTCGCTCCCGGGCAACGGCTCGACCCTCGCGACGCACGCCGCGCGCAAGGAGCTGTTCCTCGAGGCCGGCCGCACGATCGTCGACCTCGCCAAGCGCTACTACGAGGACGAGGACGACTCGGTCGCGCCGCGCTCGATCGCGACCAAGGCCGCGTTCTCCAACGCCATGGCGCTCGACGTCGCGATGGGCGGCTCGACGAACACCGTGCTGCACATCCTCGCCGCGGCGCAGGAGGGCGAGGTCGACTTCGACCTCACCGACATCGAGCGGATCAGCCGCCAGGTGCCGTGCCTGTCCAAGGTCGCGCCGAACCACCCGAACTTCCACATGGAGGACGTGCACCGCGCCGGCGGCATCCCCGCCCTCCTGGGCGAGCTCGACCGCGCGGGCCTGCTCGACCACGACGTCACGAGCGTCCACACCCCGACGCTGCGCGAGTGGCTCGACGACTGGGACGTCCGGGGCGGCAAGGCGACCGACCGCGCGATCGAGCTGTTCCACGCGGCGCCCGGGGGAGTGCGCACCACGCAGGCGTTCTCGACGTCGAACCGCTGGGAGTCGCTCGACACCGACGCGGCCGAGGGCTGCATCCGCGACCTCGAGCACGCGTACACCGTCGAGGGCGGCCTCGCCGTGCTGCGCGGCAACCTCGCCGAGGACGGCGCCGTGTTCAAGACCGCCGGGGTCGACCCGGACGTCTTCCACTTCGTCGGCAAGGCGCTCGTCTGCGAGTCGCAGGACGAGGCGGTCGAGAAGATCCTCACCAAGCAGGTCGAGCCGGGGCACGTCGTCGTCGTGCGCTACGAGGGCCCCGCGGGCGGCCCGGGCATGCAGGAGATGCTGTACCCGACGTCGTTCATCAAGGGCCGCGGCCTCGGCAAGGTGACCGCGCTCATCACCGACGGCCGCTTCTCCGGCGGGTCGTCGGGCATCTCCGTCGGCCACGTCTCGCCCGAGGCCGCCGCGGGCGGCGTCATCGGCCTCGTCGAGGACGGCGACGAGATCGAGATCGACGTCGACACGCGCCTCATCCGCCTCAACGTCCCGGACGAGGTGATCGCCGAGCGCCGCGCCAAGATGGAGACGCGCGAGAACCCGTGGCAGCCGGTCGACCGCGACCGCTACGTCTCGCCCGCGCTCCAGGCGTACGCCGCGATGGCGACCTCCGCCGACCGCGGCGCCGTCCGCGACGTGTCGCTCATCAAGCGCAGCCGCTGATCCCGACGACGACGGGCCCGCACCTCGCGAGGTGCGGGCCCGTCGTCGTGCCGGGGGCGTGCGTCCGCGGCGGGCGTCAGCACTCCTCCTCGGACTGCTCCGTGACGACCCATCGCGTGCCCGCGGGTGCCATGACGGCGCTGCCGCAGTCGCCGCCGCCGTAGACGACGGACAGCACCGTCGTCTCGGCGCGCTCCTCGCGGACCGCGATCTCGACGTCCGGGACGTCGCCGACGGCCGCGTACAGGCCGGCGGTCGTCGTGATCATCGATGCGCAGTCCGTGATGCCCGGCCACCCCTGCGACGTCATCTCGGCGACCATCCGCTCGGCGAGCTCCGGGGTGAGGTAGCCGCACGCGACCTCCACGTCTGGCGCGCGGCTCGCGGCGAGCCACGCGCGGAACGACTCCTCGGGCGTCTCGCTGCGCTCTTCCGCGAGCTCCTCCTCGGGTGCCGGCTCGGTCTCGTCCTCGGTCGCGACGTCGTCGGGGGCAGCGGTCGGGGAGCCTGACGACGAGGGGGGCGCCGCCGACGTCGTGTCGCCGGGGTCCGCGCTCGACGGCCCCGGGGCGGTGCACGCGGTCGTCACGACCAGGGCGAGAGCGGAGACGAGGGCAGCGGTGGCGAGGGATCGTGTGCGCACGGGCCCATGATGCCGTGCGGTCCCTGGCCGGGTCGGCGTGTCTCGGGACGTCCGGCGCGCCGTCCGGCGACCGCGTTCCTAGAGTGGGGGCATGACTGGGCAGACCCCGCGCACGGACGCCGGACCCGACCTCAAGCCTCGTTCCCGCCAGGTCACGGACGGTCTGGAGGCGACGGCGTCGCGCGGGATGCTGCGCGCCGTCGGGATGGGCGACGAGGACTTCGCCAAGCCGCAGATCGGCATCGCGAGCTCGTGGAACGAGATCACGCCGTGCAACCTGTCGCTCGACCGGCTGGCGCAGGGCGCGAAGGAGGGCGTGCACGCGGGCGGCGGGTACCCGCTGCAGTTCGGGACGATCTCCGTCTCCGACGGCATCTCCATGGGCCACGAGGGGATGCACTTCTCGCTCGTGAGCCGCGACATCATCGCGGACTCGGTCGAGACGGTCGTGCAGGCGGAGCGCCTGGACGGGACGGTGCTGCTCGCGGGGTGCGACAAGTCGCTGCCGGGGATGCTCATGGCGGCGGCGCGGCTGAACCTGGCGAGCGTGTTCCTCTACGCGGGCTCGATCATGCCGGGCTGGGTCAAGCTCTCCGACGGCACGGAGAAGGACGTCACGCTCATCGACGCGTTCGAGGCGGTCGGCGCGTGCGCGCGCGGGCTCATGAGCCGGGAGGACGTGGACCGCATCGAGCGGGCGATCTGCCCCGGCGAGGGCGCGTGCGGCGGCATGTACACGGCGAACACGATGGCGTCGGTCGCGGAGGCGATGGGCATGTCGCTGCCCGGGTCGGCGGCGCCGCCGTCGGCGGACCGGCGCCGGGACGCGTTCGCGCACCGCTCGGGCGAGGCCGTCGTCAACCTGCTGCGGCTCGGCATCACGGCGCGCGACATCATGACGAAGGAGGCGTTCGAGAACGCGATCGCCGTCGTCATGGCGTTCGGCGGCTCGACCAACGCGGTGCTGCACCTGCTGGCCATCGCGCACGAGGCGGAGGTCGACCTCACGCTCGCCGACTTCGACCGCGTCGCGAGCCGCGTGCCGCACCTCGGGGACCTCAAGCCGTTCGGGCGCTACGTGATGAACGACGTCGACCGCATCGGCGGCGTGCCCGTCGTGATGAAGGCCCTGCTCGACGCCGGGCTGCTGCACGGCGACGCGCTCACCGTCACGGGCCGCACGGTCGCGGAGAACCTCGCCGACATCGACCCGCCGGACCCGGACGGCAAGATCCTGCGGGCGCTCGACAACCCGATCCACCACACTGGGGGCATCACGATCCTGCACGGGTCGCTCGCGCCCGAGGGCGCCGTCGTGAAGTCCGCCGGGTTCGACGAGGACGTGTTCGAGGGGACGGCGCGCGTCTTCGAGCGCGAGCGGGCGGCGCTCGACGCCCTGGAGGACGGGACGATCACCGACGGCGACGTCGTCGTCATTCGGTACGAGGGGCCCAAGGGCGGCCCAGGCATGCGCGAGATGCTGGCGATCACGGGCGCGATCAAGGGCGCTGGGCTCGGCAAGACGGTCCTGCTGCTCACCGACGGCCGCTTCTCCGGCGGGACGACCGGGCTGTGCGTCGGGCACGTCGCGCCCGAGGCGGTCGACGGCGGGCCCATCGCGTTCGTGCGCGACGGCGACCCGATCCGGCTCGACGTGGCGAACAAGACGCTCGACCTGCTCGTCGACGCGGACACGCTCGCCGCGCGCCGTGACGGGTGGGCGCCGCTGCCGCCGACGTTCACGCGCGGCGTGCTCGCCAAGTACGCCAAGCTCGTCCAGTCCGCGTCTCGCGGCGCGATCCTCGAGTAGGCGCGGGCCGCGCGTGCGTCGGGCGCGGGCACTAGCGTGGTGTCGCACCTCGACGCAGCGACGCCCACCCGGAGGACGGCCATGACCCAGACGGCGGACGACCGCATCACCGCGCGCCAGTTCCACGACAGCGACGGCGTCGAAGACTGGCGGTACATCCTCGGGACGGTGCAGACGCTGTTCCGCACCGGGTCGTTCACCGCGGGGGTGGAGCTGGTCGACGCGATCGGCGAGCTCGCCGAGGCGGCGAACCACCACCCCGACGTCGACCTGCGCTACGGGACCGTGACGGTCCGGCTGTCCTCGCACGACGTCGGCGGCGTCAGCACGCGCGACGTCGACCTCGCCCGGCAGGTCTCCGCCGCGGCGCGCGAGCTCGACCTCGTCGCGGACCCGACGGCGGTGCAGGACCTCGAGATCGCGATCGACACCCTGGTCGGCTCGGCGGTCCAGCCGTTCTGGCGCGCGGTCCTGGGGTTCGACGAGGGCTCCCCGGAGCTGCCCGCGCCCGACCTCCACGACCCGACGGCTCATGCCCCCGCGTTCTGGTTCCAGCAGATGGACGCGCCGCGCGAGCAGCGCAACCGCATCCACGTGGACGTGACCGTGCCGCACGACGTCGCCGAGGCGCGCGTGACGGCCGCCATCGCGGCGGGCGGTCATCTCGTGTCCGACCGCCGCGCGCCCGCGTTCTGGGTCCTCGCCGACGCCGAGGGCAACGAGGCGTGCGTCTGCACGTGGCAGGCGCGCGACTGACCGTCCACCCGTGCCGCCGCGCCGGTGAGACGCCCGCGACCGGGGCCGGGCGCGCCTGAGACCCTGGTCCCATGAGAACCGGTCCTGTGAGCTTCCTGTGTCGCCGGAGGCCCGCCCCCGCCGTCGTGCCGCTCCTCGTCGCCGCGGCCTGCGTCGTCGCGCTCGGCGCGTGCTCGACCGGTGCCGAGCCGGGTCCGCGACCGACGACGTCGGCCGCGACCCCGACCCCGTCGGCGGAGCCCGACGACGCGGCGGGCGCGACCGACGAGCCGACGGACGCGGCCGCCGACGCGGACGACCCGCTCGCGGACCGGCCGTCGGAGCCGCCCGCGCAGGCGGTCGACGCCGGCACGGTCGCCGCCGGGGCGCCCGCCGTCGTGAGCGGTACGGGGAGCGCGGCGGTGTCGTTCGTGCGCGACGGCGAGTTCGCCGTCGTCGTGCACCTCGACTGCGGCGACTGCGCCGGGGCGCGCGCGTTCATGGCGCCCACGGACGTCACCCCGTACCCCGGCACCCTCGGCGAGGCGACGGGCTCCTACCTCATGGACGTGTTCGAGGACTCCGCGCCGCAGCAGTCGATCTGGCTCGAGACCCCGGGGGACTGGTCGGTGCGGCTCGAGAGCTGGAACGACCTGCCGCCCGTGACGGGAGCGCAGTCGGGCACCGGCTCGACCGTCCTGCGGCTGGACGGCACCGCGACGAGCGCCGAGGTCGCGTGGACGCCCGCCGGCCCGGAGGACTCGTTCCAGGGCCGGTACTTCGGCGTCACGCGCGAGGCGTCGCGCGTGTTCGGCGACACCGAGGCGTTCACCGAGACGTTCGACCTGGTGCTGCCCGGCGTCCTGGCCGTGAAGACCGCGGGCACGTGGAGCGTGACGCCCCAGGGCTGACGCCCGGCGCCGCGTGGCGCGGCCCGGCCTCGCCGCGTCAGGCGCGCGCGACGACGAGCTCGTCGTACCCCGGCACGAGCACGCGCCGCTTCGCCCGGCGGGACACGACTCGCAGCGGCACGCCGTCGTCCCACAACGCGTGCAGCAGCGCGGCGATCTCGGCGCGTGCGAGCGCCGCCCCGAGGCACAGGTGGCGGCCCGCGCCGAACCAGAGCTGGCGCGTCTCGCGCACGTAGGGGCGGTCGGCGCGGAACGGCCCGGCGGCGACGTTCGCGGCCCACGTGAGGATCATGACGCGCTCCCCGGCGCGCAGCGTGCGCCCCGCGACCTCGACGTCCGCGGAGACGCCGCGCCCGATGACCGACGCCGGGCTGGTCACGCGCAGGCCCTCGCGCACCGCGTTCTCGACGACGTCGGGCTCGCCCGCGGCGCGCTCGACGGGGTGCGCGCGCTCGTCGGCCATGAGGCGCAGCAGGCGGTGCTGCTCGCCCGTGTCGACGAGGAGCGCCGTGGTGCGGGCCATCGCGGACGCCGACGTCTCCGTGCCCGCGACCATGAGCAGGCTCGCGAGCCCCGTGGTCTCCTCCAGCCCGAGGCCGAGCTCGCGGCACCGGCCGAGCAGGCGGTCGGCGGGGGCGTGCCGCCAGCCGTCGGGCACGCCCCGGGTCAGCTCGGCGACGATCTCCTGCGCCGCCGCGACCTGCTCCGGCGAGAGGTACGTCGAGCCCGCGCTGCCGAGCGCGATCGACGCGAGGCGCTCGCCCGTCGCGAAGGCGGTGAGCGCGTCGTCGTCGCCCGGGACGACGGCGGACCCGCCGTCGGGGGCGGCCGCGCCGCCGAGCGTCGGGATGCCGAGCAGGGAGATCATCATCCGTCCCACCAGCACGCGAGCCAGCCGGCCGACGTCGACCGTCCCGCCCGCCGCGAGGGTCCGCCTCGCGTCGTCGAGGGCGACGGACCACGCGCCGTCGACGAGCGCCGCGGCGCTCGCCTCGGTGAAGAGCTCGCGCGAGCGCGTGCGCAGGTCGTGGTGGCCCGGGCCGTCGAACAGGTCGAGCACCCAGTCGCCGAGGATCTGCGCCCACAGGTGCCCGACCCCGCCCTCCCCGACGATCGTGAAGTGCCGGTGGTCGGTGAGGATCCGCCGTCCGACCGTCGGGTCCGCGGTCACCCAGCCGAGCCCCGGGAACTTGCGCAGACCGCCGCCCGCGCGCGCCCCGGCGAGCGCCCCGCCCGCGAGCAGGACGCCGGCCATCGCGGGCCGCGCGGCGGCCAGCACCTGCAGCTCGCGCCGGGTCGTGGGCAGGGCGCGGCGTCGCTCGCGGGTGGTCACCGGCGCGGTCGTGGTCGCAGTCACCGGGTCAGTGTGGCGCACACGCGGCGGCTCCGGGCGGGCACGCCGCGATCTGGGGATGGGCAGTTCACCCCATCGGATCCTGTGGACGACCACCGTCGGAGCGGGTCTGCTTGGCTACTGTGTCGCGCGTGCCAGTGAACCCCGCCGGGACGGCGTCCCGCCCGCCCCTCGCACCCCCGACGGCGGTGCTCGCCGCGGTCGGGGTGCACCTGCCCGAGCGCACGGTCGACGTGCGCGACGCGGAGCGCGCCCTCGCGGAGCGCAACCCGGGCGCGGCGCCGCGGGTGCCGATGGTTGCGCGCCTCACGGGCGTGCGGCAGGTGCACGTGCTCCCGGACGACTGGGACGCGTCCGACCTCGCGGTCGCGGCCGCGGAGAAGCTGCTCGCGACCGAGGGGCTGGCGACCGACGACGTCGACCTGCTGCTCTTCGCGTCGGCGAGCCAGGACATGGTCGAGCCCGCGACGAGCCACATCGTCGCGGCGAAGCTCGGCGTCCGCGCGCCGGTGATGGACGTCAAGAACGCGTGCAACTCGGTGCTCAACGCGATCGAGGTCGCGGAGGCGCTCATCGGCACCGGGCGCTACGCGACGGTCCTGATCGCGTCGGGCGAGGCGCCGTCGCGCGCGGTGCGCTGGGACGTCCCGGACCGCGCGACGTACCTGCTCTCCGCGCCGGGCTACACGATGTCCGACGCCGGGGCGGCCGTCCTCGTGCGCCGCGCCACGCCGGCGGAGGCCGACGCGCGTGACGCCGCCGGGGCGCCCGCACCGCGCGGCATCCTCGCGAGCGCGTTCGGCGCGGAGTCGACGCACTGGGACGTCGGCATGCTCCCGGGCGGCGGCACCGCGCACCCGCGCGACCTCGAGCGGACCTACTTCGAGATCGACGGGTCGCGCCTGCGTGACGCGTTCCTCGCGCTGGGCCCGGGCGTCGTCCTCGACGCGTTGGGTCGCGCGGGCCTCGGGTGGGACGACGTCGCGCTCGTCGCGGTCCACCAGGTCGCCGTCGCGTACCTCGACGACGTGCACGCCGCGCTCGGCCTCCCGACGGGCCGCACGCTCGTCACCGTCGCCGACCACGGCAACGTCGCCTCCGCGACGCTCCCGCTGCAGCTCGCCACGGCGCTGGAGACCGGCCGGGTCGGGCCGGGGGACGTCGTCGTGCTGGTCGGGCTCGCCGGCGGCATCAGCATCGGCGCGACGGTGGTGCGGCTGTGACCGCGCGCCGGTTCACGCGGCACGTCGCGAGCCCGCAGCGGCTCGCCGTCGTCGTGCCCGCGCGCGACGAGGCGCACGGGATCGTCGCGACGCTCGAGGCGCTGCGCGACCAGCAGGACACCGACTTCGACCTCGTCGTCGTCGACAACGGGTCGTCGGACGGGACGGGCGACCTCGTCCGCGCGACCGCCGCGGCGTGGGGCATGACGCGCTGGCGCGTGGTCGACGAGCCGCAGAAGGGCACGGGCGCCGCGGCCGACACGGGGATGCGCGCGGCGATCGAGCAGGGGGCGACGCACCTCGCCCGCACGGACGCCGACTGCCTCCCGCTGCCGGACTGGACCCGGCGCGTGCGGGCGGCGTTCGCGAGCGGGCACGACCTCGTCGCGGGCCGGCTCGTGGCGCGGACGGACGACCGGCCGGTCTCGCGCGTCCAGCAGGGGGTGCTGTCGGCGGCGGTGAGCGTGGCGAGCACGTTCGGGCGCTTCCGGCCCGGCAACCAGGACCCGTCCTACCTCGGCCCGTACGTCATGGCGCCGGGCTGCAACATGGCGATCACCGCGGAGCTCTACGAGGCCGCGGGCGGGTTCCCGCGCACCGCGATCGAGGACGTCCACGAGGACCGGGCGCTCGTCAACGCGGTGCGGCGCCTGACCCGGAGGTACGGGGCGCACCGCGAGGTCGTCGTGCTCGCGTCGGCGCGCCGCGCGCACGCGTGGGGCCTCGTGCGGACGCTCGGCTGGTACGCCGACCACCGGTACCGGCCCGAGGTGGTGGACATCCGGTGACGGGGACGACGGCGGTCGCGCCGGCCCCGGTCGGGCTCGCCGCGGCGATGCGCTGGGAGGAGCGCGTCCAGCGCCGTGCGCACCCGCTCGTCTACCCGGCGATCCGGGCGCTGCGCCACCGCGGCCCGGTCGTGCGCGTCCCCGGCATCGGGGTGGTCGTGTCCGACGCCGCGACCGCGCGGGCCGTGCTGCTCGACACCGAGCGGTTCACCAAGGTGGGCCCGGGGTCGCCGTCGGACCTGTGGACGCCCGTGCTCGGGCCGTCCGTGCTGCTCAACATGGAGGGCGCCGACCACGCGCGCCTGCGCCGCGCGCTCTCCGGGCTCTTCACCCCGCGGGCGGTGCGGGACCTCGTGGCGGTCAGCGTCCCGGACGTCCTCGCGGGGCTCGCGCCGCGCCTGCTGGCGGGCGCGCGCGTCGACCTCGTCGCGGAGACCGCGGCCATGGCGGGCACCGTCATCTGCGCCATGACCGGGCTGCCGCCCACCGACGTCGCCGTGCGCGAGGCGATGACGGCCGCGCAGTCCGTGGTCGGCCTGGTGCGGCTGCACCGACGCAGCCTCACGCCCGCGCAGGTGCGGCACGCGCGCGCCGTCCTCGCCCGGCTCTCGGCTCCCGCGCGGGACGCGTACCGGGACGGCGACCCCGCGACCGTGCCGGGGCGCATGCGCGAGCTCGGACTCTCGGAGGACGAGGCGATGGGCGCGGTCGGCGCGTTCGTCCTCACCGGGACGGAGACGATCCAGTCGTTCGTGCCGCGCCTCGTCGCGCTCACGGCGGACACGGGCTGGCTCGACCGGCTCCTGGCCGCGCCGCCCGGTCCCGAGGGCGCGGCGCTGCGCGGGCGCGTCGTGGAGGAGGCGCTGCGCGTCACGGCGCCCACGCCCGCGATGCTGCGGTCGGTGCGCGCCGACGCGACCGTGGGCGACGTCCGCGTCCGCGCGGGGGACCGGGTCGTGATCGCGACGATCTCCTGCTGCAAGGACGCAGGCCCCTTCGACCCCGACGCACCCGTCGACCCGGCCGTGCGGCACCTGTGGTTCGGTGCCGGCCCGCACTTCTGCCTCGGCATGCCGCTCGCCATGGCCCAGGTCGACGCGGTGCTGGACGCCCTGCGCCCCGTCGCCGCGGCGGGGCGGAGCGTCGAGGTCACCGACCGTGCCGTCGCGCGCGGGGTGCTCATCCCCGCGTACCGATCGCTCGGGGTGCGTGCGGCCGGCGGCGGGGTGGGCGCGCCGGGCGGGTCCGCGCGCCCGGGCGCCGGGTCGGCCGTGGCGTCGGCAGGGGAGGCGGCGTGACCGCGGCCGACGACGCGGCTCGCCACCTGCTGGGCCCGATCCTCGAGCGGGGCGCACCAGGGCACGCGTCCGCGGACGCCGTCGCCCTCCGGCACTGGACGCGGCCCGGCCGTCGGGGCGCGCGAGTGCGCGAGGAGGTCACGTACGCCGACCTCGCCCGCCGCGTGGAGGCGACCGCGACGGCGCTCGCGGCGGACGGGCTCGCGCCCGGCGACCGGGCGCTGTTCTCGGTGCGTCCCCGGCCGGAGGGTGTCATGCTGGCGTTCGGGGTCGTCCGCGCGGGCGGCACGATCGTGTTCGTCGACCCCGGGTCGACGCCCGAGCTGTTCACGGCACGCGTCGGCGCTGCCGGGCCGTCGCTCGCGACGACCGAGTCGCTGCTGTACGCGGTGTCGCGGGGGCCGCTGCGCCGTCTGGCCCGCTCGCGCGGGCTGCTCCTGCCGGACTACGCGAGCCTGCCGCTGCGGCACGTGCACGCGGGGCCGTGGCTCCCCGGGGTGCCACGCGGCTCGCGCGCCGCGCGTCGCCTCGGCGCCGGCCCGGTCGACCGCGCGGCGCTGCCAGAGCTCGACCCGGACCGTGAGGCCCTGACCGTCTTCACGTCCGGCACGACGGCGCAGCCCAAGGCCGTGGTGCACACGGCCGGGTCGTTGCTCGCCGGGTGCGACCTGCTGCGGGACGTGTTCGCGCTCGCGCCGGGCGACGTCGTGCACACCGACCAGATGCTGCTCGGCGTCCCGGCACTGCTCGCGGGTGCCACGTGGTCCGTGCCGGCCGACCCGCCGAGCCGCGACGTCGTGACGTTCGCTCGTCAGCTCGACGGCGCCGCGGGCACGTACCTCGTGCCCGCGGACGTCACGGCGCTGCTCGACGCCGTCGAGGCCGGGACGGTGCCACCGCGCGGCCCGCGCGTCGCGCTCGTCGGCGGAGCCCCCGTGACGCGCGCCCTGCTGGCGCGCGCGACACGGGTCCTGCCCGGCACGCGCTGGGTCGCGGTGTACGGGATGACGGAGATCCTGCCCGTCGCGGTGGTCGAGGCCCGGGAGAAGCTCGCGCACCCGGGGGACGGCGACCTCGTCGGCCTGCCGCTTCCCGGGACGGTCGCGCACCTCGACCCGGTGGAGGACGACGGGCCGGGCGACCCGGCGGACCGCCCGGCCGACGGCGGCGCGGACGTCGTCGGCGAGCTCGTGCTGTCCGGGCCGTCGCTCATGGCGGGCTATCTGCACGACCTCGACGCCCCGGCGCGCGGCAGGGGAGCGCGTGTCGCGGAGCACCGCACCGGCGACCTCGCGCGGCTCGACGACGCGGGGAGGATCGTGCTCGTCGGCCGCACGCGGGACATGATCATCCGCGGGACGACCAACATCTACCCGGGCCTGTTCGAGCCGCGCGTCGCGGCGCTCGACGGCGTCGGCGAGGCGGTCCTCGTCGGCGTGCCGCAGGTGGACGGGGACGAGCGGGTCGCGCTGGTGGTCACCTCGTCGGTCGGCTCGACGGGCACCTCGACGGGCACCTCGACCGGCACCTCGACGGGCTCGGTGACCGACGGCGCGCCGACCCGTCGTGCGCGGCCCGACGGCGACGTCGGCCTCGACCCGGACCACCCGCTCGTCGCGCGGGTGCGCACGGCGCTGCCGGGCGTGCTCGACCACGACGCGCTGCCCGACGTCGTGCTGCACGCCGACCGCGTCCCGCTCGCGGGGCGCTCGCGCAAGCCCGACCGCGCGGCGCTCTCGCGCGCCGCCGCGCCGTTCGTGCCCGCCGAGCCGGCCGCCGCCGGCCGCGACGCGCGCGGTGCCGTCGCGTGAGGGTCGTCGTCACCGGGGCATCGGGGTTCGTCGGGGGAGCGGTCGCCCGCGGCCTCGTCGCCGACGGCCACGACGTCTGGACGTCCTCCCGCCGCGACCCGGGCCTCCCGGGCACCCGGCACCTCGCGTGGGACCTCACCGCCGGTCCGCTCCCCGACCCGCCCGCGGTGGACGCCGTCGTGCACGCGGGCGCCGCCGTGTCCGACTGGTGCGCGCCCGACGTCGCGCGCGCGACCAACGTCGGCGGGACGCTCGCGGTGCGCGACACGTTCCCGGGCGCGAGGTTCGTGCACGTGTCGTCCGGCAGCGTGTACGACCCCTACCGCCCGAGCGTGCGCGCCCGCGAGCACGAGGCTCCGGTCGACCGGTACCTCGACGCCTACGGGACGACCAAGGCGGAGGCCGAGCGCGCGCTCGCCCGCGACGTCGCGCACCACCCCGACCGGGGCGCCGTCGTCGTGCTGCGCCCGCACGCCGTCTACGGCCCGGGGGACACGACGCTGCTCCCGCGGGTCGAGGCCGCCGTGCGGCGCGGGCGCCTCGTCCTGCCCGGCGGCGGGCGCGTGCTCCAGTCGCTCACGCACGTGGACACGCTCCTCGCCGCGGTGCGGGCCGCCGTCGCGCTGCCCGACGGCGCGGCCCGCGCGGCCGGCCGCGGGGAAGGACCGAACCGCGGGCTGCTCGTCGCGAACGTCGCCGACGCCGCGCCGGTCGTGCTGCGCGACGCGCTCACCGCGGCGCTGCGCCGCCGCGGCACCGACGCCCGGGTCGTCGCCGTCCCGGTCCGCCCGGCATGGGCGCTCGCGGGCGCGGTCGAGACGGTCGCGCGGCGGCTGCGGCGTCCCGAGCCGCCGCGCCTCACGCGGTACGCGCTGAGCCACCTCGCGATGGAACGCACCTACGACCTCACCGTCCTGCGCGACGTGCTCGGGGTCGAGCCCGCTCCCACGAGCTTCGTCGGGGCCGAGCGCTGGTAGCGGCGAAAGCCCTGGGTGTCGTGACGCCGACCCGCTAGGTTGCCCGGGTGGAGACCGGGGCCGACCTCGCGCGGCGCTACTACGACGAGGTCGTCGGGCCGATCGTGCTCGGCCGCTGGCCGGGGCTGCGGCACGCGGCCGGACGCCTCGGGAGCGGGTCCGACGTCCTCGGGCTCGACGACGCGACGTCGCGCGACCACGACTGGGGCCTGCGCCTGACGCTGCTGGTCGACGAGCCGATGGTCGACGAGGTCGACGCGCTGCTCGACGCGGCGCTGCCTGGCACGTTCGCCGGGCACCCGACCCGGTTCCCGACCACGTGGAGCCCGGAGGGCCCGCACCAGGTCGAGGTCGCGTCGCCGTCGGGCTTCACCACGTCCCGCCTGGGACTCGACGCGACGCGCCCGCTCACCCTGGACGACTGGCTCGCGCTCACCGGTCAGGCGGTGCTCGAGGTCACCGCGGGTCCCGTCTTCGCGGACACCGACGGTCGGGTCACCGCGGCGCGCGACCGCCTCGCCTGGTACCCGGACGACCTGTGGCGGTACGCGGTCGCCGTCGACTGGGCGCGGATCGGGCAGGAGCTGCCGTTCGTCGGCCGGACGGCGGAGCGCGGCGACGACCTCGGGTCGCGCGTCGTCGCGGCCCGGCTCGTACGCGTCGCGATGCACCTCGGCTTCCTGCTCGAGCGGTGCTGGCCCCCGTACGCGAAGTGGTTCGGGACGGCGTTCGCCGCCCTCCCGCGCGCCGCCGCCGCCGTCGGGCCCGACCTCGCGGCGGCGCTCGTGGCCGACGACTGGCGCCCGCGCGAGGCGGCGCTGTGCCGGGGGTTGGCGTCCCTGCACGACCTCCAGGGCGAGGCGGGTCTCCCGACGGTGGCCGACGTCGTCGTCCCGTTCTTCGACCGGCCGTACCGGGGGCTCGGGCCGGTGGCCGACGCGGTGACCGCCGCGATCCAGGACCCGGCCGTGCGGGCGCTGCCACCGGGCGTCGGGACGGTCGAGCAGTGGGTCGACGACGTCGACGTCCTCACGGACCCCGGCCGTCGCGTCGCCGCGGCGCGCGGCGTCGGGCAGGCTGGGACCACGACCCCGTGACCCGAGAGGAAGCCGTGCGATGACCTCGTCCGCACCCACCCCGGACGCCCGGCCCCGCGGCGGGTGGCCCGGCGCCGAGACGCCTGCCGACGCACCGTGGTGGACGCGTTCGGTCGTGTACCAGGTGTACCCGCGCTCGTTCCAGGACACCGACGGCGACGGCGTCGGGGACCTCCCCGGGATCACCCGGCGCCTCGATCACCTGGAGCGGCTGGGCGTGGACGTCGTGTGGCTGTCCCCGGTGTACCGGTCGCCGCAGGCGGACAACGGGTACGACATCAGCGACTACGAGGACGTCGACCCGCTGTTCGGGTCGCTCGCGGACCTCGACGCCCTCATCGAGGGTCTGCACGCGCGCGGGATGAAGCTCGTCATGGACCTCGTCGTCAACCACACGAGCGACGAGCACCCGTGGTTCGTCCAGTCGCGGTCGTCCGCCGAGAGCCCGCGGCGCGACTGGTACTGGTGGCGTCCCGCGCGCACCGGCATGGAGCCCGGGGCGCCGGGCGCGGAGCCGACCAACTGGCGCTCCTTCTTCGGGGGCAGCGCGTGGCGGTTCGACGAGGCCTCGGGGGAGTACTACCTGCACCTGTTCGACACCAAGCAGCCGGACCTCAACTGGGAGAACCCGGAGGTCCGCCACGCGGTCTACGCGATGATGCGGAGGTGGCTCGACCGGGGCGTCGACGGGTTCCGCATGGACGTCATCAACCTGATCTCCAAGGACGTCGCCCCGGACGGCTCGCTGCCCGACGGCGAGGTGCACTGGGGGACGTACGGCGACGGGAGCCCGCACTACACGGACGGGCCGCGCGTGCACGAGTTCCTCGCCGAGATGCACCGCGAGGTGTTCGCCCCGTACCTCGCGCAGGGCCGCGAGATCCTCACGGTGGGGGAGACGCCGGGGGTGACCGTCGAGCACGGCGTCCGGTACACCGACCCCGACCGTCGCGAGGTCGACATGGTGTTCCAGTTCGAGCACATGGGCATCGACCACGGGGCGACGCGCTACGACCCGGTCCGGTGGGAGCTCGCCGACCTCAAGGCGACGCTCGGCCGGTGGCAGGCCGGCCTCGCCGACCGCGGCTGGAACGCCCTCTACTGGGACAACCACGACCAGCCGCGCGTCGTCTCGCGCTTCGGCGACGACTCACCCGCGCACCGCGTCGCGTCGGCCAAGGCGCTCGCGCTCCTGCTGCACCTGCACCGCGGCACGCCGTACGTCTACCAGGGCGAGGAGCTCGGCATGACGAACGCGCCGTTCACGCGCGTCGAGCAGTACCAGGACGTCGAGTCGCTCGGGTACTTCCGCGAGCTCACCGGCCGGACGGGCGGACCGCGGCTGCGCACCGACGGCGAGATGCTCGCCGTGCTCGCGCACGCGAGCCGCGACCACGCCCGTACGCCCGTGCAGTGGGACGCGAGCGCGAACGCCGGGTTCACGACAGGGACGCCGTGGCTCGAGGTCAACCCCAACCACACCGCGATCAACGCGGAGGCGGCGTGGGCCGACGAGGACTCGGTCCTGCACTTCTACCGGCGGCTCGTCGCCCTGCGCCGCGACGAGCCGGTCGTCGCGCTCGGGGACTTCCACATGCTCCTGCCGGACCACGAGGCGGTCTACGCGTTCACGCGCGGCCTCGACACGACACGGGCGGACGGGACGGCCGTGCGCGACGAGCTGCTCGTCCTCGTGAACGTGGGCGGGCAGCCCCAGGACGTGCCGGACGACGTCCTCGCCGGCTGGGAGGACGCGTCGACCCTGGTGGCCACGCACCCGGGCGGGCCCGACGCCGAGGGCCGGCCGGGCGCCGTCGGGCACCTGCGGCCGTGGGAGGGACGGGTGCTCCGCCGGGCGGGCGAGGATGCCGCACGTCCCAGTGCGTGAGACGGGCGCCTCGACACGTGACATCGCCGAGACATGGGCGTACAGTCCCATGACGTGCAGACGATCCTCCTTGTAGTACTTCCTGAGCGCGCCGGCTGAGGCCACGCAACCAGGCTTCGTCAGCGCGCTCACCCCTCGTCCAGCCCGGCATCCCGGGTCCGAGGGGTTTTTTGTTGCCACCACAACGCCATCAGCACGGCAGACAGACCGCGGCAGGCTCACCAGGCCACCGCGAGCGCCGCACCCGCGAGACCCGCGAGGACCGGCACCCGCACACCGCGACCAGCACGACCGCACCACCACGGTCGGCTCCGGTTCCCGGCGGAGCGCCCCACGGGGCGCCCGCCGGGCCGAGGCCACGACACGCAGGAGACACCATGGCCCAGGGTCCCACCCCGGCACCTCCGCGACCGGGGGCCCCGACGCCCGCGGCGCCGGCGCCGAAGCCCGCCCCGACACCCGCGTCGGTCGCCCCGCGCGGCGACGTCCGGCGCGCTGCCACGGCTCGCCCGGCCGGCAGCACGCAGGGCACCTCGACCGGTGAGGAGATGACCGGCGCGCAGTCGATCGTCCGCTCCCTCGAGGAGGTCGGCGCCGAGGTCGTCTTCGGCATCCCGGGTGGCGCGATCCTCCCGACGTACGACCCGCTCATGGACTCCCAGCGGCTGCGCCACATCCTCGTCCGCCACGAGCAGGGCGGCGGTCACGCCGCGCAGGGCTACGCCCACGCGACCGGGAAGGTCGGCGTCACGATGGCGACCTCGGGCCCGGGCGCGACCAACCTCGTCACCCCCATCGCCGACGCGAACATGGACTCGATCCCGCTCGTCGCGATCACCGGCCAGGTCGCCGCGGGGGCGATCGGCACGGACGCCTTCCAGGAGGCGGACATCGTCGGCATCACGCTGCCGATCACCAAGCACAACTTCCTCGTCACCGACCCCGACGACATCCCGCGCACCATCGCGGAGGCGTTCCACATCGCCTCGACGGGCCGTCCCGGCCCGGTGCTCGTGGACATCGCGAAGTCGGCGATGCAGTCGCGCACGACGTTCTCGTGGCCCCAGGACGTGCAGCTCCCGGGCTACCACCCGGTGACGAAGCCGCACAGCAAGCAGATCAAGGAGGCCGCGCGCCTGCTCGCGTCGGCCCGGCGCCCGGTGCTCTACGTGGGCGGCGGCGTGGTCCGCGCGAACGCGTCGGCCGAGCTGCGCCGCCTCGTCGACCTGTCGGGCGCGCCGGTCGTCACGACGCTCATGGCGCGCGGCGCCGTGCCCGACACGCACCCCCAGAACCTCGGGATGCCCGGCATGCACGGCACCGTCCCCGCCGTGGCGGCGCTGCAGAAGGCCGACCTCGTCGTGTCCCTCGGCGCGCGCTTCGACGACCGCGTCACGGGCAAGCTCTCGAGCTTCGCGCCGCACGCGCAGGTCGTGCACGCGGACATCGACCCCGCGGAGATCGGCAAGAACCGCGACGTGGACGTCCCGATCGTCGGCGACCTCAAGGAGGTCATCGCCGACCTGCTCCCCGAGCTCGAGCGCGAGCACGAGGCCAAGGGGAAGCCGGACGTCGAGGCCTGGTGGCGCCAGATCGACGACTGGCGCGAGACCTACCCGCTCGGGTACACCGAGCCCGACGACGGTCACCTCGCCCCGCAGCACGTCATCTCGCGTCTCGGCGAGATCTCCGGTCCCGAGTCGGTCTACGTCGCGGGTGTCGGCCAGCACCAGATGTGGGCCGCGCAGTTCATCCGGTACGAGCACCCGCGCACCTGGATCAACTCCGGCGGACTCGGCACCATGGGCTTCTCGATCCCCGCGGCGATGGGCGCGAAGGTCGGCCGTCCGGACGCCACGGTGTGGGCGATCGACGGCGACGGCTGCTTCCAGATGACCAACCAGGAGCTCGCCACCTGCACGATCAACGAGATCCCGATCAAGGTCGCGCTGATCAACAACTCCTCGCTCGGCATGGTGCGCCAGTGGCAGACCCTGTTCTACGACAAGCGCTACTCCAACACCGACCTGCACACCGGGCACGGCACGGCGCGCGTCCCCGACTTCGTCAAGCTCGCCGACGCGTACGGGTGCGAGGGCATCCGCGTCGAGTCGATGGGCGAGGTCGACGCCGCGATCAAGCGCGCGATGGAGATCGACGACCGCCCCGTGGTCGTCGACTTCAACGTCTCGCGCGACGCGATGGTGTGGCCGATGGTCGCCGCCGGCGTGAGCAACGACGACATCCAGTACGCGCGGGGCATCTCGCCCGCGTGGGACCGAGAGGACTGACCCGCCATGTCCCGCCACACCCTCTCCGTGCTCGTCGAGAACAAGCCCGGCGTGCTCACGCGCGTCGCGGGCCTGTTCGCCCGTCGCGCCTTCAACATCCACTCGCTCGCGGTCGGCCCGACCGAGCACGAGGAGATCTCGCGCATCACCGTCGTCGTCGACGTCGAGGAGCGCCCGCTCGAGCAGGTGACGAAGCAGCTCAACAAGCTGGTCAACGTCATCAAGATCGTCGAGCTCGACGCGGCCGCGTCCGTGCAGCGCGAGCTCCTGCTCGTCAAGGTCCGCGCCGACGGCGCGAACCGCACCGGCGTGCTCGAGGTCGTCAACCTGTTCCGTGCGAAGGTCGTCGACGTCGTGCCCGACGCGGTGACCATCGAGGCGACGGGCACCGGCGAGAAGCTGAACGCCCTGCTCGGCGCGCTCGAGCCCTACGGCGTGCGCGAGATCGTGAAGTCGGGGACCGTCGCCGTCGGGCGCGGCTCCCGCTCGATCACCGACCGCGCGCTGGAACGCGTGGTCCGCTCCGCCTGACGATCGCCTACCCTCGCACCGAGACCCGCACGGGCGTCGGTGCGCACCGATCGTCGTTCCACCGCGAGACATCGCAACAGACCCCTGCACCGCAACGAAGAACCGAGGAGATCCATCGTGGCTGAGCTGTTCTACGACGACGACGCCGACCTGTCCATCATCCAGGCCAAGAAGGTCGCGATCGTCGGCTACGGGAGCCAGGGCCACGCGCACGCCCAGAACCTGCGCGACTCCGGCGTCGAGGTCGTCGTCGCCCTCCGCGAGGGCTCGAAGTCGACCGCCAAGGCCCAGGACGAGGGCTTCGAGGTGAAGTCCGTCGCCGACGCCGCGGCGTGGGCCGACCTGATCATGATCCTCGCGCCGGACCAGCACCAGCGCTCGATCTACAACGACGAGATCAAGCCGAACCTCGCCGCCGGCAAGACGCTCGCCTTCGCGCACGGCTTCAACATCCGCTTCGGCTACATCGAGGCCCCCGACGGCGTCGACGTCATCCTCGTCGCGCCCAAGGCCCCGGGCCACACCGTGCGCCGCGAGTTCGTCGCGGGCCGCGGCATCCCGGACATCATCGCCGTCGAGAAGGACGCGTCGGGCCAGGCGTGGGACGTCGCGCTGTCGTACGCGAAGGCGATCGGCGGCACGCGCGCCGGCGTCATCAAGACGACGTTCACCGAGGAGACCGAGACCGACCTGTTCGGCGAGCAGGCCGTCCTGTGCGGTGGCGTGTCGCAGCTCGTCCAGTACGGGTTCGAGACGCTCACCGAGGCCGGCTACCAGCCGGAGATCGCCTACTTCGAGGTGCTGCACGAGCTCAAGCTCATCGTGGACCTCATGTGGGAGGGCGGCATCGCCAAGCAGCGCTGGTCCGTCTCCGACACCGCCGAGTACGGCGACTACGTCTCCGGCCCGCGCGTCATCGACCCGCACGTCAAGGAGAACATGCAGGGCGTCCTCGCGGACATCCAGTCCGGCGCGTTCGCCAAGCGCTTCATCGACGACCAGGACGCCGGCGCGCCGGAGTTCACGGCGCTGCGCGAGAAGGCCGCGCAGCACCCGATCGAGAAGGTCGGCAAGGAGCTGCGCTCGCTGTTCGCGTGGAAGCAGCAGGACGCCGACTACACCGAGGGCAGCGCCGCACGCTGACGCAGGTCGTCCTGCCTGCCCGAGGCGGAGCCGGCGTCGTGCGCGACGTCGGCTCCGCCTCGGGCTCTCGGGTCACCCCGCGCTCGCGCGGCGCGACCCGGATCGTCCCGCCCCATCGTCGCGGCAACCAGGCACGCGACCGTGCCGACCAAGGAGGCACTGTGACGACGACGACACCGCCGGCCGCGCACGACGAGCTGCTGGATCCGTTCCTGGCTCCGCACTGGGAGACGTCGGCGCTGCTGGTGATCGACACGCAAGTCGACTTCGCCGAGGGCGGGAGCACGCCCGTCGCGGGAACGCGGGCGGTCGTGCCCGCGCTCACCTCGCTCGTCGAGGCGTACCGGCGGGCGGGCCTGCCTGTCGTCCACGTCGTGCGCCTGTACGACGGGGACGACGTGGACCTGGTGCGGCGCCGGGCGATCGGCGACGGCGCCGCCGTCGTGCGTCCGGGCACGCCGGGTTCCGCGATCCTTCCCGAGCTCGTGCCGGCGGGCGCGCCCCCGCTCGATCCCGACGTGCTGCTCGCCGGGCGTCCACAGGACCTGGGGCCCGGCGAGATCGTCGTGTGGAAGCCTCGGTGGAGCGCGTTCCACCGCACCCCGCTCGAGGATCTCCTGCGTGAGCGCGGCGTCGACACCGTCGTCGTGGCGGGCTGCAACTTCCCGAACTGCCCGCGCGCGACGCTCACCGACGCGAGCGAGCGGGATCTGCGGGCCGTCGTCGTGCCCGACGCCGTCTCCGGCACGACCGAGGAGGGCCTCGCCCAGGTCGCGGGACTGGGTGTCGTGCTGCGTCCCTCGTCGGCCGTCGTCGCGGCGGTGGCCGGGGCCGTCGGTCGGCGCGACACGAGCGGGACGAACCGCGAGAGATCGGGCACATCGACCCTCGGTACGCCACGATAGGGGCATGACCCGACAGGCGGACGAGGGGGAACCGGTGACGGACGACGTGGTGGTGGACGAGAGGGCGGCGGAGATCCTCGCGTTCTGGGAGCTGGCGCGGCCGAGCGCCGGGATGGCGCGGGTGGGCGTGGTCACCGGCACCACGGTCTCCGAGACGGTGCCGCCGCCCGCGTGGTCGTTCGGCGACAACCCCGCGCTGGCCGACGACCTGCTCGCGGCGGTGCTGAGCGGGGAGAAGACCGCGACGTCGTCCGCGCTGTGGGAGTACGAGGACTCGGGGGAGCCCGTCCCGCGCGTCGGCGAGCTGTCCATCCTGCTCGACGGTGCCGGGCACCCGCGGGCGCTCGTCCGGACGACGTCGGTCGAGATCGTCGCGTTCGAGGACGTCGACGCGGACTTCGCCCTGGCGGAGGGGGAGGACGACGGCTCGCTCGAGTCGTGGCGCGACGGTCACGAGACGTACTTCCGGCGCGTGCTGGAGCGAGAGTTCGCTCCCGACATGCCGCTCGTGTGCGAGCGGTTCGAGCTGCGCTACCCGCGCTGAGGCGGGATGAGCGGTGACCGGCCGTGCCACGGTCGGCCGGCCACCGCTCGCGGGGCAGGTGAAGAGGACTACCCCGGGATCGATGACGGGCCGACCGGGTGGTCCGGTCGGCCCGCTGCGGCGAGCAGGAGCGTGCGCACGTCCTGCGCGACGACGGAGCGCGCCCCGCGCAGGACCGCGAGCTCGGGCACGGCGGTCGCGACGACCGCTCCCGTCCGCTGGTCGGTGCCGCGGAGAGCGGTGGCGGTGGCCTCGGCGAGCCCCGCGCCGCACGCGACCCCCGTCGGGCCGCCGAGCACGACGGCGTCGGGCTCGAGGATCGCCACGACGGGCTGGAGCACGATCGCGACACGACGGGCGAGATCTTGCACGAGCGCGCGGACGGCGGCCGTGTCGCCGTGCTCGCGGATCGCGGCGACGGCCGCGGCGTAGGGGGTGGACTCCGTGACCCCGGGGACGCCCGCCCGGGCGCAGAGCTCGACGAGCCGCAGGCCCCCGACGAGGTCCTGCACGTTGACGGAGTCGTCGATCCCGGCGGCGGGGACGGGGAGGTAGCCGATCTCGCCGGCGCCGCCCGTGGTGCCGTGGTGGACGCGGCCCTCGAGCCACGCCCCCATGCCGATGCCCTCGCCGAGCCACAGCAGGGCGAAGCTCTGCTCGTCGCGACCCGCGTCGCGCTCGGCGATCGCGGCGAGGTTCACGTCGTTCTCGACGCGCACGTCGATGCCGAGGGCGCCCTCGAGATGCCCCCGGAGCCCTTCGCGCGGCCAGCCGGGCAGCTCGCCGACGAGGGCGATGTCGCCCGTGCGCGGGGCGACCGCGGCCTGGACGCCGACGACCGCGGTCGCCACGCGCGCGACCGGGATGCCCGCGTCCGCGCAGGCCTCGTCGCGCGCCGTGCGGACGTCGGTCGCGGCGGCGCGGTCCGGGCCCGCGGCGACGGTCGTCTCGCCGAGCGTCCGGCCGAGCGCGTCGACGACGCTCGCCCGCACGCCGTCGGGCACGACGTCGAGCGCGAGCCCGACGAGGACGTCGGTGCGTGCGGCGTACTGTGTCGCCTGGGGCCCGCGCGCCCCCTGCACGGAGCCGGTGGGCTCGATGAGTCCGGACTGCTCGAGCCGTGCGACGATCTGCGAGGCCGTCGGTCGGGACACTCCCGTGCTGTCGCCGATCTGGGACCGGGTGAGCGGCCCGGCGTCGAGCAGGAGCTCGAGCGCCGCGCGATCGTTGATCGTGCGGAGCAGCCCCGGCGTGCCGGGGATCCTCGACGAGGTGGGCGCGGTCATGGCGTTCCTTCGGGCGGGCTTTAGGAAAGTTTCCTAATAGTGCCCTGTCTCGCCCCGTCGCGCAACTCGAGCGCAGTCCGAGACGTGAGACAGTCGTCCCGAGGGGTGGCGCGGCGGCGTAGGCTCACGGCATGACGCGCACCATTGATCTGGCAGTCGTGGCCGGGGACGGCATCGGTACCGAGGTCGTCGAGCAGGGCCTCGCCGTGCTCGAGGCCGCCGTGTCCGGCTCGGACGTGAAGGTCTCCACGACGCCGTTCGACCTGGGTGCGCGCCGCTGGCACGCGACGGGGGAGACGCTCACCGACGCGGACCTCGACGCGATCCGCGGCCACGACGCGATCCTCCTGGGCGCGATCGGCGACCCCAGCGTCCCGTCGGGCGTGCTCGAGCGCGGCCTGCTGCTCAAGCTCCGCTTCGCGCTCGACCACTACGTGAACCTGCGCCCGGGCAAGCTGTACCCGGGCGTCACCTCGCCCCTCGCCGACCCGGGCGAGATCGACTTCGTCGTGGTGCGCGAGGGCACCGAGGGCCCGTACGTCGGCAACGGCGGCTCGCTGCGCACCGGCACGCCCCACGAGATCGCGACCGAGGTCTCCCTCAACACGGCGTTCGGCGTCGAGCGCGTCGTGCGCGACGCGTTCGCCCGTGCCCAGGCGCGCCCGCGCAAGCACCTCACGCTCGTGCACAAGCACAACGTCCTCGTGCACGCGGGCCACCTGTGGCGCCGGACGGTCGAGGCCGTCAACGCCGAGTTCCCCGACGTCACGACGGACTACCTGCACGTCGACGCGGCGACCATCTTCCTCACGACGAAGCCGTCGCGGTTCGACGTCATCGTCACGGACAACCTGTTCGGGGACATCCTCACGGACCAGGCCGCCGCGATCACGGGCGGGATCGGCCTCGCCGCGTCCGCGAACATCAACCCCGACCGCACGGCGCCGTCCATGTTCGAGCCCGTGCACGGCTCGGCGCCGGACATCGCCGGGCAGGGCAAGGCCGACCCGACCGCCACGGTGCTGTCGGTCGCGCTGCTCCTCGACCACCTGGGCCTCGGCGACGAGGCGAAGCGCGTCGAGGCGGCCGTCGCGGTCGACCTCGCCGAGCGGGGGAGCCGAGTACGCTCGACGGCCGAGGTGGGCCGCGAGCTCGCCGCTCGCGTCGCCGGCTGACACGCCGCCCGGGTCCCGCACGGACCCGGGCACCGGTTCGCCCGCAGTCCCCGCACCTCGGTCGTCATCGCCCCAGGACCGGATCCCTCCCGTTCTGACCCGGTGACGCCTGCCGTCGTCGTACCCTCGCGCGGATCGCCGCACGAGCCGTGCGGTCGTGGAAAACTAGGCGGAGACCACCCGGGTCGCCAGGTGAAAGGCCTCATGATGAGCACCCTCGCAGCGCAGCACCAGCCGTCCTCCTCGGAGGAAGACCTCATCGCCCTGTTCGACGTCCGCCCGACGGACGCCCCGACGCCGCCCGCCGAGCGCGAGGCCGCGATCGCGGCCCCGAAGTTCGGCACGGTCTTCACGGACCACATGGCGCGGATCAGCTGGAACTCGACGGACGGGTGGGTCGACCGCCGCATCGAGAAGTACGGCCCCCTCCTGCTGGACCCGGCGACCGCCGTCCTGCACTACGCGCAGGAGATCTTCGAGGGCATGAAGGCGTACCGCCACGCCGACGGGTCCGTGTGGACGTTCCGCCCCGAGGCGAACGCGGCGCGCTTCGCTCGCTCGGCCCACCGCCTCGCGCTCCCGGCCCTGTCCGTCGACGACTTCGTCGGGTCGATCACGGCGCTCGTGCGCACGGACGTCGACTGGGTGCCCAGCGGCGACGAGGCGAGCCTCTACCTGCGCCCGTTCATGTACGCGTCGGAGGCGTTCCTCGGCGTGCGTCCGTCGCTCGAGGCCGAGTACCTGGTGATCGCCTCCCCGGTGGGGCCCTACTTCTCGGGCGGCGTGAAGCCCGTGTCGATCTGGGTCGACCGCGAGTACAGCCGCGCGGGCGCCGGGGGCACCGGTGACGCGAAGTGCGGCGGCAACTACGCCTCCAGCCTGCTCCCGCAGGTGGTCGCGCAGCAGCACGGGTGCGAGCAGGTGTGCTTCCTCGACTCCGGCACGCGGACGTTCCTCGAGGAGCTCGGTGGCATGAACGTGTTCGTCGTCAAGGCGGACGGCTCGGTCGAGACCCCCGAGCTCAGCGGCTCGATCCTCGAGGGCGTGACGCGCTCGTCGATCATCCGCCTCCTCACCGACCGCGGGCACGACGTGGTCGAGCGCCGCATCCCGCTCACCGACGTCCTCGCCGGGATTCAGGACGGCTCCGTGACCGAGGTGTTCGCGTGCGGCACGGCCGCCGTCATCACCCCCATCGGGCGCCTCGCGGGGTCCGACTTCGACCACACCATCGGCGGCGGCGAGGCGGGGTCGCTCACCATGGCGATCCGCGCCGAGCTCACCGACATCCAGACCGGGCGCGCGGCCGACCGCCACGGCTGGCTGCGCCGCCTCGCCTGAGGCCGGCGGCCCGTCCGCACCCGGCACGACGACGGGGTGCCCCTCCCGCGAGAGGGGCACCCCGTCGTCGTGCGTGTCGGTCGGCGCGTGGGACGCGCGACGACCGGTGAATCAGACGGCGGTCGCCGGCCGCACGACGATGGTGCGCCCGGCGACTCCCGCGAGCAGCGACCAGACCGCGATGCCGATCAGCAGGTTGATGAGCCCGGACAGGGCCGCCGCCGTGACGTCGCTCGACCAGGCGAACGGGAGCACCGCGATCACGACGATGACGAGCGCCATGATCCAGCCGAAGAACGCGCGCGGGCGCGGCGTGCTGAGGATGAGCAGGTGCAGGACGCCCGCCGCGAGGACGGCGAGGATCGCCCCGTCGATCGCCCACGCGGCCTGGCGCGACCCCGTGCCGAACAGGTCGGGCGGCGGCACGAGCGTGATCGCGAAGATGCGCTCGAAGATGATCACGCCGAGCAGCCCGATGAGCGCGGCGACGAGCGCCGTCGCCGCGGCGCCCGCCCAGAACCGGCCCGCCTCGACCGCGAGGCGCGGGTCCGCGGGATTGACGGGCGGCCTCTGCTCGGGGAAGCCGGCCTGCGGGTCCGTCGGGGGGATCGCGGGGGGCTGGGCGTGCTGCGGCACGGGGGGCTGCCCGTACCGGCGCGTCGGGGGGTTCTGCGGGTCGTAGCCGCCCGGCGTCGGGTCGCTCATCGTCACTCCTCGGTCGATCGCCGCCGCGCCCTGGGGCGGTGGGCGGCTCGGTGGATGGACGCTCGTGTCCATCCTCGCCGAACCTGTGGCACCATGTGCCCTGTGACACACCTCGTCTCCCAGCTCATTATCGAGTAGCGCGCCCGGTAGCACTCACCGGACGCGCAGACCTCCCGCACCCTCGGGGGGTTTTTTTGTTGCTGGGCACCACCCCCGCCCGGCGGCACGGATGCCGGGCCTCCCGCCTCACGAGGGCCCCGCCCGGCGTCCTGGGAGACGGACCAGAGGGGCGGGCGCTGCGGCGTCCGCGACACGACGAACGGCAGGAAGAGGCACCATGACCTCGGCGACGACCCCCGTGACCGGCCCCCGCGAGGCCCGGGTCTTCCACGTCTACGACACGACCCTGCGCGACGGCGCGCAGCAGGAGGGCATGAACCTCTCCGTCGCCGACAAGCTCGCCATCGCCCCGCTGCTCGACGAGCTCGGCGTCGGGTTCATCGAGGGCGGCTGGCCGGGCGCGGTGCCCAAGGACACGGAGTTCTTCCGCCGCGCGGCCAAGGAGCTCGACCTGCGCCACGCCGTGCTCGCGGCGTTCGGCTCGACCCGCAAGGCCGGGCTGCGCGCGTGGGACGACCCGCAGGTCCGGGCGCTCGTCGACTCCGAGGCGCCCGTCGTGACGCTCGTCGCCAAGTCGGACGTGCGGCACGTCGAGCGCGCGCTGCGCACGACGCCCGACGAGGGGCTCGCCATGATCACCGACACGGTGTCGTTCCTCGTGGGCGAGGGCCGGCGGGTCGTCGTCGACGCGGAGCACTTCTTCGACGGCTACCGGCACGACCCGGCGTTCACGCGCTCCGCCGTGCAGGCCGCGTTCGAGGCCGGGGCCGAGGTCGTCGCCCTGTGCGACACCAACGGCGGGATGCTGCCGACCTGGGTCGTCGAGATCGTCGAGGAGCTGCGCGACGCCGTCGGGCTCCCGCACGGGCGCGACGCGCTCCCGGGCGACGCGCTGCTCGGCATGCACGCGCACAACGACTCGGGGTGCGCCGTCGCGAACACGCTCGCGGCCGTCGAGGCCGGCGCGGCCCACGTCCAGGGGACGGTCAACGGGTACGGGGAGCGCACGGGCAACGTCGACCTGCTGACGGTCGTCGCGAACCTCGAGCTCAAGCACGGGCTGCGGACCCTGACCGGGGAGGGGCTCGAGGAGTCCACGCGCATCTCGCACGCGATCAGCGAGATCACCAACATCTCCCCGTACGCGCGCCAGCCGTACGTCGGCGCGAGCGCGTTCGCGCACAAGGCGGGGCTGCACGCGAGCGCGATCAAGGTCGACCCGGACCTCTACCAGCACATCGACCCGACGGCGGTCGGCAACGACATCCGCATGCTCGTCTCCGACATGGCCGGTCGCGCGTCGATCGAGCTCAAGGGCCGCGAGCTCGGCTTCGACCTGTCGGGCCAGGGCGAGCTCCTCACGCGCGTGACCAACCGCGTGAAGGACGACGAGGCGAACGGCTACACCTACGAGGCCGCGGACGCGTCGTTCGAGCTGCTGCTCCGCGAGGAGATCACGGGCGAGCGCCCCCCGTACTTCCGCGTCGAGAGCTGGCGCACGATCGTCGAGCGGGCGGGGTCGCGCGGCACCGAGGCCACGGCGGAGGCGACCGTCAAGCTCCACGCCGGCGGCGAGCGGATCGTCACGACCGGCGAGGGGAACGGGCCCGTCAACGCGCTCGACCACGCGCTGCGGCTCGCGCTCGGCCGCGTCTACCCCGAGATCGACGTGTTCGAGCTCATCGACTTCAAGGTCCGCATCCTCGACACGGAGCAGGGGACCGACGCGATCACGCGCGTCCTCATCGAGACGACCGACGGCTCGACCTCGTGGTCGACGGTCGGCGTCGGGCCGAACCTCATCGAGGCCGCCTGGGAGGCGCTGACCGACTCCGCGATCTACGGGCTGGTCCACGCGGGGGTCGACCCGCGCTGAGCCGTCACCGGACCCCGTGACCGACGTCTCCCGTCGAGCCGGGGCCCTGCGGGCTTAGGGTGGACGGGTGCGTGGTGAGTACAAGGTTCCCGGTGGCAAGCTCGTGGCGGTCGACGTCGAGGTGGAGGCCGGGCGGCTCGCCCGCGTCGCGGTGAGCGGCGACTTCTTCCTCGAGCCGGACGACGCGCTCGAGGACATCGACGGCGCGCTCACGGGCATGCCGGAGACGGCGACGGTCGCGCAGCTCGCGAGCGCCGTCCAGGGCGCTCTCGGCGAGGACGTCACGATGATCGGCTTCTCGCCGGAGGCGGTCGCCATCGCCGTCCGGCGAGCCCTCGGGCACGCGACGGGTTGGGGCGACCACACCTTCGAGATCGTGCACGAGGGCCCGGAGGAGCCGGCGATGCACCTCGCGCTCGACCAGGTGCTCACCGAGGAGCTCGACGCCGGCCGCCGCGGCCCGACGCTGCGGATCTGGGAGTGGGCGTCGCCCGCGGTGATCATCGGGTCGTTCCAGTCGCTGCGCAACGAGGTGGACCCGGAGGGCGCCGAGCGACACGGCGTGACGGTCGTGCGCCGCATCTCCGGCGGGGGCGCGATGTTCGTCGAGCCGGGGAACACCATCACCTACTCGCTCTACGTGCCCGGGTCGCTCGTCGAGGGCCTGAGCTTCGAGCGCTCCTACGCGTTCCTCGACGACTGGGTGCTCGGCGCGCTCGCGGACGTCGGTGTCGAGGCGACGTACAAGCCGCTCAACGACATCGCCTCGCCCGCAGGCAAGATCGCGGGCGCGGCGCAGAAGCGCCTGCGCGGGGGAGCGGTGCTCCACCACGTGACGATGGCGTACGACATCGACGCCGACAAGATGACCGAGGTGCTGCGCATCGGCCGCGAGAAGCTCTCCGACAAGGGCACGACGAGCGCGAACAAGCGCGTCGACCCGGTGCGCTCGCAGACGGGCATGGCGCGCGAGGACGTCATCGAGGCGTTCAAGCGGCACTTCCGGTCGCGCTACCGGACGGTCGAGGGCAAGGTCACGCCCGAGGAGCGCGAGCGCGCCCAGGAGCTCGCGCGGACGAAGTTCTCGACGCCCGAGTGGACCGCGCGCGTCCCGTGACGCCGTCACCCGCGAGGTAGAGCTGCCGGTCGCGAGGTAGAGCTCCCGGGGTTCTACCTCGCGACCGCGAGCTCTACCTCGGCGTGGGTCGCGGGCCGAAGACGGCGGTGCCGACGCGGACGATCGTCGCCCCTTCCGCGACGGCGAGCTCGAGGTCGCCGCTCATGCCCATCGACAGCTCGCGCGCGTCTCCGGTCCCGGGAGCGCCCGAGCCCGCGACGGCGTCGCGCACCTCGCGCAGGCGCGCGAAGCCCGCGCGCACCAGCGTCTCGTCGGGGGCGTTCGCGCCGATCGTCATGAATCCTCGCAGGCGCAGCCCGTCGAGCGCCGCGACGGCGGTCGCGAGGGCGGGGGCGTCGTCGGGCCGGACGCCCGACTTGGACTCCTCGCCCGAGACGTTGACCTGGACCAGGACGTCGAGCACGCGGCCGTCGCGCGCACAGCGCGCCGCGAGCGCCTCGGCGAGCGCGAGGGAGTCCACGCTCTCGACGCCCGTGGCCGTCGCGAGCACCTGGTTGACCTTGTTGCGCTGCAGGTGCCCGATCATGTGGACCTCGACACGCCCCGCGGCCACGAGGTCGGCGAGGTCGGGGGCCTTCGCGACGAGCTCCTGGACGCGGTTCTCGCCGATCAGGTCCGCGCCGGCCTCGACGACCGCGCGCACGGCGTCCGCCGGCTGCGTCTTGGTCGCCACGAGCAGCCGCACGTCCGACGGCGCACGCCCGGCCGCTCGGGCGGCGTCGTCGACCCTGCTCCGCACCCGGGCGAGGTTCTGCGCGATCTGCGCGGGCAGCACGGACGACGGGTCGGGGAGGGGCATGCGGTCAGTCTAGGCCGGGCGGGTCGCCCGAGACCCGGGTCGTCTCAGGGTGGTCCCGGATCCGCACCGGCGCCCTGATCGGCGAGAATGGTGCGCGAAAGGACGGTGCCGTGAAGACACTGCTCAACATCATCTGGCTCGTGTTCGCCGGGCTGTGGCTCGCCCTGGGCTACGTCCTGGCGGGCATCATCTGCTGCATCCTCATCGTGACGATCCCGTTCGGCATCGCGTCGTTCCGCATCGCCGGGTACGCGCTGTGGCCGTTCGGCCGCACGGTCGTGGACAAGCCGACCGCGGGCGCGTGGTCGACGATCGGCAACGTCATCTGGGTGGTCGTGGCCGGGATCTGGCTCGCGATCGGTCACGTCGTCACCGCGATCCCGCTGTTCGTGTCGATCATCGGCATCCCGCTCGGGATCGCGAACCTCAAGATGATCCCCGTCTCGCTCCTGCCGCTCGGCAAGGACATCGTCCCGACCGACGCCCCGTACACCGCCTACCAGCGCTGACGGACCGCGAGGTAGAGCCCCGGTACCGCGAGGTAGAGGCCTGGTCATGACCAGGCCTCTACCTCGCCAGACCAGGCCTCTACCTCGGCCGACCGGGGCTCTACCTCGCGATCGGGGCCGTGGTGCCCGCCGTGAGGCGCAGGAGGTCCGACGGCGCGAGGCCGACGTCGAGGCCGCGGCGGCCACCCGAGACGTAGACGGCGTCGAACGCGCGCGCGGTGTCGTCGAGGAACGTGCGGTGGCGCTGCTTCTGGCCCAGGGGCGAGATGCCGCCGACGACGTAGCCCGTCGCGCGCTCGGCCGCGGCGGGCTCGGCCATGCTCGCCTTCTTGCCGCCCGCCGCCTTGGCGAGGGCCTTGAGGTCGAGCTGACGGTCGACGGGCACGATCCCCACGACGAGCGCGGCGCCGTCGACGACCGCGAGCAGGGTCTTGAACACCTGCTCCGCGGGCACCCCGATCGCCGAGGCCGCCTCGAGCCCGTAGGACAGGTCGCTCGACGGGTCGTGCTCGTACGGGTGCAGCGTGTGGGCGACGCCCTCGCGCTCGAGGAGCGCGACCGCGGGCGTGCCGGCGTGCGCGGACGACTTCGACTTCTTGGCCACGGCTCGATTCTGCCGCAGCGCCGCGCTACACGTTGACGTCGAGCAGCGACCCGATCGCGTAGGTCACGCCCATCGCGACCGCGCCGCCGACGACGGTCCGGACCGTCGCGCGCCGGGTCGGCGCGTTCCCGAGGCGCGCGGAGCCCCAGCCCGTGAGCACGAGCGCGAGCACGACGGCGACGAACGTGAGCGGGATGCGGATGGTCGCCGGGGCGAGCAGGATCGCCGCGAGCGGCAGCAGGCCGCCCACCGTGAACGACACGATGGACGCGACCGCGGCCTCCCACGGGCTGGTGAGCTCGTCGGGGTCGATGTGCAGCTCGGCGTCGGCGTGCGCGGCGAGCGGGTCGCGCTCGGTGAGCTGGACCGCGACCTGGCGCGCGAGGTCGGGTGTGAGCCCTTTCGCCTCGTAGATCCCCGCGAGCTCCGCGAGCTCGGCGTCCGGCATCTCGGCGAGCTCGCGGCGCTCGGTCGCGAGCAGGGCCTTCTCGGTGTCGCGCTGCGTGCTCACGGAGACGTACTCGCCCGCCGCCATGGACAGCGCTCCCGCGAGGAGTGCCGCCCCGCCCGCCGTCGCGATGACGGGGATCGACGTGCTCGTCGCCGCGACGCCGACGACGACGCCCGCCGTCGACACGATGCCGTCGTTCGCGCCCAGGACCCCGGCGCGCAGCCGGTTGAGGCGTGACCCGGTGTTCTCCGGGTGGTGGGGCTCGCCGGGGTGACGGCCCGTGCGCGGTGCGTCGCTCATGGGTTCACCGTAGGGGCCTGCGCGCGCGCCGCGACCGGGAGCGGGGAGCGCGGCGTCGGCGTAGCGTCGGGACGTGGCGACGCGCGGCACGACGCTCCCCGGGGCGACCGGGGCCGTCGTCGTGCGCCCGGCCAGCACGGTGACGTGGGACGAGCTCGCGACCGTGTTCGGCGAGCGCGGCTATCCCGCGACGTGCTGGTGCCAGCGCCAGGTGCTCGGCGACCGCGTCTGGTACCGGACGCCGCCCGAGGAGCGGGCCCGGCTCCTGCACGAGCAGACGAGCTGCGACGACCCGGGAGCGCCGACCACGAGCGGCCTCGTCGCGTTCCTCGACGGCGAGCCCGCGGGCTGGGTCGCGGTCGGACCGCGCCCGACCTACCGGCGCCTGCGGGGGAGCCCGGTCCCGTGGTCGGGGCGTGCGGCGGGCGACGCGCAGGACAAGGACGACGCGGGCGTGTGGGCCGTCGCGTGCTTCGTGGTGCGCGCGGGCTTCCGCGGGCTGGGGCTGACGTACGACCTCGCGCGGGCCGCCGTCGGGTACGCGCGCGAGCACGGCGCGACGGCGGTCGAGGGGTACCCGATCCTCGACCCGGCCGGCGCACCGATCACCTGGGGGGAGAACTCGGTCGGCAGCGTCCAGGCGTTCCGTGCGGCGGGCCTGGTGGAGGTGGCGCGCCCGACGACGCGACGCCGGGTCATGCGCCTCGACCTGCGTCCCGCGGACGGCTGAGGCGGCGCCGCCCGGCGAAAAGGGTGCGACCGGCGCCCGCGTCGTGGTGTCTGATCGACCTGTGACGATCGAGACGCGCACCCTCGGGGTCGACGAGCTGGGCGAGGTCGTCGACGTGCTCCGCTCGTGGCAGGACGACGCTGCGCCGCTGCAGCTCCATCCCGGCGACGTGGGCTGGTACTGGCGGTTCGGCGCTCCGGCGACCGCCGCCGCGCTGCGGACGTGGCGCCGCGACGGACGAGTGGTCGCCGTCGGGCTGCTCGACGGCCCCGACCTGCTCCGCCTGGGGATCGCGCCGGACCTGCAGCGCGACGACGAGCTCGCGCGCCGCCTCGCCGAGGACGCCGGGCGACCCGAGCGGGGCGTGCTGGGGCCGGGCGGAGCGTCGGTCGAGGCACCGGTGGGCGCCCTCGTGGACGAGCACCTGGCCGCGGCGGGCTGGCGCGTCGACGAGCGGTGGGCGCTCCTGCGCCGCGACCTGGCCGCGCCGGTGGAGGACTCGGGGGTCCGGGCGCGCGAGGTCGGGCCGTCGGAGGCCGCCGCGTGGGCCGAGGCGCTGCGCTCGTCGTTCGGCGGGACGCGGGCCGCGCCGGAGCGCTGGCACGCCCTGGCGACCGGGCTCCCGTACGCCGACGCACGGTGTCTCCTCGTGCACGACGGCGCGGCGGTCCCCGACGACCCGGCCCGCGCCGGTCACGAGCCCGCGGCAGCGGTGATCGCGGTGTGGTCCGCCGGCCCGGGACGTCCCGGTCTGATCGAGCCGATGGGCGTGCACGCCGATCACCGTCGTCGGGGCCTGGGCCGGGCAGTCACCCTCGCCGGCCTGGCGGCGCTCCGCGCGCTGGGCGCGTCGAGCGCGCTCGTCGCGACGCCGGCGTCCAACGTCGGGGGCGTCGCCACGTACGTCGCCGCGGGGTTCGTCCACCTGCCGGAGCGGTTCGACCGGCGGCGCGAGGCCGTCTGACCGCACCGCTCGCCGGGGGTGAGACCGTCGGCGCAGGTCACGTCCCGTCCCCTACGCTGCTCGGCGTGACGCAGGGGAACTCCACGACCGACCGACCGACCACGCGCGCGGAGCGCTACGAGCACGGGCAGGCGGTGTTCGGCGCCGTCAACGAGACGGCGCCCGCCGCGATCGCCGAGGCGCTCGCGGGCGTCTCGCCCGAGCTCGAGCACCAGATCTCGGCCTGGGCGTACGGCGAGATCTACGCGCGGCCGCACCTGGAGCCGCGCGACCGGCAGCTCGTCACCCTCGGGATGCTCAGCGCCCTCGGCGGGTGCGAGCCGCAGCTCGAGATCCACGTCCGCACCGCGCTCGACGTCGGGCTGACGCCGCAGGAGATCGTCGAGGCGCTCCTGCAGGCCGCCGTCTACTGCGGGTTCCCGCGGGCGCTCAACGCGACGGCCGTGGCCAAGCAGGTCTTCGCCGAGCGCGGGCTGCTCCCCGTCGACTGAGCGGCCGGGCCCGGCGGCGCCCCGACCCGCGGCGCGCGGCCGGTGCACCCGGCCCGCGACGCCCGGCTGGTGGTGGTACCCGACCTCGTGCTGCCCGGCCGCGGCGCTCGTCGCGGCACCGGTCTACAGCGGCCCGACGGCCAGCACGGTCACGACCGGCTCGCCCGCCTCGTCGCTCGCCGCGAGGTCGACGCTCGCCGTGATCGCCCAGTCGTGGTCGCCCGCCGGGTCGTCGAGCACCTGCCGCACGAGCCACGTGCCCGCGGGGACGACGCCGCCCGGGGCGTGCTCCGCCGTCGGGCCCTCGTGGCCGGCCGGCAGCTCGGCGCCCGCCTCGACGACGCGGAACAGCGCCGCGGAGCGGGCCCCGGGCCCGATGCCGATCGCGTCGTCGCCCTGGTCCTCGAAGAGCGGGTCGAGCGCGTCGCCCCACGCGTCCGCGTCCCAGCCCGCGCCGCCGTCGAGCGCGCCGAGCGCGCGGTAGTCCTCGCGGGACGCGAGCTCGACGCGGCGGAACAGCGCGTTGCGCACGAGGCGCCGGAACGAGCGCGGGTTGCCCGTGACCGGCCGGGTCGGCGCCTCGGCGCCCGCCCCGGAGAGCGGGCCGTCGCCCACCTCGGTGTCCGCGTCGTCGTCGACCGGGTGGGCGAGGCGCTCCCACTCGTCGAGGAGCGACGAGTCGACGCCGCGCACCAGCTCGCCGAGCCACTCGACGATCTCCTGCACCTCCTCGGTGCGGTGCTCCTCGGGGACCACCTGGCGCAGCGCACGGTAGGCGTCCGCGAGGTAGCGCAGCACCACGCCCTCCGTGCGCTCGAGCCCGTAGACGGATACGAACTCGGCGAACGTCATGGCGCGCTCGACCATGTCGCGGACCACGGACTTGGGGGAGAGCTCGGCGTCCGCGACCCACGGGTTGGACCGCTTGTACATGGCGAACGCGGGCGCCAGCAGCTCCTCGAGCGGCTGGGGCCAGGTGATCTCCTCGAGCAGCGCCATGCGCTCCTCGTACTCGTACCCCTCGGCCTTCATCGCGGCGACGGCCTCGCCCTTGGCGGCGTTCTGCTGGGCGTAGAGGACCTGGCGCGGGTCGTCGAGCGTCGCCTCGATGACGGAGACGACGTCGAGCGCGTGGGTCGCGCCCTCGACGTCGAGCAGGTCCAGGGCCGCGAGCGCGAACGGCGACAGCGGCTGGTTGAGCGCGAACTCGCGCGGCAGGTCGCCGACGAGGCGCACGCTCGGGCGGTAGCCCGCGGGGCGCGACGGGTCGGGCACGCGCACGCGCTCGACGATCCCCGCGACCCGCAGCGAGCGGTAGATGCGGAACGTCTGGCGCACGTGCTCGCGGCGCTGGGTGTCGGTGTCGTGGTTCGCGAGGAGCAGGTGGCGCATGGCCTCGACCGGGTCGCGGCCCGGGTCGAATGCATCGACGTGCCCGCCGCGGCCGTGCTGGGCGGTGCGCGCGAGGACGTTGAGGACCATCGCGTGCGTGACCGTGAAGTGGCTGGTCAGGGGCTCGGGCTCGGCGTCGCGCAGGCGCTCGAACGTCGCGTCGGTCCAGTTGACCGAGCCCTGCGGCGCCTTCTTGCGGACGATCTTCTTGAGCTTCTTGGGGTCGTCGCCGGCCTTGGCGAGCATCTTGCGGTTCTCGATGACGTGGTCGGGCGCCATGACGAGCACCTCGCCCACGGTGTCGTACCCGGCGCGGCCCGCGCGCCCCGCGATCTGGTGGAACTCGCGCGCCGTGAGGTGGCGCATGCGCTCGCCGTCGAACTTCACGAGGCTCGTGAGCAGGACCGTGCGGATCGGCACGTTGATGCCGACCCCGAGCGTGTCCGTGCCGCACACGACCTTGAGCAGCCCGGCCTGCGTGAGGCGCTCGACGACGCGCCGGTACTTGGGCAGCATGCCCGCGTGGTGCACGCCGACGCCGTGGCGCAGGAACTTGCTCAGCGTCTTGCCGAACCCGGTGCCGAAGCGGAAGTCGCCGAGCTCGGCCGCGATCGCCTCCTTCTCGGACTTCGTCGCGACGTTCATGGACAGCAGCGACTGCGCGCGCTCGACCGCGTCCTTCTGCGTGAAGTGCACGACGTACACGGGCGCGCGGCGCGTGCTGACGAGCTCCTCGATGACCTCGGTCAGCGGCTCGACGACGTAGCTGAAGTGCAGGGGGACCGGCCGCTGGGCCGTGGTCACCTCGGCGACGGGCCGGCCGGTGCGCTCCTCGAGCTCCTCGACGAACCGGGTCGTGTCGCCGAGCGTCGCGGACATGAGCAGGAACTGGGTGTTCGGCAGCTCGAGCAGCGGCACCTGCCACGCCCAGCCGCGCTGCGGGTCGGCGTAGAAGTGGAACTCGTCCATGACGACCTGGGAGATCGCGTCCTCGTCGACAGGTCCGGCGGCGACACCGTCACCGCCGCCGCGGCGCAGCGCGATGTTCGCGAGGATCTCCGCCGTGCAGCAGATGATCGGCGCGTCGGGGTTCACGGCGGAGTCGCCCGTCGTCATGCCGACGTTCTTGGACCCGAACGCCGCGACGAGCGCGAAGAACTTCTCGCTGACGAGCGCCTTGAGCGGCGCGGTGTAGTACGTGCGGCCGCCGCGGCCCGAGCGGTGCGCGGCGAGCGCCGCGAACTGCGCGCCCATCGCGACGAGCGACTTCCCCGAGCCGGTGGGCGTCGAGAGGATGACGTGCGAGCCGGTGACCAGCTCGATGAGCGCCTCGCTCTGGTGCGGGTACAGCTCGAGGCCCTGCTCGGTCGCCCACGTGGTGAACCCCTCGTAGAGCGCGTCCGGGTCGGGGGCCTTGCCCGTCGGTGCGGGCACGTGCGCGAGGAGAGCCGGGGTGCGGCCGGTCGTGGTGGTCACGGGACGAGTCTGTCAGGTGCGGAGCGCCGGGGTCGTCGGCAGCCCGGTCGCGCCGGTCCCGGGGCCGACGCGGACCGGGCGGTGCCGAACCCGGGGTCGTTCCCCGGTTCGCCGTCGAACTGGGGAACGACCCCGGGTTCGGCAGGACGGGTGGATCGACCCACGGGGGTTGATAGCGCTGTCAGCGTGTGCGAGGGTATGGCGCGGGACCGGCGTCGAGGCCGGTCCCGGCCTCCGAGTCATCGACGACCACCGACCCCACGCCGCCGTGGGACCAAGGGGAGCACCGCATGCGGGCAGACAGCGCTGTCGACACCGATCGCGAACCATTCCCGGGACGTACCGGACCGTCACGCTCTCGCCCGCGGCGTCGCGGCGCGCGTCGGCGTCGCGCGGCCGCGGTCGTCGCCCTGACCACCGCGGCGAGCCTCGCGCTCCCGCTGGCCGCGTCCGCGTCGCCGGGGCTCACATCGCCCACGACCATCACCGCGACGGAGGCAGCGACGGGGTCCGACGCCGCCGCTGCCGCCGTCGACGGCCCGCTGGTCGACTACGTCAACCCGTTCATCGGGACCAAGGACGACGGCAACACCTACCCGGGCGCCGCCGTCCCGTTCGGCATGGTGCAGCTCTCCCCGGACAACGGGCACAACGTCGGGTACGACTACGACCGCACGTCGGTCCGCGGGTTCTCGCTCGTGCACCTGTCCGGCGTCGGCTGCGGCCTCGGCGGTCCCCTCCCGACCCTGCCGACGACGGGCGCCATCACCTCGACCGACTACGGCCAGTACGCGCTCGGCTTCTCGCACGACGACGAGGAGGCCTCGCCCGGGTACTACCGCGTGGGTCTCCAGGCGGCAGCCGGCACGATCGAGGCCGAGCTCACCGCGACCGCGCGCACGGGCGTCCAGCGGTACACCTTCCCCGCGACGGCGCAGGCCAACGTCCTGCTCAACGCGGGCCAGGCGCTCAACCGGGTCACGGAGTCCGACGTGCGCGTCGTCGACGACCGCACGGTCGAGACACGCATCACCGTCCGCGGCTTCTGCCAGGACACCGAGCCGCAGACGATCTGGACCCGCACGACCTTCGACCGGCCGTTCGTCGCGCACGGCACGTGGGACGGCCAGGCCGTCACCGCGGGCTCGGACGCCGCGTCCGGAGGCGAGGGCCGTCGCGGCGCGTACGTCACGTTCGACACGACCGGCGGCGACCTCGACGTCGAGGCCGTCACCGCGATGAGCTACGTGGGCGCCGACGGCGCCGCGGCGAACCTCGCGGCGGAGGCCGGCACCTTCGACGCCGTGCACGACGCCGCGCGCTCGGCCTGGGAGGAGCGGCTCGGCCTGGTGCGGGTCGCGCAGGGCGACCCGGACGACCTGCGCACCTTCTACTCCTCGCTCTACCGCAGCTTCCTCGCGCCGAACGTCGGCTCCGACGTCGACGGGCGCTACCGCGGCTGGGACCAGGAGGTCCACGCCGCGGAACCGGACTTCACCTACTACCAGAACTACTCGCTCTGGGACACGTACCGCACCCAGCAGCAGCTCCTGTACCTGCTCGCGCCCGACGAGTCGGCCGACATGGCGCTCTCCCTCGTGCGTCAGGGCCAGCAGGGCGGGTGGCTCCCGCGCTGGGGCTACGGCACGGTCGAGACGAACATCATGACCGGCGACCCGGCGACGCCGTTCCTCGTCAGCGCCTGGCGCCAGGGCCTGCTCGCGGGCCACGAGGAGGAGGCGTACGCCGTCCTGCAGCAGAACGCCGATGGCGTCCCTCCCGCCGACTCGCCCTTCAACGGGCGCGCGGCGAACGTCGAGTACCTGCGCGACGGGTTCGTCCCGCACGAGCCCGCGCGCTCGGGCAAGCCCGGCGACTACGACCTCCAGCACGGCGCCTCGGCGACCATGGAGTACGCCCTCGCCGACGCGATGCTCTCGACGATGGCCCGCGGCCTCGGCCACGACGAGGACGCCGACCGCTACGCCGCCCGCGGCCAGGGATACCGCAACGTGTTCGACCCGCGCACGAGCAACTTCCGGGCGCGCAACGCCGACGGCTTCTTCGTGGGTGATGCGGACCCCGCGCACTCCGACGGGTTCCACGAGGGGACGGCGGTGCAGTACCAGTGGCTCGTGCCCCAGGACGTCCCCGGCCTGTTCGACCTCATGGGCGGCACCGACGCCGCAGTCGACCGCCTGGACGCGTTCTTCGCGTACGACGAGCTGGTCGCCGACCCCGCGCGCGTCGCGAGCGAGGTGTGGGTCAACGGCACGTACGACTACTACGGCTGGGAGACCTACAACCCGAACAACGAGCCGAACCTCCACGCGCCGTACGTCTACCTGTGGACGGGCCAGCCGTGGAAGACGACGGACGTCGTGCGCGCCGCGGCGACGCTCTTCACCGACGGCCCGGACGGCGTCACGGGCAACGACGACCTCGGCACGATGTCCGCGTGGCACGTGCTGTCGTCGATCGGCGTGTACCCGATCGTGCCGGGCACCGACCTCTGGGGCCTCACGACCCCGCTGTTCGACGACGTAACGATCACGCTCGACCCGGAGGTCTTCGGTCGCGACGCGCTGCACCTCACGGCCGACGGCGTCGCGCCCGACGCGCACTACACGCAGTCCGTGTCGCTCGGCGGCGAGCCGCTGGACCGCGCCTGGGTCACGGGCGACGAGCTCACCGCGGCGGGCACGCTCGACGTGACCGTCGGCACCGCGCCGTCCGCGTGGGCGACCGACCCCGCGGTCTCGCCGGGCGCCGTCGTGCCCGCGGACGGCACGGTCGAGCGCCTGTTCGTCGGCGCGACGCCGCGGCAGCCGGTCGTCGCCCCGGGCGGGCGGACGGAGGTCGCGGTCCAGGTCGTCGCGCAGGGCGCGGGGACGACGAGCGGCACGCTCGAGGTGACGTCCGACGGCGCGGTGACCGCGACGACCGACCTGGCGGACTGGACCGCCGAGTCCGACGGTCTGCCGGCCACGGTCGAGGGCACGGTGACGATCGACGCGCCCGCCGACGCCGAGCCGGGGACCCACACGGTGCGGCTCCTCGTGCGCGACGCCGCGGGGATCGAGGCGGTCCGCGAGGTCTCGGTCGTCGTGTCCGGGGAGTCGTGGATCGCCGACGCCTTCGACAACGTCGGCATCGGCGACCCCGGCGCGGCCAACGCGAACCTCGACGGCTCGGGCGCGTACCTCCTGCGCGACCTGCTCGCGGACCTCGGCGTGGTCCAGGGCCTCGAGCTGACCGTCCCGGGCACCGACCTGACGTACCTGCTCGGCGCCCCGCCCGCGGGCGAGCCCGACAACGTCGCGGCGGACGGCCAGGTGCTCGAGGTGCCCGAGGCGCAGCGTGCCGCGCGCACGCTCTCGGTCGTCGGGACGGCGACGCACGGCACCCAGCGCGGCGACCTCGTCCTCGGGTTCGCGGACGGGACGAGCCAGACCGTCCAGGTCGCCCTGAGCGACTGGTGCACGGGCTCGCCCGAGCCGGGCAACATCCTCGTCGCCAAGCCGGGCGCACGGGGCAACGGGAGCGGGACGGACGCGTTCGGCTGCGGGCTCTACGCGACGGCGCCCGTCGCCGTGCCCGACGGCAAGGTGCTCACGAGCCTCACCCTGCCGCGCAACACGCGGTTCCACGTGTTCGCGGTCGCGACCGACGCGACGGGGGCCGTCCCCGCGCCGCAGGTCGAGGTCACGGCGCAGGCGCGCTGCCTCGGCGGCAAGGCGTTCGTCGCGGTGCGCGCGCTCAACACCGGCGAGCAGCCCGTCGCGGTCGAGCTCGCGACCCCGTACGGCTCGAAGCTCTTCGGCGTCGTCGCGCCCGGGTCGAACGCGTACCAGTCGTTCGCCACCCGGGCCGCCGCCGTCGAGGCGGGCGACGTCACGGTCACCGTGACGACGCCCGACGGCGAGCCCCAGCAGGTCACGGCCGCGTACGACGCCGTGTCCTGCTCCTGACCGACGGCGGTGCGGGGCCGGCAGGACCGGGCCCGCACCGCCGTCGTGCACGCACGCAGACCGACACCGACATCGACGAGAGGGACGACCCATGACCGGTACGACGACGTACCCGGCCCCGCGAGCCCGCGACCGCCGGACCACCGCGCCGCTCGCCCTGCTGGCAGCGCTGACGACGCTCGCGCTCGTGCTCGCCGCGGCGCTCCAGGCGCCCGCAGCGCGCGCCGCCGAGGGATTCACGCCGACCGAGGTGGTCGGCGCCGGCACGACCTGGCGCTACCTGGACGACAACACCGACCCCGCTGCGGGGAACGCGGACCGGACCGTGTGGGCCGACCCGGCGTTCGACGACGCGGCGTGGAAGACCGGCCGGCCGGGCTTCGGCGCGGTCAACGGGACCGCGAGCGGCATCGGCGGCGGCCACACCATCACGACCCTGCTCGACTACTGGATCACGCAGACGCCCAAGGTCGTCGTGCCCGCCTACTTCTTCCGCACGACCGTGACCCTCGACGAGGCGACGCTCGACGAGATCACCGGCCTGCGCGGGACGCTCGTCTACGACGACTCCGCCACCGTGTACGTCAACGGCGAGCGCGTCGCCGGGTGGGGCGACTCGATGATCACCCGAAACCTGCAGTACCAGGACAAGGCCGGCGCGACCGCGCCGCTGCGCGAGACGCTCGTCGTCCCCGCCGACGTGCTCGTCCCGGGCGAGAACACGATCGCGGTGGAGATCCACCAGTGCAACGCGACGAGCTCGGACGTCTTCTTCTCCCTCGCGCTCTCCACGACCGACGACCCGTCGATGCCGTTCCCGCAGGACGTCCTCGACCGGACCTACGCGTCCGACGCGACGCCGTCGGCCCCGACCGGGCAGGACTGGTTCACCTGGATGCTGCGCGGGTTCGCCGACCTGCGCGCGAACCACCCGGAGATCCTCTCGCCCAACGAGCCCGGCCAGCCCACGAGCGCCAACGACCTCGGCTCGCTCGCGCGCAACAACGCCTACGTCGCCGGGGACCTGCAGGTGCAGCGTGCCCTGACCGACGGGCGGGGCTCCGCCTACGAGACCATGGCGGACGCGCTCGGCAGCGAGCTCGGGCCGATCTACCGCGACGCGCTCGCCGACGGCCGGCTCCCCAAGACGAAGGCCCTGCTGTCCGGGCGCGTCGAGAAGTCGGTCGGCAACCACGAGCCCGCCAAGGCCGCGTACGACTACAAGCGCCCGTTCGTCCGCCTCGGCTTCACGTCCGCCGGCGGTCACGTCAACGCGTTCGAGTCCTCCGGCAGCTACGAGGGGCTGCGCAACAACGGCTCGTTCCCCAGCGGGCACACCAACCACGGCTACGCGCAGGGCACCGTGCTCGCCACGCTCCTGCCGGAGCTCGCGCCGCAGATCCTCGCGCGGGCGTCCGAGTACGGCGACAACCGCCTGGTCACCGGCTTCCACTACCCGCTCGACGTCATGGGCGGCCGCATGACCGGGCAGAACATCGCGCAGCTCCGGTGGTCCGACCCCGCGTTCCGCGTGCTCCTCGAGCAGGCCCGGACCGAGCTCGTCACCGTGCTGGAGCGAGCGTGCGGCGACGAGATCGCGGTGTGCGCGCAGGACCAGGTGCCCTACCTCCCCACGGACCAGGCGCTCGCGGTCTACGACCAGCGCCTCACGTACGGGTTCCCGCGCGTCGGGGAGGCGGGCCGGGAGGTCCAGGTGCCCGCCGGCGCCGAGGACCTGCTGCGCACGGCGTTCCCCGACCTCACGGGCGACCAGCGCCGCCTCGTGCTCGCCGCGACCGCGCTCGACTCGGGCTACGCGCTCGACGTCGCGGGCGAGGCCGAGTGGCAGCGCCTCGACCTCGCGTCCGCCATGGCGGCGGACGTCGTCGTGAACGCCGACGGCACGCTCACCGTGGACGGCGAGGTCGTCGGCGAGCCGACGGCGCCGCTCGTCGACGTCGAGACGTCCGCGCGCTGCCTCGCCGGCGCGCCCTACGTCGCGGTCCGCGCCCGCAACGTGTCCGACGGCGTGCTCGCCGTCGCGCTCGTGACCGGCGCGGGGGAGAGGACCTTCGCCGCGGTGGCCGCCGGCGCGAACGCGTACCAGTCGTTCGCGGTGCGGGACATGGAGACGGGGGCGGACGTGCCCGTGACCGTCACGGCGACCGGCCCGGGCGGCACGACCCAGGCGGTCACGCGGGACGTCGTCGTCCCGGCCTGCGGCTGACGCACCGACCCGGGAGGCAGCCTGCGACACAGCGGGACAAGCCTCCCGGGTCACGTCCCGGGCGCCTCCGGACCAGGTCTCCCGGTCGACAAGCTGCCTGGCGTCCCGTCGACGTCTCGGGCACGCTGGTGCCCCCACCGACGACGGAGGCGCAGTGACCGAGGAGTACCAGGGCAAGCCGGCGACGCACGCGGAGACGCCGCAGGAGTGGCGCGCGTGGCTCGCCGCGCACCACGACGACCCGGAGCCGGGGGTGTGGCTGCTCACCTGGCGCCGCGAGAGCGGTCGCGCGACCTACGGGTACGAGCCGTGGATCGAGGAGGCGCTGTCCTACGGCTGGATCGACGGCCAGGCCGCGACGGTCGACGCGGACCAGCACGCGCTCTGGTTCACGCGCCGCCGGCGCGGCAGCCGCTGGACCCGGCTCAGCAAGGAGCGCGTCGCGCGCGTCGAGGCGGACGGGCGCATGACCGACGCCGGCCGCGCCGTCGTGGAGGCGGCGAAGGCCGACGGGTCGTGGACGCGGCACGACGACGCCGAGGCCCTCGTGGTGCCCGACGACCTCGCCGCGGCGCTCGCCGAGCGACCCGGTGCCCGCGAGCGCTTCGACACGTTCACGCCGGGCGTCCGACGCTCGATCCTCGGCTGGATCGTCGAGGCGAAGCGACCGGAGACCCGTGCGCGCCGGATCGCGGAGACCGCCGAGCAGGCCGAGCAGGGCGTCGCGGCGCACCAGCCGCGCCGCTGACGCCCGTCAGCTCGGGAAGCTCGACACCCCCACGTGCGCCGTGGTGAGGTCGGGGCCCTCGACGAGGAGCACGAGGGTGCCGTAGCCGTCCTCCGGCGTGAAGCTCCGGTCGGCGAACCGCGATCCCTCGGGGACCTCGACCACCGACGTGTCCTGGAGGAGGGGGCCCGGCTCTCGGACCATGGTGAGCTCCTGCGCCAGACCCTCGCGGTGGGGTCGGGGTCGTCAGGAGAGGTCCCAGAGCAGCCGGTAGCAGGCGATGCGCTCGGGGTCCGGGTCGACGCCGTAGCCCGCGTAGACGTGGCCGTCGTACCCGGGTCCGTAGTTCCACTCCGTGCTCCAGGCCGCGACGGCGAGGTCGGCCCAGCGGTCCGCGACCCCGAGCGAGCCGAGGTCGACGTGCGCGGTGAACGAGCCGTCGTCGTGCAGGAGCGTGTTCGGCACGCACGCGTCGCCGTGGCACACGACGAGACGGTCGACGGCCGGGGCCGCTCCGAGCAGGGCACGTGCTGCCGCGACGCCCAGGCCGCGGTGCTCCGGGAACCACCCGTCCGGGCCGTCTCCGCGGGCCAGGCGCGCGTCGGCGTTCGCCACGCGGTCCTCGACGGCCCACGTGAACGGGCACGAGGCGACGGGCAGCGCGTCGTGCAGCGCGCGCAGCCCCCGCCCGATCGCGACCGCGGCGGTCGCCGGGTCCGCGACCCAGTGCGGCTCGACCGCCGACCGTCCCGGGACGGCGCGCGTGACGAGCCAGGCGCCGTCGTCGTCGGAGCCCTGGGCGAGGACGCGCGGGACCGGGGCGCGGTCGCCGACCCAGGCGAGACGCTCCGCCTCGCCCGGGAGGTCGATCTCGGGCGTCCCGGCGGCGACCCACTTGGCGAACCGGGCGCCCTCGGCACCGTCGAGCCGGAAGGTCAGGCCGCCGAGCTCGTTGCGCCACACGGGAGTGAGGACGTCGTCGCCCGCGAGCGCGCGGACGGCGTCGGGCACGACGACGTGGCCGGTCGGGACGGCGGCGAGCGGGGGGCGGGTCATGCGCGCGATCCTCGCACGACGCCGGCCGACGCATCAGGAGCCGGGCCGCCGCCCTCCCTCCGGACGGGGGCGCGGGACCCCGACGGCGGGAGCACCCTGCCGGTCCTGCGACGACGGAGGGAACGACGATGACGACCGTCCTCACGACACTGCCGACCTGGCCCCGCGTGCGCCGCGGCGCGAACGGGCACCCGGTCCAGACGCTCCAGCACCTGCTGCGCCACCGCGGGCACGAGCTCGCGGTCGACGGGCTGCTCGGGCCGCGCACCGAGGGCGCCGTCCGCGCCTTCCAGGACGTGGCCGGCCTCGACGTCGACGGCGTCGCGGGCTCGGCGACGTGGGCGGCGCTCGTCGTGGTGGTGCGCCGGGGGAGCGTCGGCGAGGCCGTGCGCGCGGTACAGCGCGAGGCCGTCGCGCGCGACCTGTCCGGCGGACCCGACCCGGTGCTCACCATCGACGGGCAGCTCGGCCCCCGCACCGAGGCGTGGGTGCGCGGGTTTCAGGACGCGCTGCACGCGGGCTTCCCGGAGGTCGCCGTCGACGGCGTCGTCGGGCCCGTGACCTGGCGCTGCCTCGTCAGCGGGATGCTGTCGCACTGACCTCGGGCGCCGGTGCGGGCTCGGGCTCGGGCTCGGGCTCGGGCTGGGCACGGTCGAGGAGCGCCTCGCACGCGGCGAGCAGGCGCTCGCGCAGCACCGCACCGCGCTCGGCGAACTCGCGCTGGAGGCGCACGTACTCGGCCTTGCCCTCGGGCGTCTCGATCGCGACGGGATCGAGCCCGTACGACGACACGTCGTAGGGCGACGCCTGCATGTCGACGACGCGGACGTCGCGCGCGAGCTCGAAGCAGTCGAGCACGAGGTCGCCGGGGACGGCGGGGGTGAGCTTGAGGGCCCACTTGTAGAGGTCCATGGTCGCGTGGAGGCACCCGGGCTGCTCCAGGGCGGGCTGGGTCTCGCGCGTCGGCTGCAGGCGGTTGAGCGGGCCGGCCTCGGGCGTGAAGAAGCGGAACGCGTCGAAGTGCGAGCACTGCACCGGGTGGGACTCGACGACGCGGTCGGTGCCGGCGTGCCCGAGGCGGAGCGGGAGCGGGTGGCGGTGGTCGCGGCCGGTGGCCCGGTCGCGGTAGACCATCGCCCACTCGTGCAGCCCGAAGCACCCGAACCGGCCGGGCCGCGAGGCGGTGGCGGCGAGCAGGGCGCGCAGGTAGCGCACGGTGTCGCCGCGGTCGGCGACGAACGCGTCGGCGTCGAGCGTCAGGCCCTCCGGCGTCTCGCGGTACCACCGCCACGCGGCGCGCGCCGCGTACGGGTCGGCGGGCTCGTCGTCGGGCCGGGGTGCGGTCTCGGGGGCGCGTACGTGGCCCGTCGGCCGGGCGAGCACGACGCCGGGGCCCGGGTGCCAGCGGCGGAGCTGCGCCGGGCGCGTGGGGTAGTACGTGAAGAGGAAGTCCTCGATCGCGTGCTTCTCGCCGAGCGCCTTGCGCTCCCGCCACCCCGCGGTGAACGCGTCGGCGCGCTCCGCGTGGGCGCGCTCGCGCGCCGTCCAGTCCTCGGCCGCGAGCACGACGGGTCCGGCGACGGGGGTCGTCGAGGCGGTCGCGGTGGCGGTCGGGGGCACGGTTCCAGGGTACGAGAGCGCCGGGGGTCGCCGACGGGCCCGCCGACGAGACGCGTTTCACCCGGGCGGGCATTTTCCCGATGTGGGCAGGACCGGGAAGAATGCTCGTGAACGTGCTGTGAAGACCCGGCGCGTCCGCGGGGCCGACCACCGTCGACCCGCCACCCGAACGACCGATACGCGCGGCGAGGCCGCGGAGGAGCACCATGTCGCAGCCGCCCACGGCACCGCAGGACCCGTACCAGTTCGACCCCTACCGCCCGCACGGCGCGGACCCCGCGCAGCAGGCGCCGTCGCACGACGCCTGGGCGCCGCAGGGCGAGGCGCCGACGCAGCCGTACGGCTCGGCGGACGACGCGTACGCCGCCCCGGGCTACGGCGCGGCGCCCGAGCAGGCTCCCTACGGTGCGGGCCAGGCGCCCGCGTACGGCGCGGACCAGCAGCAGGCGTACGGCCAGCCGACCGGGTACGGCCAGCCGTACGGCGACGCCGCGCAGCAGCCGTACCCGCAGCCGTACCCGGACCCCGCGCAGCAGGCGTACGGCCAGCCCTACGGCGACCCGGGGCAGCAGCCGTACGGCAGCCCCTACGGGAACGGCTACTCGGCGTACACCGCGCCCGCCCCGTCGACGAGCACGATCGCGATCGTCGGGTTCGTCCTCGCGATCCTGGGCTTCCTCGGGAGCTGGATCCCGTTCGTCAACATCTTCGCCGCGCTGCTCGGCATCACGGGCGTCGTGCTCGGGTTCGTCGGGCTGTCCCAGGTGAAGCAGGGCAGGTCGGGCAAGGGCTTCTCGATCACGGCGATCGTCCTCGGCGTGCTGTCCGTCCTCGCGACGATCCTCATGTGGGTGGTCTTCGTCGTCGCGGCGAACGAGGCCTCGACGCAGTACGAGCAGACGCTGTCCGAGATCCAGGAGGACTCCGACCGGGCGTTCGGCGAGGCGACGGAGGACGTCCTCGCCAACGACCTCGGCGTCGAGTTCGGAACCTTCGAGGGCACGGCCGACGAGTACGGCTGGGTCGAGTCCGCGCTGCCGGTGACGTTCACCAACACGTCCGACGAGCCCCTCACGTTCGACATCGACGTCGACGCGGTCGCCGCCGACGGCACGGTGATCGAGAGCGACTGGGCCTACTCCGAGACCCTGGAGCCGGGCGCCTCGGAGACCGTCGAGATTTTCGACGTCATCGACGCCGAGAACCTCGAGGCCATGAAGACGGCCACGTTCGAGGTCACGCAGGCGAGCGCGTACTGACCGCTGCTGCACGGAGCGGAGGACCGAGCGTGAAGGACCCCACGACCTCGCCGGGTGCGAGCTCGCGCGAGCCCGCCTGGGGAACGGCGCCCGGTACCGCGCGGGAGCCCGTCGAGGTCGGTGCGTCGCCCGACCCCGAAGACCCGCAGGCGTCACCCGCGTCGGGCGAGAGCCGCCCGGCAGGGGCGGCCACGGCGGCGCGGCCCCGCAGGCGCTGGTCGTGGACGACGGCCGCGCTCGTGGCGGCGACGTGCGGCGTCCTCCTCGTCGTCGCCGTGCTCGCCACCGAGGCGGTGACGGCGCGGCGCGGCTGGGCGCACGTCGGGGGCCTCTACGCGGTCGCGGGTGCCGCGGTGGTCGCGGTGGGCGCGGTCGTGTGGCGGCGCGGCGCGCGCGGCGTGGTGGGCGCGACGCGCGCGCTCGTCGCGCTCCTGGCGGGCACCGTGGTGCTCACCGCGTGGGTGACGGTCGACGTCATGACGGCCGGCGGTCCGGGTTACGGTCCTGGCAGCTCGCTGCGCGGGTACCCGTTCGGCGGCGGCTATGACGAGGGGCCCGAGATCGGCGCTGCCTCGGACCGGGTCTGGTACGGGGAGTCGGTGCGCTACGCGGACGGACTGGTGGTCGCGGTGTCCGCCCCGCAGCCGTACACCCCGACCGAGGACGCCACCAAGCGGGAGGACGACTACCCGCACGCGGTCCGCGTCCGCGTGCGGGTCACCAACGGCACCGGGCAGGAGATCGACCCGGACGGGCTCGAGCTGCAGCCCGTGTCGGGCGGCCTCGTCGCTCGCACGGTCTACGACTACGCGCCCGAGGTCCTGCTCGACGAGCCGGACACGATCGCCCGGGGGACGAGCGCCGAGTGGGACCTCGTCTACAACGTGTACGACCCGGAGGACGTCGTCGTCGGGGTCGAACCGACCTGGGCGAACTACGCGGTGGCCGTGTTCTCCTGGTGACCCGCGCGCGGGTCGGTGCGCCGTGCGTCACTCCGTGCGGTCGAGGTACTCCTGCGCGAGGCGCTTCGGGGCGCGCGCGAGCCAGGCGTCCTGCAGCAGCTCCTCGAGCTCCGGCACGGCGACCTGGTCGAGCCGCGCGAGGACGATCGGGTACCCGTCGAAGTGGCTCGTCGTGAGGAAGACGGCGGGGTCGTCGCCGAGCAGCGCTGCCTTCTCGCCCTCGTCGGCGACGCGGAACGCGACGGGCGGATCGGCGGGCGCGGCGTCGCCGAGCTCGTCGAGGTCCCTCGTGCGCAGCGGCCGCTCCCAGACGAACAGCTTGCCGTGCACGGTCCACTGGCGCGGACCCTTGAGGTCCGTGTCCGGCAGCACCGCCACGATCCGCGCGACGTCCTCCCACGAGGCCATGCCTCCACGGTAGGCCGCTGGTCGACGACGGACCAGAGGGTCGGCGGCCCGGCCGGGCCGGGGTGCGTCAGTAGGGCGCGACCTTCCCGAGCGGCGGGAAGATCTCGTCGAGCTCGGCCAGGTCCTCGGCCGTGGGTGCCCAGGCCCCGGCCGCGGCGTTCTGCCGCACCTGCTCGGGCTTCGTCGCGCCGGCGATGACGCTCGACACCTGCGGGCGCGACAGGAGCCACCCGAACGCGACCTGGACCTCGGTGATGCCGCGCACCTGGCAGAACGCGCCGAGGCGCGCGAGCGCCTCCCAGGGCGCCGACTCGAGGAGGTGCGGCTTGGTCCGGACGAGGCGGCCGTCGTCGGGCCGCGCGCCGTGCGCGTACTTGCCCGTGAGCAGGCCGTTCGCGAGCGGGAAGTAGGGGAGCACCCCGAGCCCGTACGCGGCCGCGGCGGGCAGCACCTCGAGCTCGGCCGCGCGGTCGACGAGGTTGTACTGGTTCTGCGCGGACACGAAGCGCACGGTCCCGGCGCTGCGCGCGGTGAACTCCGCCTCCGCGATCTGCCATCCGGCCCGGTTGGAGTGCCCGACGTAGAGCACCTTGCCCGCGCGCACGAGGTCGTCGAGCGCCGCGAGCGTCTCCTCGATCGGGGTGCGCGGGTCGGGCGTGTGGAACTGGTAGAGGTCGATCCGGTCGGTGCCCAGGCGGCGCAGCGAGTCCTCCACGGCGCGCACGACGTAGCGCCGCGACCCGCGGGCGTCGAAGTCGTCGCCCGCCGTGCCGCGCATGGACATGCCGAACTTCGTCGCGACCACGACGTCGTCGCGGCGCGACCCGAGCGCCTGGCCGAGCAGCTCCTCGCTCAGCCCGGGGCGGCCCCCGTACGTGTCGGCCGTGTCGAAGAACGTCACCCCGGCGTCGAGCGCGGCGTCGACGACGGCGCGCGTCCCGTCGAGCGTCTCGGTCGCCGTCTGCGGGCGGCCGAAGTTGTTGCAGCCCAGCCCGACGGCGGAGACGGCCAGGCCGGACCGGCCGAGGCGGCGCAGGGCGGGGCGGGGAGCGGTTCCGTCGTTCGCAGTCGTCATGCGGCGACCCTACGACGCGCCGCGGGCGGTCGTGACCGCGGACGCGCGCGCCGCGACGGCCGCGACGAGCCGTTCGAGCGGCCCCCGCCCGAGCGCCCAGCGCCACAGGGTCGCGACCGCGAGCGTGGCGAGCACGAGGGCGAGGAGGGGACCGTTCGTCGTCTGCTCGTAGGCCGCGTCGCCCCACGCCCACAGCACGACGATCTGGGCCGAGTAGACCGTGAGCGCCATCGCGCCGACCGCCGCGACGGGCGCCAGGACCCAGCGCCCGACCCGGCCCGCGAACAGGCACAGGCCCAGCACCGCGACGGCGAACCCGCCCGAGCCCACGACCTCCGGCAGGGTGTCGGTGTGCGGGCCGGCGAGCCACAGGTACGCGCTCGTCGGCCACGGGTCGGACCAGTCCAGCGGCTCCGGTCGGAACGTGCTCGACCACGCCGCGGCGGCGTCCTCGATGGCCTGTGCCCCGCCGAGGGGGCCGGTCATCGTCGCCGAGAGCCCGTACCCGATGCCCAGGGCGAGCAGCCCGCCGCCCACGAGCCCGACGCGCGTCGCGGTCGAGGACAGGTCGGAGCGTCCGATCGCGATCCCGACCAGCACGTACGCCATCCACACGACCGCGGGGTAGTGCCCGGACACGAAGAAGTCGGTCAGCGCTCCCGACCCGTCGTCGGGCAGGTGCAGCCCGGCGCGCGCGAGCACCTCGGGGAGCCAGTACGCGAGCACCGGCCCGACCACCGCGACCGCTCCGGCCAGCACGAGCAGGTCGCGGCGGCGCCAGCGCAGGAACGGCAGCGCGAGCACGAAGTACGCGGCGTAGAAGCCGAGGATGAGCAGCACGCGCGTGCCGAGCAGGTCCAGCAGGCCCACGAGCCCGAGGAGCATCACGGCGCGCACGAGGATGCGCGTCCGGGTCTGCAGCGCGGGCAGCCCGTCGAGCGGCGTGCGCCCGCCCGAGACGATCGCGAGCGACACCCCGGCGACGAGCGCGAAGAGGATCGACGACCGCCCGTGCGACAGCGAGAGCCAGCCGGCCACCTCGCCGAAGTCGTCGGAGGTGTACCCGACGTGCGCGGTGAACATCCCGAGGACCGCGATCCCGCGCGCGACGTCGACCCCCGCCACTCGACCCGGCCCGCCGAGCAGGAGGGCGGCGTGCCGCCGCGCGAACCCGAGGGAGGGGCGAGCGGGTTCGCCAGGGGCGGGAGTCGTGCCGGTCGCGGCCGTCATGGGGGGATTGTCCGCGCGCGGGCGCGCTCCCACCCGGCCGCCACGCCGGAGCGGACGGCGGTGCGACCCCGCGCGGACCGCGCGCCCAGAGTGTGAGAACGGGGTCGAGAACGATGCACGTCCGGCCTACGGTGCGGGTATGACGCACACCCCACATGGCGCCGACGCGGCCGCCGAGCACCACGCCGACGCCCCCACCGGGGCCGGGAGCGACCCCGCGCAGGAGTCCGAGTCGTACACGCACGGGCACCACGAGTCCGTGCTGCGCTCGCACCGGTGGCGCACCGCCGAGAACTCGGCCGGGTTCCTCCTGCCGCACCTGCGCGCGGGCATGAGCGTCCTCGACGTCGGCTGCGGCCCGGCGACGGTCACCGTCGACCTCGCCGACCGCGTGGCCGGGGGACGCGTCGTCGGGGTCGACGCGTCCGAGGCCGTCCTCGAGAGCGCGCGCGAGCTCGCCGCCCAGCGCGGCACCGCGAACATCACCTTCCAGCACGCGAACGCGTACGAGCTGCCGTTCGCCGACGGCACGTTCGACGTCGTCTACGCGCACCAGCTCCTCCAGCACCTGTCCGACCCGATCGCCGCGCTGCGCGAGATGAAGCGCGTCGCCAAGCCCGGCGGGCTCGTCGCCGTGCGCGACGCCGACTACGCCGCCATGACCTGGTACCCCGAGTCCCCTGGCCTGACCGAGTGGAACACGCTCTACCACGAGGTCACGCACGCGTACGGGTTCGAGGCCGACGCCGGCCGTCGCCTGTTCTCCTGGGTGCAGGACGCCGGGTTCGACCTCGACGGCATCGTGCCCAGCGCGAGCACGTGGTGCTACGCGACCCCGGCCGACCGCACCTGGTGGGGCGGGCTCTGGGCCGAGCGCTGCGTCGCGTCGAACTTCGCGGTGCAGGCGAAGGAGTCGGCGCTCGCGGACGACGTCGCGCTCGAACAGCTCGCGCAGGACTGGCTGCGCTGGGCCGAGGAGCCCGCGGGCTGGTTCGCGGTCCTCAACGGCGAGGTCCTCGCCCGCGCGTGAGCACGGTCGTGCCACGGTCCCGCGCGGTCGCGCGGGCGCAGGCCGGATAGCCTGGGCCCGTGCGCATCGCGAGATTCACCACCGGAGACGACCCCCGCTACGCCCTCGTCCAGCAGGAGGGGGATCGCACGTACCTCGCGGTCCTCACGGGCGACCCCCTCTACATGCCGGTCACGCCGACGGGCGAGCGCATCGAGCTGGGCGACGGCGTCCGGCTGCTGGCGCCGGTGATCCCGCGCTCCAAGGTCGTCGCCGTGGGCCGTAACTACGCCGACCACGCGAGGGAGATGGGCAACGACGTCCCGACGAGCCCGCTGCTGTTCCTCAAGCCGAACACCTCGGTCGTCGGCCCGGACGACCCGATCGTCCTGCCCGACTTCTCGCAGGAGGTGTCCTACGAGGCCGAGCTCGCGGTCGTCATCGGCCGGCTCGCCAAGGACGTCTCGCCCGAGGCCGCGCCCGGCTACGTGCTCGGCTACACGGTCGCGAACGACGTCACCGCGCGCGACGCGCAGCGCACCGACGGACAGTGGGCGCGCGCGAAGGGCTTCGACTCGTCGTGCCCGCTCGGCCCGTGGATCGACACCGACCTGAACCCCGAGGACGTCGGCGTGCGCAGCCGCGTCAACGGCGAGGTGAAGCAGGACGGCCGCACGAGCGACATGATCTTCGACGTCCCCTTCCTGGTGTCGTACATCTCCGAGGCGATGACTCTCCTGCCCGGCGACGTCATCCTCACCGGCACGCCCGCCGGCGTCGGCCTGGTCGACGTGGGCGACCGCGTCGAGTGCGAGGTTGAGGGCATCGGCGTCCTGAGCAACCCGGTCGTCCGACGCCACTGACCCTGGGACGCGCCCCGGGTCGTACGGTCGTGCGCGGAGGGGGCCGGGGCGCCGTCGTGCCGTGCGCCGCGCCGGACTGAGACGACGACTCGGGTGACGCCGGACGCCCGGGCGACGCACGGCGTCGGGCAACTACGCTGGGCACCGTGATCCCCGCACCTGGTTCCTCGCCCGTCCGCGTCCGCTTCTGCCCGTCCCCGACCGGGACGCCTCACGTCGGGCTCATCCGCACCGCGCTGTTCAACTGGGCCTACGCGCGGCACACGGGCGGCACGTTCGTGTTCCGCATCGAGGACACCGACGCCGCGCGCGACAGCGAGGAGAGCTACCAGCAGCTCCTCGACGCGCTGCGCTGGCTCGGGCTCGACTGGGACGAGGGCGTCGAGGTGGGTGGCCCGCACGAGCCGTACCGGCAGTCGCAGCGCGCGGACATCTACCAGGACGTCATCGCGCGGCTCGTCGAGGGCGGGTACGTGTACGAGTCGTTCTCGACCCCCGAGGAGTCCGACGCGCGCAACGCCGCCGCAGGCGTGAAGACCAAGGGGTACGACAACTTCGACCGCACCCTCACGGACGAGCAGAAGGCCGCGTTCCGCGCCGAGGGACGTGAGCCCGTGCTGCGCCTGCGCATGCCCGACGAGGACATCACGTTCACCGACCTCGTCCGCGGCGAGATCACGTTCAAGGCGGGCTCGGTCCCGGACTACGCGCTCGTGCGCGGCAACGGCCAGCCGCTCTACACGCTCGTCAACCCGGTCGACGACGCGCTCATGGGCATCACGCACGTGCTGCGCGGCGAGGACCTGCTGTCCTCCACGCCGCGCCAGATCGCGCTGTACCGGGCGCTGCTGGAGATCGGCGTCGCGCAGGTGATGCCGGAGTTCGGCCACCTGCCGTACGTCATGGGCGAGGGCAACAAGAAGCTCTCCAAGCGCGACCCCGAGTCCAACCTGTTCCTGCACCGCGAGCGCGGCTTCACGCCCGAGGGCCTGCTCAACTACCTCGCGCTGCTCGGCTGGTCCATCTCGCCGGACCACGACATCTTCACCGTCACCGAGCTGGTCGAGGCGTTCGACGTCCACGACGTGCTGCCCAACCCGGCGCGCTTCGACCTCAAGAAGGCCGAGGCGATCAACGCGACGCACGTGCGCCTGCTCGCGCCGGAGGACTTCCGCGACCGCCTCGTCCCGTACCTGCACGCGGGCGGGCTCGTCCCGGCGGACTCGTTCGCCGACCTGTCGCCCCGCAACCAGGAGATCCTCACCGCGGCGGCGCCGTTGGTCCAGGAGCGCATGGTGCTGCTCGGGGAGTCGGTCGGGATGCTCGGCTTCCTCTTCACGGCCGACGACGCGCTCACGGTCGAGGAGGACGCGCGCGGCGCCCTGCGCGAGGACGCGAAGGACATCCTCGCCGCCGCGATCGCCGCGCTCGACGTGCTGCAGGACGGCGAGTTCGTCACGGCGGCCATCGAGGAGCGTCTGCGCGACGCGATCGTCGAGGGCATGGGCGTCAAGCCGCGTTTCGCGTTCACGCCGCTGCGCGTCGCGCTCACGGGCCGCCGCGTCTCGCCGCCGCTGTTCGAGTCCATGGAGCTGCTCGGCAAGGGCTCGACCTTGGAGCGCCTCGTGCGCCTGCGGGACGCACTGTGACCGATCGCGACCTCTCGGCGGTCGCCGCGCCCCTCGAGGGCGTCCTGTTCGACGTCGACGACACGCTCGTCGACACGCGTGCCGCGTTCGCGGAGGCGATCGCCGCGGCGTCGCGCGTGTGGCTCCCGCACCTGCCCGAGAGCCGGTACGACGAGGTCCTCGCGCTGTGGCGCGCCGACCCGAACGGGCACTACCGCGCGTACACACGCGGCGAGGTCGACTTCGACGCGCAGCGCATGGCGCGGGCCAACGAGCTCCAGGCGACGTTCGGCGGCGAGCTGCTCGACGACGCCGCGTACGTGGACTGGAAGGACCTCTTCTGGGGCACGTTCGAGGCGTCCTGGGCGGCGTTCGACGACTCGCGACCGGTCGTGGACGCGCTCGTCGCGGCCGGGGTGCGGGTCGGGTCGCTGTCGAACGCGCGCGTCGAGCTGCAGACCCGCAAGCTCGCCGCCGCGGGCCTGCCCGACGTCCCGCTGCTCGTCGGCGTGGACACGCTCGGGTTCGGCAAGCCCGACCCGCGCGTGTTCGCCGAGGCGTGCCGTCGGCTCGGCACCGACCCGGCCCGCACGGCGTACGTGGGCGACGAGCTCGACATCGACGCGCGCGCCGCGCGCGCGGCCGGCCTCGTCGGGGTCTGGCTCGACCGACCCGGCACGCGCCGCGGCGGCCCGCACCCGGAGGACCCGACGTCGGCCCGCGCGTCGGGCGTGCACGTGGTCCACGCCCTGGCCGACCTGCCCGCGACCCTCGGCATCGCCGTCCACGCCCGCGCCGAGGCCCCCACGCCGAGGTAGAGCCCTGGTCCGCCGAGGTAGAGCCCTGGTCAATGACCAGGGCTCTACCTCGCGTGACCAGGGCTCTACCTCGCGCCACCACGGTTCTCGCTCGCGTGACCAGGGTCCTCCGCCGACGGGGACCCGTCAGGTGAGGAGCAGGACGCCGACGAGGGCCGTCGTCGTGACGAGGAGCGCCGACAGCCCGCCCAGGACGAGCGCGCGCCGCCCCGTGCGCAGCAGGTACGGGACGTCCACGCCCAGGCCGAGCGCGAACATCGCGGCGACGAACGCGAGCGTCGTCGCGGTCGCGAGCACGGCGAGCAGGGGTGCCGGCACGACGCCCAGGCTGCGCAGCGCCACCGCGGCCACGAACCCGACGACGAACCACGGCACCGGCGCGACCCGCGGTGGGGTCGCGTGCGCCGTCGTCCCCGAGGCGTCGCCGTGGACGGCGCCGGTGGAGCCGACCCGGGCGAGGGCCGCGCGTCGGGCCCCGCGGGCCACGACGACGCCCGCGACGGTGACGAGCGGGGCGAGGAGGGCGACGCGCGCGAGCTTCGCGACCGTGGCGGTCGCGAGCGCGGGGTCCGAGATGGTCCCGGCGGCCGTGACGACCTGCGCGACCTCCTGCACGCTCGCGCCGATCCACAGCCCGGCCTGGTCGTCGCTCAGCCCGACCACCGACGCCAGCCAGGGCAGCGCGACGATCGCGAGCGTGCCGTAGACGGTGACGAGCGCGAGGGACGCGGCGACGCCGTCGTCGTCCTCGCGGACCTGCCCGGGGGTGCGTCCCGGACCGGCGACGACGCCCTGCATCGCCGAGATCGCCGCGGCCCCGCACACCGAGAACCCGGTCGCGACGAGCAGCGAGGTGACGCGCGGAACCCGCAGCGCGCGACCGAGGGCGAGCGTCCCCGTGAAGGTGACGAGGAGGGTCGTCGTGACGACCACGAGGCCGCGCCAGCCCAGCGCGAGGACCTCGGGGACCGAGAGCTGGAAGCCGAGCAGCACGACGCCGGTGCGCAGGACGACGCGGGACGTCCACGCGACCCCGGGCCGGGTCGCCGCGACGGTGGCTCCGCCACGCCGGGTCCTGCCCACCCGGCCCAGGACCGGTGCGACGAGCGCGCCGAGCACGAGCGCGACGACGAGCGGGGAGATCGTCGGGACGAGCCGCGCCCCGAGCAGCACGAGGACCGTCGCCCCGGCCACCAGCACGAGCCCGGGCAGCAGCGCACGGGAGCCCGCGGCGCGGCGGGACGCGCTCGCCGTCGCGACGGGAGGTGGTGCGGTGCGGGCCGTGCGGGGTGCGGGAGGTGCCATGCTCACGAGCCTGCTGCGTGCGGCGAGGCCGCGGAAGGGCGATCTGCCTCGCAACCCATAGAGTGGTCCTATGGCCCAGACCTCTCGCGACCGGACCTCGCTCTCCGCGCTCGAGCTGCTCGTCGCGACCGACTCGCACGGCTCGATCAGCGCTGCGGCGCGGGCGCTCGGGGTCGCCCAGCCGACGGCGTCGGCAGGCCTGCGCGCGCTGGAGCGCCGCCTCGGGCTCGAGCTCCTCGAGCGCACGACGCGCGGCTCGCGGCTCACGGAGACGGGCCGCGCGACCGCCGCGTGGGCGCGCGAGGTGATCGAGGCGTCGGACCGCTTCGAGACGTCGGTCGCCGCGCTGCGCGACGCCCCGGCCGCCCGGGTCCGCGTCGCGGCGAGCCTCACGGTCGCCGAGTACCTGGCTCCCCGCTGGCTCGCGCGCCTGGCGCTCGAGGGGTCCGGCCCCGGCGGGGGAGCGCCGGACGTCGAGCTCGTGGTGCGCAACTCGCGCGAGGTGACCGACCTCGTCCTCGACGGCGCCGTCGAGCTGGGCTTCGTCGAGAGCGCGACGCTGCGCCGCGGGCTGCGCAGCCGCACCGTCGCGCACGACCGGCTCGTCGTGGTCGTCGGGCCGGCGCACCGGTGGGCACGGCGGAGCGCGCTGCGGGTCGACGAGCTGCTCACGGGCGGTCTCGTCGTGCGCGAGCGCGGGTCGGGCACGCGCGAGACGCTCGAGCGCGGCCTCGCGGCGGTCGGCGAGCGCCTGCCCGACCACCTGCCCTACCTCGGCTCGACGGCGGCGCTGAAGACCGCCGTGCAGCACGGCGGTGCCGTCGCGGTCCTGTCGAGCCTCGCCGTCGCTGACGACGTCGCGCGCGGCGCACTGGTGCGGGTCGCCGTCCCGGGGCTCGAGCTCGACCGTCGCCTGCGCATGGTGTGGAAGGACGGCACCGCGCTCTCGTCCGCCGCGCGCCGCATCGCCGCCGCGGCGGCCGTCTCGTCGGGCTGACCCGGGCCCCGCGGGCGCGACGAGGTCCGTCAGCGCACCGACGCGTCCCAGCGCCAGCGCGTGCGGTGCGGCCTGCCGGGGAGCTCGCCGCGCCCGGTCGCCCACAGGAGCAGGAGGTCGGGGTCCTCCTCCGCTCCCGGGTCGACGTCCGGGAAGAGGCGTGCGAGGACCCGCGGCGCCAGGCCCGCGGGGAACGGCACGTGCTCGCCCGCGAGCCCGAGCACGACGTCGTGGCCGTGCACGAGGACCTCGGCGACCCCCATCGCCGCGAACCCGGCGGCGTCGGAGGTCCCGTAGGGGTGATAGGCGCGTGCTGCCGCCGGACGGGTCTCGGCGAGCGTCGCGAGGAGCTCGCCGCCGCCGAGCAGCGCCTCGGCCAGGCCCGCAGTCCCGGCCGCACGGTCGACGTGCGCGATCTCGTCCTCCCCGCGCGGGCCGACGAGCGGGACGTACGCGAGGCGCGGGAGCGCGGCGAGCTGGAGGGCGTAGGCGAGCAGGTCGTCCACGACGTGCTCCGCCGTCGTCCAGCACGACCACCGCACCGGGCCGGCCTGCGCGTCGAACGCCGAGGCGGGGTGCCGGACGAGGTGGTCCGCGAGCCAGCGCGCCGCCGTCCCGACGTCGTCGCCGGTGACGGCCTCCGGGGCGCGGTGGCCGGCGCGGCCCGGGCGCGTGCTCACGCGCTGCCCGGGGCGGCGAGCACGTCGGCCCGCCAGCACTCGGCGAGGTACGGGAGGTCCACCCGGTCGCGCCCCGCGAGGTCCGGGTGGGTCGCGACGAGCTCGTCGATCTCGCCGAGCAGCTCCTCGCGGCGCGCGTCGGGGAGCGTCAGCAGGTAGCTGCGCGACGCGGCGAGCGGGCGGAGCGATGACGTCGGGACACGGTCGGCCCACGGCACCGTGCGGTGGTCGGGCGGGGTGAAGAGCTGCTCGGCGAGGACGGGCTCGCGGTAGCTGCGCTCGAGGGTGTCGCCACGGTGGATGATCTCCGTGAACCGGCCGACCCAGTCGACCGCGCTGTCCCGCACGTTCCACACGATGCCGAGGCGCCCGCCGGGGCGCAGCACGCGCGCGATCTCGGGCTGGGCGGCGGGGGAGAACCAGTGCCAGGCCTGCGCGACGAGCACGGCGTCGACGCTCGCGTCGGGGAGCGGGATCGCCTCGGCCGAGCCGGGCAGCGCCCGTGCGTCCGGCACGGACTCCGTGAGGCGCGCGCGCATCGCGTCCGAGGGCTCGACGGCGACGACGTCCAGCCCGCGGGCGACGAGCCGCTCGGTGAGCTTCCCGGTGCCCGCGGCGAGGTCGAGGACGCGCCGCGCGCCGTCGGGCAGGAGCCAGTCGACCGCCTCGTCCGGGTAGGAGGGCCGCGTGGACGCGTACTGGGCGGCCCCCTGCTCGAACGACGCGGCGCGGTCGGCACGCGAGCCGGGATCGGGGGAGTCTCCTGTGCTCATGCCCCGACGGTGCCAGACGGCGGCGCCGCGCGTCGACCCGGAGGTGCCCGTGCGTGCCGGACCTCCACGGTGCGGGTCGCATTTGGTCCGCGTCCTCATGTCCGGTAATGTTCTCGGCCGGTGGGACCTCCACGGGAGGGAGCCAGGGGACGAGTCTCGACTCGTCGAAACGGCTCCTCGACGGTGGCTGGTTACCCCCTTGGGGTATGGTGTAATTGGCAGCACGAGTGATTCTGGTTCACTTAGTCTAGGTTCGAGTCCTGGTACCCCAGCGAAGAGCTCCGGCTCGGATCGCGTGGTCAAGACCGCGCGAAACATGAGGTAGAGTTCTCGACGGAGAAACGGACCGGAAACGGTACGAGGATCCACAGGCCCCCATCGTCTAGCGGCCTAGGACGTCGCCCTCTCACGGCGGTAACACGGGTTCAAATCCCGTTGGGGGTACAGAGAAAGGCCCGGTCACCATCACGGTGACCGGGCCTTTGTCATGCTCGGAGAAGCGTGAGCAGCGCTCGACGCGACGTGTCGTGGTGCTAGCGCGCGCCGTGTGACGAAGGTCGCGGCCCTCGGTGGGGACGCGTGATCGCCGTGCTGGGCACGACGGAACCGTCAGCCCGCGCTCGTGAGCTCGTCGAGGTGTCGTCAGGGCGCGCCGTCGCGACCCGGGCCGGGCTCGTAGGGCTTCGGGATCAGCGTCGGCGTGGGGCGCGGGTGGATGACCGGCACGTAGGTCGCCCGGTGTTCCCCGGAGACCGCCCAGCCGGGCTCGTCGTCATGAGGCTCCGCGGGGTGCTCGCCGCCGAGCCACCCGTCCCTGCGTCCCGCGGCGCCCTGAGCCGCCTCCGACGGCCCCGCGACCGGGATGGGCTGCGTCGGCCCGCTCGACTCGCCGGCCGCACGCCCGGGGACGACGACCACGTGCTGGTCGGCGGGTGGGGGCGCGGGGACGGGCGGCAGGGTCTGGGCCGGGCTGCGGCCGTCCCACGCCGGGGCGGGCTCGACGGGCGCCGGCTCGGCCGGCTGGGGAGGGCGCGGGCCCGGCGGCGGGATCGACGCCGGGGCGGCTCCCTGGGTGCCGCCCTGTGGCGTTCCGGGGCCGCTCGGTCCCGCGCCGGGGCGGCTCCCGGGCGTGAAGAGCGTGTCGCACAGGAGGCGGTACGTCGCGTCAGGGTGAGAGACCCAGTCGATCTGGCGCAGCGCCTGGTCCTGCCCGGCGGACTCCAGGAGGAACTGCCCGTAGCCGAAGATGCGCCCGACGGGCGAGCGCCCGTAGTTCATGTCGGTGACCTTGGTGAGCGGCATCATCGCGACCTTGTGCGTGATGAGGCCGTACAGCAGGAGCAGGCGCTTGTCGGTGGCGACGAACCACTCGTTGCGCCACTCGAAGACCTTCCACACCAGGCGCCCGGCGAGGATCAGCCACAGCCACCACAGGAACAGCACGCCGTCGCCGACGGCCGGCCCCGCGCGCACGACCAGCCACGCGACGAGGAACGCGCCCGCGACGGTGGTCACGACCGGCTCGAGCAGCATCCCCCAGTGGTGGCGCGTGGCCACCACGACCCGCTCGCCGCTGAGCACGTAGCGGTCGAGGATCCGGCTCCGGGGACGGCCGCGGGCCACGGTCAGTCCAGGAGCGAGTTGAAGAACTGGCCGATGGAGCTGAAGGCACCGAGGATGACGTCCCAGATGCCCTCGACGATGTCGGCGGCGCGGTCGGGGCTCCTGATGACCGCGTAGACGGCGAAGATCACGAGCACCCAGATCAGGGTCATCTTCACCTTGGGATGCATCGGGACTCCTCGTGTCTCGGGTTCGGACGGTCAGGTGCGCCCCCTGCCGCCACCGCACCGTCCGGCGCCGGGGCACGCACAGCATGGCAGCAGCCGGTGACATTTTGACAGGGCACGTCCCGTTTGCCGCCCGCGGCGCGCCGAACCCGGGGCTATCGCCGGATCCGTCGCGAACCCGGCCGCGTCCCCGGGTTCGGCGCGTCCCTGCTACTCGCCCGCGCGACGCAGCACCTCGGTGAGGCGGTTCGCCGCGGCCACGACCGAGCCGGAGTGCAGGCGGCCGGGCTGACGGCTCAGGCGCTCGACCGGACCGGAGATGGAGACCGCCGCGACGACGCGGCCGGACGGCCCGCGCACGGGAGCGGAGACCGAGGCGACGCCGAGCTCGCGCTCGGAGACGGACTGGGCCCAGCCACGGCGTCGGACGCCCGAGAGGATCGTGGCCGTGAAGACGGCCTCGCGCAGGCCGCGGTGGAGGCGGTCCGGCTCCTCCCACGCGAGCAGGATCTGCGCCGCGGAGCCCGCGTTCATCGTGAGCGTGGCGCCGACCGGGATCGAGTCGCGCAGGCCGACCGGACGCTCGGCGGCCGCGACGCAGATGCGGTGGTCGCCCTGGCGGCGGTAGAGCTGGGCGCTCTCGCCCGTGTGGTCGCGCAGGGCGGTGAGCACGGGGTTCGCGGCGGCGAGCAGGCGGTCCTCGCCGGCGGCCGTCGCGAGCTCGTTGAGCCGCGGGCCGAGGACGAACCGGCCCTGCATGTCGCGCGCCACCATGCGGTGGTGCTCGAGCGCGACCGCGAGGCGGTGCGCGGTCGGGCGAGCCAGGCCGGTGGCCGTGACGAGCTGGGCGAGGGTGGCTGGTCCGGACTCCAGGGCGCCCAGGACGGAGGCCGCCTTGTCCAGCACTCCGACTCCGCTAGTATTGTCCATAGGTCGATATTGACGTCTCACGCACTGAGATGCAAGTCCGGCGGAGATGTTCCACCCGCTGGACGTTCTCCCCGGCAGGCTGCCGGACGACGGACGATCGACCCAGACGGTTCTCCAGACCCCCAGGAGCACCGTGACAGACGACGAGGAGATGAGCTACATGGCCGGCACGCTGGCGGAGAAGGTCTGGGACGCGCACCTGGTGCGACGAGGCACCGACGGGTCGCCCGACCTCCTCTACATCGACCTCCACCTCGTGCACGAGGTCACCAGCCCCCAGGCGTTCGAGGGGCTGCGCCTCGCGGGCCGCCCGGTCCGCCGTCCCGACCTCACGATCGCGACCGAGGACCACAACACCCCGACGCTCGACATCGACCTGCCGATCGCGGACCTCACGAGCCGCACGCAGATCGACACGCTGCGCAACAACGCGCGCGAGTTCGGCGTCCGCATCCACTCGCTCGGCGACGCCGACCAGGGCATCGTGCACCAGGTCGGGCCGCAGCTCGGCCTCACCATGCCGGGTCTGACGGTCGTGTGCGGCGACTCGCACACCTCGACGCACGGCGCGTTCGGCGCGCTCGCGTTCGGCATCGGCACGTCCGAGGTCGAGCACGTGCTGGCGACCCAGACGCTCCCGCTCGCGCCCTTCAAGACGATGGCGATCAACGTCGACGGCGAGCTGCCGCCCGGCGCGACGAGCAAGGACATCGTCCTCGCGATCATCGCCAAGATCGGCACCGGCGGCGGCCAGGGCTACGTCCTGGAGTACCGCGGCGAGGCCATCCGCAAGCTCTCCATGGAGGCGCGGATGACGATCTGCAACATGTCGATCGAGGCGGGCGCACGTGCCGGCATGATCGCCCCGGACGACACGACGTTCGAGTACCTCAAGGGCCGCCCGCACGCGCCCGAGGGCGCCGACTGGGACGCGGCCGTCGAGTACTGGCGCACGCTGCGCTCCGACGACGACGCCGTCTTCGACACCGAGGTCACGCTCCGCGCGTCCGACCTGGAGCCCTTCGTCACCTGGGGCACCAACCCTGGCCAGGGCCTGCCCATCTCCGCGACCGTGCCCGTCCCCGAGGAGATCGCGGACGAGAACGAGCGCGTCGCCGCCGAGCGCGCGATCGAGTACATGGGCCTCACGCCCGGCCAGCCGCTGCGCGAGATCCCCGTCGACACCGTGTTCATCGGATCGTGCACCAACGGCCGCATCGAGGACCTGCGCTCGGTCGCGAAGGTCGTCCAGGGCAAGCAGAAGGCTGACGGCGTGCGCGTCCTCGTCGTCCCGGCCTCCGCGCGCGTGCGCCTCCAGGCCGAGGCCGAGGGCCTCGACAAGATCTTCCTCGACTTCGGCGCGGAGTGGCGCAACGCCGGCTGCTCGATGTGCCTCGGCATGAACCCCGACCAGCTCCAGCCGGGCGAGCGCGCCGCCTCGACGTCGAACCGCAACTTCGAGGGGCGCCAGGGCAAGGGCGGCCGCACGCACCTCGTGTCGCCGCTCGTCGCCGCCGCCACCGCGCTGCGCGGGACGCTCTCCTCGCTGAGCGACCTCGACCTGCCCGAGGGCACCGACATCACGTCCTTCGACGGCACGCCGCTCGCGCCGCTCGACCCGCGCGTCCTCGTGCAGGTCTGAGCCCCGCGCCGCGCTGCTGCCCACTCGTCGCCCCCGAAGACTCGAAGAGGTTCCTGCCATGGAGAAGTTCACGACCCACACCGGCGTCGGCGTCCCGCTGCGCCGCAGCAACGTCGACACCGACCAGATCATCCCCGCCGTCTACCTCAAGCGCGTGACGCGCACGGGGTTCGAGGACGCGCTGTTCGCCGCCTGGCGCGGTGACCCCACGTTCGTCCTCAACCAGGACGCCTACCGCGCGGGCTCCGTGCTCGTCGCCGGCCCCGACTTCGGTACCGGCTCCTCGCGCGAGCACGCCGTGTGGGCGCTCAAGGACTACGGCTTCCGCGTCGTGCTCGCGTCGCGCTTCGCCGACATCTTCCGCGGCAACTCCGGCAAGCAGGGCCTTGTCGCGGGCATCGTCGCGCAGGAGGACATCGAGCTCCTCTGGAAGATCCTCGAGACCAACCCCGGCACCGAGGTGACCGTGGACCTCGTCAACCGCACCGCGTCCGCGCAGGACGTCACCGTGCCGTTCCAGATCGACGACTACACGCGCTGGCGCCTCATGGAGGGCCTCGACGACATCGGCCTCACGCTCCAGCACGAGGACGAGATCTCCGCGTTCGAGGCGACGCGCGCGTCGTGGCGCCCGAAGACGCTGCCGGCGAAGACGTTGCCCAAGGTCGAGATCGAGGCTGCTCGGCCGGTCTGACCTTCCTGGCTCGGGGGCGGGCTCTGGGGTGGTGACGACGGGTCTACCATCCGCAGGGCTCGTCCCTCGCCCTGCTCCCGCCAGGCCCGCCACGACCCGTCGTCACCACCCCAGAGCCCGCCCGTGGTCGTGTCGCCGACACGTCAGTCGCGCGGACTGATCGGGGACGACGGCGACTCGCACCGTCGGCGCC
>NZ_JBQEMZ010000019.1:0-69299 GCF_052044445.1 Cellulosimicrobium sp. 22598
ACGTCCTCGTCCAGGACCGCGGCCTCGCCGTGCACGTGCGCGTCCACGAACCCCGGCAGCACCAGCCGCCCGCCCGCCTCGACGATCGCCACGTCCTCGGGCAACGCCCGCGCCCCGGCCGCAGGGCCGACGCTCTCGACCCGGCCCCCACGGACCGTCACGTCCACGGGGGAGGAGGCCCCGCCGTCGGGTCCGACCAGCCGAGCACCACGGACCACCAGCCCACTCACCGCGCGACACCGTCTCGGTTCGTGTGCCCGAGCAGTGCGGCGATGGCGGTGATCGCGGCGCTCGCCGCGATGCCCGCCACCAGGTGGAGCTGCAGGAGCAGCGCGCCCGCCAGCGCGCCGAGGATCATGAGGACGACGGCGGCGCCTCGGCGCGCCCATGGCTGGTCGACGCGGTGGCCGAGCCATGAATCGGCGGCGAGGCCGGTGATGGTCGACGTGACGACGACGGTGGTCACGTCGGCGACCTTGACGTGTCGGGCGGCGGCCGCCTGGGCGCCCATCGCGAGAGCGAGGAACGCCGTCACGAGCATCCCCAGCACCGACGGAGCGGAGGTCTCGTGGGTCCCGAGATCGCCCGCGAGGGCGAGCGCTGCGCCGAGGGTGAGAAGGGTCGTGACGCCGAGAAGGAGGGCGCGGGTCCGTGGGGTCCACCCGGTGACGGAACCGCGGAGGACCCGTCCACCGAGCGCGGCGCCGAGGACGAACGCGCCGAGCGCGAGCGACGGCCCCGCCACGGGTAGGTCCGCGCCGGCCAGGCCCATGCCGAGGATGACGACGTTGCCGGTCATGTTCCCGGCGAACACCCGGTCGAGGCCGAGGTAGCCGACGGCGTCGATGACGCCGGTCGAGAACGTGAGGGCCAGGAGCTGGGGGACCGGGCTGAGCGGAGCGCGGGCGGTGGGGCGCCGGTTCTGCACGTGAGGCTGCCTTTCGTCGGTGGTGAGTTCCGCAGAGGGGGTGACAAGACGGGGGGAGGTGTGTCTACACTCTCCGCACCTCATTATTCTCAAGCTGAGAGAAATTATGCACCCTGCCACTGAACCCCGTGCCACCAACCGCAGCGCGATCCTGTCCGTGCTGCTGTCGGGGCAGACCCTGGAGCGCAGCCAGATCGTGGAGGCGACCGGGCTCAGCCGTGCGACCGTCTTCCGGGTCGTCGACGACCTGCGGTCTCGCGGGCTCGTTCGCGACGCCGCGACGCTGCCGTCGTCGAGCCCGGGCCGGCCGTCGACGCCGGTCGTCTTCGACGGGAGCGTGCAGACCGTGTGCGGGGTCGACCTCGGTGGGACCAACTGCCGCTTCGCCGTATCGGACACGCTCGGACGGACACTGGTCCGTTCGAAGCACCCGACGCCCCGGCAGCTCGACGGACCGGCGATGGGCACCTGGATGGCCGAGCGTGTGCACGAGCTCGTCGCGCTCACGGCCGAGGACCACGGTGCCCTGGGGGCGGTGGCGATCGGCGTGCCGGGTGCCGTCTCCGGCGACAAGACCGCCGTGGTGGGGTCTCACAACCTCCCGCAGATCCTCGGGACCACGTTCATCGACACGTTCCGCGACGGGGTCGGTGTGCCGACGACGCTGGACAACGACTCCAACCTCGCCCTCGTGGGCGAGCTCCAGTACGGCGGGCTCGCCGAGAACGAGACGGCGGCGCTGCTGACGCTCGGCACGGGCCTCGGCTCGGCGGTCGCGCTGCGTGGTCGCGTGCTCTACGGACGCACGGGCGTGCTCGGCGAGTTCGGCCGCCTGCAGGTGCCCGGGACCGAGACCCGACTGCGTGACCTCGTCTCTGGCGCCGGCCTCGTGGCCTTCGCCCAGGAGCGCGGCCACGACATCACCTCGGCGCGCGAGGTGCTCGACGAGCCCGAGCGCTTCCCCGACCTCGTCCCCCTCATCCGGTCTGCGCTCGTCCACCTCGTCTCGCTCGTCGGCCTGTCCTACGAGCCGCGGACCGTCATCGTCACCGGCGGCTTCGCGGACGGGCTCGAGGACGAGACCCTCGACGCAGTCCAGGCGCAGGTCCTCGACCTGGTGGGCGTCAGCACGGTCCTGCGCCGGACCGAGCTCGGCGACTTCGCCGGGCTGCTCGGCGCGCTGGCGGTCGCGCTCGGCGACCTCTATGCCTCCCTCGGCGTGCTCGAAGAGCACATCAGCCGCATCGACGTGGACCGGGCTCGGGCCGTCAAGGCACTCGAAGACGTCCCGGTCCACGCCCCCTGACGACGGCGCGCCGCGCCGCGTTCCCCGAGAAAGCACGACGACGTGGTTTCCCCACGGAAGGAAGTTCCATGAAGTTCAGCAGGACGGCCCTCGCTGGCGGGGCACTGACCATCACTCTTCTGCTCACCGCAGGGTGCGCCGGCGGTGCGGGGGGCACCGACGGCGGCGAGGAGTCGGGCACGCTCACGGTCTGGATGATGACCGGTGGCCCGGGCGACTCGCCCCTCGTGGAGGAGGTGAACGAGGCGTTCGCGACGAAGCACCCCGACATGGACGTCAAGGTCGAGATCCAGCAGTGGGACAACATCGCCACCAAGATCACGACGGCCCTCGCCTCCGGCAACGGGCCGGACATCGTCGAGATGGGCAACACCCAGACGGCGCTGCAGACGTACTCCGGCGCTCTGCTCGACCTCACCGAGGACAAGGACTCGTTCGAGGACTCGGGCTCCTGGCTCGCGGGCCTCGCCGAGCCTTCGACCCTCGACGACCACCTCTACGCCACGCCTCTCTACGGCGGCACGAAGGTCGTCATGTACAACACCGAGATGTTCGCGGCGGCGGGGATCACACAGCCGCCCGCGACCCTCGACGAGCTCGAGCAGGCATGCGTCGCCCTGGCGGAGTCGTACTCCGACCGGGCCAACTACTCCGGGTTCTACATGCCGGGGCAGTACTGGTTCGCGGGCGCGCCGTTCGTGTTCGGTGCCGGGGGAGAGCTCGCCGAGAAGGACGGCGACCAGTGGGCCGGGGTGCTCAGCTCGCCCGAGTCGCAGCGAGGCCTGGAAGCCTGGCGGGACTTCCAGAACACGTGCTCCACGCCGTCGTCGACCGGCGTGAACACCAACAGCCCGGACCAGGACCAGCTCTTCGCGGACGGACAGGCGGCGATGCTGTACGTCAAGGCGTGGGAACCGGCGGCCGTCATCGAGAAGAACCCTGACCTCGAGGGCAAGCTCGGCTACTTCGTCATGCCGGGCTACACGGCGGGGGAGCCGCTGCCGACGATCGTCGCCGGCTCGACCATCGGCATCTCGGCAGCGACCGACAAGCCCGAGGCGGCCAAGGACTGGCTGCGCATCATCACCGGCGCGGACTTCCAGGGCCGGATGGCGCAGGAGCTCAACCTGCTGCCGATCTCCCCGTCGTTCATGCCGACCGAGGGCGTCACGGAGGCGCTCACCGTCGGCGCCCAGGCCGTGGAGATCAACCACGCGCTCCCGGTGACCCCGGGTCAGGCGACGTTGGACGGCGAGCGCTACAACGAGCAGTTCTTCGCCTCGATCGCTGCGGGGAAGGACATCCCCGCGTCGGCGAAGGCGTACGACGCGCACGTCGCGGAGGTGTTCAACGCGACGGGGTCCGGCTCCTGACATGGCGATCCAGACCCACAGTGCGGTGAGTCCCGAGGCACCGCCTCGGGGCTCCCGCGCCCGCCCTCCGTCCTCGTCGGGGCGCGTGCGTCCTCGGCGTTCACGACTGCCGTACGGCCTCGTCGCCCCGGCCGTCCTCGTCCTCGTGGTCGTCCTCGGCTACCCGATGGTGCGACTGCTCATGCTGTCGTTCCAGCGGTTCGACGCCCGCTCGCTGTTCACCGGTGACGCGCCGTTCGTCGGGCTCGACAACTACACGGCGATCCTGGCGGACGGCACGTTCTGGGGCGTCGTCGCCCGCACGGCCGTCGTCACGGTCGTCTGCGTCGGCGTCATGATGGTGGTCGGGTTCGCTCTCGCCCAGGTCCTCGTGCGCACGTCCGCCTGGGCACGGCTCACCCTCATGGTCTGCCTCGTCCTGGTCTGGGCGATGCCGATGGTCTCGGCGGCGCTCGTGTGGCAGTGGCTCTTCCAGCCGCAGTACGGGGTCGTGAACTGGCTGCTCACCCAGCTACGGATCTTCGGTGACCTCAGTGCGCACGACTGGTTCTCCCACCCCGCGCAGGCCCTGGGCCTCATCATCCTCCTCATCGTGTGGAAGGGCCTGCCCTTCGTCGTCCTGACCCTCTACGCCGCGATGGGTCAGATCCCGCACGAGATGTACGAGGCCTCGGGTCTCGACGGCGCGGGGCGGTCGCAGACCCTGCGCTACATCACGCTCCCGATGCTGCGGCCGGTGCTGGCGATCCTCGTCGTGCTGGAGGTCATCTGGTCCGTCAACTCGTTCACGCCGTTCTGGGTCCTCACCCAGGGCGGCCCGTCCGGACAGACGACGACCCTGTCGGTCTACGCCTACGTCCGAGCCTTCACGGCGAACGACTACGGGGCGGGCGCGGCGATCTCGATCGTCACGATCGCGCTGCTCTCCGTCTTCGCCGTCTTCTACGTGCGCCGGCTGGCGAAGGACGGTGAGGTCTCATGAGCGTGCCACGCAGCTTCCGCACCCGACGGCGCACGAGCGCCAACGTCGTGGCGATCCTCGTCGCCGTCGTCGTGATCTTCCCGGTCTACTGGATGTTCTCCACGGCGTTCAAGCCGCCGGGGCAGATCATGTCCGCCACGCCCCAGTTCCTCCCGTGGCCCGTCAGCACGGAGAACTTCGGTCGCGCTCTCGGCGCGCCCGAGTTCCTCACGTACCTGCGCAACTCCCTGACCGTGTCGCTCGCGACCGTGGTGCTGGCGATGGTCGTGGCTGTCGGCGCCGCCCTCGCGACGGTCCGGTTCTCCTTCTTCGGCCGCAAGACGCTGCTCGTCGTGCTCGTCCTCGTGCAGATGGTTCCCGGGTCGGCGATGGTCATCCCTCTCTACCTCATGCTCCGTGAGATCGGGGCGCTGGACATGGTGCCGGGGCTCGTCCTGACCTACCTCACGTTCGTCCTGCCGTTCACGGTCTGGAACCTGCGAGGGTTCGTGGCCGCGGTTCCGGTCGAGCTGGAGGAGGCGGCCATGATCGACGGCTGCAGCAGGTTCCACGCGTACCGGCGTGTCGTGCTTCCGCTGCTCGCGCCAGGCATCGTCGCGACGTCGATCTTCGCGTTCATCAACGCGTGGGACGACTACCTGTTCGCCTACGTCCTGATGCGGTCGCAGGAGAACTACACCCTGCCGGTCTGGCTCGTGTCCTTCAGCACCTCGGTCCAGGTGGACTACGGCGCGACCATCGCCGCGTCCGCGATCTTCTCCCTGCCCGTGCTCGTGTTCTTCCTGTTCGTCCAGCGCCGCCTCGTGGGCGGCCTCACCAGCGGGGCGGTCAAGGGATGACCTCGTCGTCGTCCCTCGCCGTCGCCACGTCCCTCCAGGAGCTGCCATGACCAGCCTCGAAAGGCTCGCCCACTCCGTCCTCTTCCCCGCGCTGGGGCGCCCCACGGTCCCGCGGTGGATCGACGGACCGGTCGCCGAAGGGCTCGGCGGCTTCGTGCTCTTCGGCAAGGACATCGTGTCCGGGCCGCAGCTCGCCGGTCTCACCGCCGCTCTGCGCGAACGTGCCCCTCACCTCCACCTCGCGATCGACGAGGAGGGTGGTGACGTGACGCGGCTCGACCATGTCGGAGGCGTCGCCACGCCCGGCAACCTCGCCCTCGGCCGCGTCGACGACGTCGCTGCGACCCGGGACGTCGCCTACCAGATCGGGCTGTCGCTGCGCGCGGTCGGCGTGGACTGGGACCTCGCACCTGCCGTCGACACCGCGGTGAACCCCTTCAGCCCCAACGGCGTGCGGTGCTTCGGCAGCGACCGTGCCCACGTGTCCAAGCACGCGGCGGCGTGGATCGACGGACTCCAGTCGGCTGGCGTCAGCGCGTGCGCCAAGCACTTCCCCGGGCACGGGCTCAGCGGGACGGACGCGCACCTGGGCACGCCGAGCATCGACCTCCCGGTGGCCGAGCTCGTCGATCACTACCTCGATCCGTTCAGGGCCGCCGTCGCAGCCGACGTGGACTCGATCATGGTCTCGCACCCGCAGGTCACGGCCCTCGACGACGTCCCGGCCTCGATCAGCGCTCCCGTCATCACCGGACTGCTGCGCGAGGAGCTCGGCTTCGACGGCGTCGTCATCACCGACGCGCTGGAGATGCAGGGTGTCGCGAGCGTCGCGCCGCTCCCTGATGCGGCCGTCCGCGCGCTGCGCGCCGGCGCGGACGCCCTCTGCCTCGGCGCGTGGTCGTACGGCGAGGACGTGCGCATCGCCGCTCGCTCGATCGTCGACGCCGTGCATGCCGGCGACCTGCCGCTCGCCCGCCTCGAACGAGCCGCCGAGCGGATCGCCCGGCTGGGCGAGCGCCGTGCCACCAGGGCCGACGCCGCGGACCCGGAGACCGGCGTGCGGATCGCACGCCGTGCCGTCGAGGTCCACGGCAGCACGAGACTGCGCGGCGACGCGGTGCTCGTCGTGCGCCTGGAGCCGGTCGCCTCGCCCGCCTCGGGCCGAGGCGGGGCCGAGATCGAGTCCGTGCTCGCCGACGGCGGGCACACGGTCGAGAGCGTCCGGGTCGCGGGCGACACCTACAACGGCGCCGGGATCGTCCACGCGGCGATCTCGGAGTTCCGCGAGGAGCACGGCCCGCGCGGCGACGTGGTCGTGCTGGTCCGCAGCCCCCACCGGTACGCATGGCAGGAGCCCGTGCTCGACCGCATCCTCGCGACGACCCCGGACGTCGTGGTGCTCGACATGGGGTTCGTCCACTGCGACTTCTCCGAGGCTCGTGGCTGGGTCCGCACCTACGGGGCGTCGCGCGCATGCGTCACGGCCGCTGCCGAGGTGCTGGTGCCGGCGTGACGGCACCTGTGCGGACGTACGTCGACGCCCGGCTCGTGCTGCCGGGGCGCATCGAGCGCGGATGGCTCCGGACGGAGGGCGGGCTCGTCGCGGCGGTCGGGCCGGGCGCACCGGGATCCGGCGACCAGGGAGAGCGCGTCCCGCTCGACGACAACTATCTCCTTCCGGGACTGGTCGACATGCACTGCCACGGCGGCGGGGGCGCCTCGATGTACAGCGGGGACCCCGACGACGTCCGTCGCGCGGCCCGTGCACACCGTGACCGGGGGACGACGGCGATGCTCGGCTCCGTCGCGACCGTCGAGCCGGACGCGATGCTCGCGGCCGTGCGCGCCGTACGCGACGCCGTGCTCGACCCGGACGTGCCCAACCTCGTGGGGGTGCACCTGGAGGGGCCGTTCCTCGCCGCGAGCCATCGCGGGGCTCAGACGCTCGCGGCCCTGAGGGCTCCCGACACCCGCATCATGGACGACCTGCTCGACGCGGCGTCGGGCGTCCCGGTCGTCATGACGATCGCGCCTGAGCTCGACGGCGCGACGGAGCTGATCCGCGACTTCGCGGGCCGGTGCCTCTTCGCGGTCGGGCACACGTCGGCGACCCATGCGCAGGTCGTCGCCGCGGTCGAGGCAGGGGCGCGGCACGTGACGCACCTGTTCAACGCCATGCCTCCGCTCCACCACCGCGACCCGGGCCCGGTCGCCGCCGCGCTCAGCGACAGCCGGCTGACGTTCGAGATCGTGGGCGACGGCCACCACGTGCTGGCGCCTGCGCTGGACGTGGCCGTCCGGGCAGGTCGAGACCGCACCGTGCTCGTCACGGACGCGATGGCCGCCGCCGGGTTGGGCGACGGTCGGTACACGTTCGCCGACCGCACGGTCGACGTCGTCGACGGCGTGGCTCGCCTCGCGGGCACCGACCGTATCGCCGGGTCCACCGCCTTCCTGGTCGACTGCGTCCGCAACGCGGTCGACGCGTCTGGTGCGGACCTGGTCGACGCGGTGCGCATGGCGTCCTCGACGCCCGCCCGGGCCCTGTCGCTACGAGGTCGCGGCGCGCTCGCGGCAGGCGCCCGGGCCGACCTGCTCGTCCTCGACGACGCGCTCCAGCCCGTCGCAGTCGTCGTCGGCGGCGAGGACGTCGAGTGCGCGGCCGACGCGGCACGGAGCGAAGCCGTGCTGGGAGGTCGTGATCGCTCCCGGTGACGTGGTCGCGAGCAGCGCCGACGACCCCGGTACGAGGTCGTGCGCACGCACGACGATCTCGACCGCGGGACACCCCGGAACCGTTGTCGTTCCAACGGTTCCGGGGTGCCTGTGCGCGTCAGGTACGGTTGTCGTCCGGAGGGCCCCGCGCCCCCGGCGTACAGACCGGCTCGTCCGCCCGCCTCTCCCGGCAGGACCGGGAGGAGGGACACCCCCCGTCCACTCGTGCCGAGGAGCACCATGTCGCACAACGGCCCCCACACGGCCCCGCTCGCCTACGTCATCGCCGGGTCGGAGGCGACCGGCGGCGCCGGCATCCAGGCCGACCTCAAGACGTTCCAGGAGCTGGGCGCGTACGGCGTCGGCACGCTGACGTGCATCGTCTCGTTCGACCCGAGGAACGACTGGGGCCACCGGTTCGTCCCGGTCGACCCCCAGGTGATCGCCGACCAGTTCGAGGCGGCGACGGTCACGCACGAGCCGTCGGTCGTGAAGATCGGCATGCTCGGCACGCCCGCGACGATCGACGTCGTCGCCGAGTCGCTGCGCTCGCGCGCGTGGGAGCACGTCGTGCTCGACCCGGTGCTCATCTGCAAGGGCCAGGAGCCGGGCGCCGCCCTCGACACGGACACCGCGCTGCGCGCGCAGGTCCTCCCGCTCGCGACCGTCGTGACGCCCAACCTCTTCGAGACGCGCACGCTCGCGGGCGTCGAGTCGATCGAGACCGTCGAGGAGCTCGTCGAGGCGGCGCGCACGGTCCAGGCGCTCGGCCCGCGGGCCGTCGTCGCGAAGGGCGGCGTCGAGCTGCCCGGGCCCGACGCGGTCGACGTGCTGGTGGACGGCGACGAGGTGCACGTGCTGCGCACCCCGAAGATCGGCGAGGAGCGCGTGAGCGGGGCGGGCTGCACGTTCGCCGCCGCGATCACCGCCGAGCTCGCCAAGGGCGCGTCGGTGCTCGACGCCGTGCGCGTCGCCAAGGACGTCGTCACCGCCTCGATCGAGGACCGTGTGGCGTCGAACGCGCCGTTCGACGCCGTGCGCGTCGGCGCGCGGCGCTGACAACCGCGCGACCGGCGCTCGACCGACGATCACCCCTCGGACGCCTTCACGTCCCCTGACGGTCAAGGAATACTCTCGTCACCGTGAACGACCTCTCCCCTTCGGAACTGTCCCCGTCGCCGGGTGCTGCCGACGCCCCTGACCGGGTCGTCGCCGACGTCTCCGACGACACCGGGCACGCGGGGCGCGGCCTCGCCCGCCACGACGTGCCCGCCCCGCTGCGCGACGACGTCCGCCTGCTCGGCGGTCTGCTCGGCACCGTGCTCCGCGAGACGGGCGGGCAGGACCTGCTCGACGACGTCGAGCGCCTGCGCGAGCTGTCCATCCGCGCGTACGACGACCCGTCCGGCGCGGTGCTCGCCGAGGCGGAGACGCTCGTCGAGGGCCTCTCCATGGCGCGCGCCGAGCAGGTCGCCCGCGCCTTCACGTGCTACTTCCACCTCGCGAACCTCGCGGAGGAGTACCACCGCGTGCGCGTCCTGCGCGAGCGCGAGGCCGAGTTCGCGACCCGCGCGACGACGCCCGACGACTCCCTCCCGGAGGCGTTCGAGCAGCTCGTCGGCGAGGTGGGCCGCGACGAGGCGCTGCGCCGCCTCCGCCGTCTCGAGTTCCGCCCCGTGCTCACGGCCCACCCGACCGAGGCCCGCCGTCGTGCGGTGTCCGGCGCGGTCCGCCGCATCGCGACCCTGCTCGACGAGCGGGACGCGCAGCGCCTCGGCGGCACGTCGCTCGCGGAGAACGAGCGCCGCCTGCTCGCCGAGATCGACACGATGTGGCGCACCGCCCCCATCCGCGAGCACAAGCCGTCCGTCCTGGACGAGGTGCGGACGGCGCTCGGCGTGTTCGACGCGACGATGTTCGACACCTTCCCCACGGTCTACCGCCGCCTGGACGACTGGCTCCTCGGCGACGAGGCGGGGCGCGAGGAGCCGCTCGTGCGGCCGTTCGTCAGCCTCGGCACCTGGATCGGCGGCGACCGCGACGGCAACCCCAACGTCACGGCCGAGGTCACGCGCCAGGCCGCGGCGATCGCGGCGGACCACGCGCTCGCGGCGCTCGAGCAGCAGACGCGCGCCGTCGGCCGCAAGCTCACGCTCGACCAGGACGGCACGCCGCCGTCGGACGGGCTGCGGACGCTCTGGGAGCGGCAGCGCCGCCTCTCGGAGACCGTGACGTCCGCCGCGTCGGCGGCGTCCCCGCGCGAGCCGCACCGCGCGGTCCTGCTCGTCGTGGCGGAGCGCATCGCCGCGACGCGAGCCCGCAACGCGGACCTCGCGTACGCGACGGCGGAGCAGCTCGAGTCCGACCTGCGGGTCGTCCAGGAGTCGCTCGTCGCGGCGGGCGCGCCCCGCGCGGCGTACGGCGACCTGCAGCAGCTCGTGTGGCAGGTGGAGACGTTCGGCTTCCACCTCGCGGAGCTCGAGGTGCGTCAGCACTCCCAGGTCCACGAGGCGGCGCTCGCGGAGATCGCGGAGAAGGGGCTGCGCGGAGACCTGTCCGACCGGACGCGCGAGGTGCTCGACACCTTCCGCGCGCTCGGCTCGGTCCAGGAGCGCTACGGCGTCCGCGCCGCGCGCCGCTACATCGTGTCCTTCACGCAGAAGCCCGAGCACCTCGCGGCGGTGTACCAGCTCGCGGAGCTCGCGTTCGAGGGCTCCGACGAGGTTCCGGTCGTCGACGCGATCCCGCTGTTCGAGACCTTCGCGGACCTCCGCGCGAGCGTCGACATCCTCGAGTCGATGCTCACGCTGCCCCAGGTGCAGCGCCGGCTCGCCGAGAACGGGCGCCGCGTGGAGGTCATGCTCGGGTACTCGGACTCGTCGAAGGACGTCGGTCCGGTCTCGGCGACGCTCGCGCTGCACGACGCGCAGAGTCGCATCGCGCAGTGGGCCGAGCGGCACGACGTCACGCTCACGCTGTTCCACGGCCGGGGCGGGGCGCTCGGTCGCGGGGGCGGTCCGGCGAACCGCGCGGTGCTCGCCCAGCCGCCGGGCTCGGTCGACGGCCGCTTCAAGCTCACGGAGCAGGGCGAGGTCATCCTCGCGCGCTACGGCGACCCGACCATCGCGTCGCGCCACATCGAGCAGGTGGCCGCGGCGACCCTGCTCGCGTCGGCGCCGTCGACGGAGAAGCGCAACGCCGAGGCGACCGAGCGGTACCGCGACCTGGCCGCGGCCCTCGACGCGTCGTCGCGCCGCCGGTTCCACGAGCTGGTCCGCGCGGACGGCTTCCCGCAGTGGTTCGCCCAGGTGACGCCGCTCGAGGAGGTCGGCCTCCTGCCGATCGGCTCGCGCCCGGCCCGCCGTGGCCTGTCCGTCTCCTCGCTCGACGACCTGCGAGCCATCCCGTGGGTGTTCTCGTGGTCGCAGGCGCGCATCAACCTGGCCGGGTGGTACGGGCTCGGGACGGCGCTGAAGGAGTTCGGGGACCTCGACCTGCTCCGTGAGGCGCACCGCGAGTGGCCGCTGTTCGCGACGCTCCTCGACAACGTCGAGATGTCGCTGGCCAAGACGGACGAGCGGATCGCGGAGCGGTACCTCGCGCTCGGCGGGCGCGACGACCTCGCGCAGGCCATCCTCGACGAGCTGCGGCTCACGCGCGAGCAGGTCCTCGCGGTCACGGAGAACGCGTGGCCGCTCGCCGGGCGCCGGGTGCTGGGACGCGCGGTCCAGCTCCGCAGCCCGTACGTCGACGCGCTCTCGCTGCTCCAGGTCCGCGCCCTGCGCGGTCTGCGCTCCGGCGCGGAAGGGCCGGTCAAGGACGAGCTGCAGCACCTCCTGCTGCTCACCGTGAACGGCGTCGCCGCCGGCCTGCAGAACACGGGCTGACGCGCAGCGTCCGAGCGAGCCCGACGGCCGCCACGTCGACCCGGCAGCGGGTCCGTGGCGGCCGTCGTCGTCTGGACACCCGTCCAACTGTTGAATGAATCCTCAACGATCGCTCCGGGGAACGATGTCGAAACCGCCCTGGGTAAAGTCTTGGCCAGAGGCCTACCAGCCAGCGGCATCCGTGGGGTACGCTGGCGACGTCCGATCACGCCGGAGCCGTCTCGTCGCCCGATGACGTACGACAGGAGGCCCCGACCGATCGACAGCGTCAGGCAGGTGGCGCGTACTCGTCGGGGTGGGCGAGGCAGGGCGGGACGAAGGGCGGGGCAGTGTTGGTGCAGGAGCTGGAGCGGAGCGACGCCGAGGCGGGAACGGGCGGCATCCGGCTGCTCGAGGAGCCCGAGGCGAGCGTCGTGGACATGTGGGGCGAGATCGACGTCGCCCTCCGCAGCGAGGCGAGCGCCGCGCTCGCGAACGCGCTCGAACGGGACGTCCCCGTGGTGATCGACACGTCCAAGGTGACGTTCATGGACTCCACGGGCATCGCGTTCCTCGTGCAGTTCTACACGATCGGCTCCGAGGAGGGGCTGTCCGTCACGTTGCGCAACCCGCCGACGGTCGTGACCGACGTCCTCGAGATGCTCGGCGTCATCGACATCTTCGGCACGGAGCGCCGCGAGGTCACGACGAGCTGACGCCGGTCAGCGTGCGTCCGCCGCGAGCGACGCCGCGCCGACGATGCCGGCCGCGTTGCGGAGCTGCGCCGGGACGATGGGCGCCCGCAGGTGCAGCAGCGGGAGGAAATGCTCGTGCTTCTTGCTCACGCCGCCGCCCACGACGATGAGGTCGGGCGAGAACAGGTCCTCCACGACGCCGAAGTAGCGCTGCAGCCGCTCGGCCCACTGCGCCCAGTCCAGGTCCTCGCGGTCGCGCGCCGCGTCCGAGGCGCGCGTCTCGGCGTCGTACCCGTCGATCTCCAGATGCCCGAGCTCGGTGTTCGGGAGCAGGTGGCCCTCGACGAGGATCGCGCTGCCGATCCCGGTGCCGAGCGTCGCGACGAGCACGACCCCGTCCGCGTCGCGCGCCGCGCCGTACCGCACCTCGCCGACTCCGGCGGCGTCCGCGTCGTTGACCGCGACGACGTGGCGCCCGGTCTCGCGCGCGACGAGCGCGGGCAGGTCGACACCGGTCCACGACTGGTCGAGGTTCGCGATGAAGCGCACCACCCCGTGCTGCAGCGGCGCCGGGAAGGCGACGCCGATCGGCACGTCCTGCGGGAGGTCGTACTCGCCCACGAGCTCCGCGATCACCTCGGCCACGGCTTGCGGGGTCGAGGGCTGGGGCGTCGGGATGCGGTGGCGCTCCTGCGCGAACTCGCCGGTGGTCAGGTCGACCGGCGCGCCCTTGATGCCGCTGCCGCCGATGTCGATGCCGAAGGCGGTACGGGGGGCGCCGTAGGTGTTCTGGTGAGCGTTCATGGCAGTGTGAGGATCTCCGCTCCGTCGTCGGTCACCAGCAGCGTGTGCTCGAACTGCGCGGTCCGCGACGCGTCCGCGGTGACTACCGTCCACCCGTCGTCCCACATCCGCCACTCGGACGTGCCGAGCGTGAGCATCGGCTCGATCGTGAAGACCATGCCGGGCTCGATGACGGTCGCGTGGTCGGGCGCGGCGTCGTAGTGCGGCACGACGAGGCCCGAGTGGAAGGCGCGCCCCACGCCGTGCCCGGTGTACTCGCGCACGACCCCGTAGCCGAACCGGGCCGCGTAGCGCTCGATGACGCGCCCCACCACGTTGATCTGGCGTCCCGGAGCGACGGCCTTGATGCCGCGTGCGAGCGCCTCGCGCGTGCGCTCGACGAGCAGCGCGGACTCCTCGTCGACCGTGCCCACGGTGAAGGTCGCGTTGGTGTCGCCGTGCACGCCGCCGACGTACGCGGTGATGTCGACGTTGACGATGTCGCCCTCGACGAGCGCCGTCGAGTCGGGGATGCCGTGGCACACGACCTCGTTGAGCGACGTGCACAGCGACTTGGGGAACCCTCGATACCCGAGGGTCGAGGGGTAGGCGCCGTGGTCGAGGAGGAACTCGTGCCCGACGCGGTCGAGCTCGTCGGTCGTGACGCCCGGGGCGACGTGGCGCCCGACCTCGACGAGCGCCTGCGCCGCGATCCGGGACGCGGCGCGGATCCGCTCGATCGTCTCGGTGTCGTTGACCTCGCTGCCGGTGAACGGCCGCGGGCCGGGCCGCCCGACGTACTCGGGACGCTCGATCGACGCGGGCACCGCGCGCAGCGGTCCGACGACGCCCGGGACGAGCGGGCCGCGCCGCGCCGGGCCGGGAGGTGCGACGGCGTCGGACGAGGTGGGGGACGGGGTGGGGCTCATGGCGGCTAGTCTACGAAGGCGCGCGGGGCGCGGACGGACAGGCGGCCCGGGATGGGGGAGGATCGGAGCATGAGCACCGGATCACGCTTCACCGACGACGGCGAGCCCGCGACCGAGGACGAGTACTACTTCGACACCCGCACGGGCGAGGTGCACCGCGGCCCGAGCGGCTCGTGGTCGCACCGCATGGGTCCGTACCCGACGCGCGAGGCCGCGGAGAGAGCGCTGGAGACCGCCCGCGAGCGGTCCGACGCCTGGGACGAGGAAGAGCGCCGCGAGCGCGGCGAGTGACCCACGCGCCACCACCCGGCCCGCGGCGCGCCTGGTCGGGGCGCCTCGGGCTGCTCCTCGCGGGGCTCGCGGTCGGCGCGCTGACGTTCCTCGTCGCGCTGCAGGTCCGGGCTGGCTCCGGGGGAGGTCCGACGACGGTCCGCCCGTCCGGCGACGCGGTCGCCTCGGCCCCGGCACCCGGACCGACGACCGCCTCCCCGGACCCGACGGCCGCGACGACCGAGCCGCCGCCCCCGCTCGCGGGGCTCACGGTCGCCGTCGACCCCGGGCACAACGGCGGCAACGGGGCGAACCCGCTCACCGTCAACGCACCCGTGCCCGACGGGCGGGGCGGCACCAAGGCCTGCAACACCGTGGGCGCGTCCACGGACGCGGGCTACCCGGAGCACGCGTTCACGTGGGACGTGAGCAGCCGCCTCGCCGAGCGGCTCACCGGGCTCGGCGCGGTCGTCGTCCTCACCCGGCCCGACGACGCGGGCGTGGGCCCCTGCGTCGACGCGCGGGGCCGCTTCCCGCAGGAGAACGACGCCGACGTGCTCGTCTCGGTCCACGCCAACGGCACGGAGGACCGCAGCGCGCACGGGTTCTTCGCGATCGTGTCCGACCCGCCGGTCGACGAGGCCCAGGGGGCGCCGAGCGTCGCGCTCGCGCACGAGCTCGTCACCGCGCTCGGCGAGGCCGGCTTCGCGCCGTCGACGTCCGTCGCGGCCGACGACGGTCCCGTCCAGCGGCGCGCCGACCTCGCGACGCTCAACCACGCCGAGCGCCCCGCGGTCATGCTCGAGCTGGGGGAGATGCGCAACCCCGACGAGGCCGCGGTCATGGAGTCGGAGGAGGGTCGCCAGCGCTACGCCGACGCTCTCGCCGCGGGGCTCGTGGCGTGGGCGGCCGACGGCGGCGCGGACGCCGGCTGAGCGCCGTCGTTCCCGCCGCCGTCGCCCCGCCCGGAGCACGGTGGGTCAGCGCGCGAAGCTGTGCGCGTCGTCGGGGAACGTGCCGCCGCGCACGTCGGCCGCGTAGTCGGCCGCGGCCTGGCCGAGCGCGGCGCCGATCTCGGCGTACCGCTTGGCGAAGCGTGGCGACCAGTCCGTCATGCCCGCCATGTCGGTCCAGACGAGCACCTGGCCGTCGCACGCCGCGCCCGCGCCGATGCCGATCGTCGGGATGCGCAGGATCTCGGTGATCCGCGCGGCGACCTCGACCGGCACCATCTCGAGCACGACGGCGACGGCGCCCGCATCGGCCACCGCGAGGGCGTCCTCGCTGAGCCGCTCCGCGGCGTCGTCGCCCCGGCCCTGGACCCGCGGCCCGCCGAGCGCGTTCTCGGACTGCGGCGTGAAGCCGAGGTGCCCCACGACGGGGATGCCGGCGTCGGTCAGGGCGCGGATCTGCGCGGCGCTGCGACGCCCGCCCTCGAGCTTGACCGCGTTCACGCCGGTCTCCTTGAGGAACCGCACGCCCGTCGCGAGCGCCTGCTCGGCGCTCGCCTCGTACGACCCGAACGGCAGGTCGACGACCGTGAACGCGCGGCGTGCGGCGCGCGCGACGGCGCGGGCCGGCGGGATCAGGTCGTCGACCGTGACGGGCAGCGTCGTCGCGTGCCCGTGCATCGTGTTGCCGATCGAGTCGCCGACCAGCAGCATGTCGATCCCCGCGTCGTCGAAGATCCGCGCGGTCACGGCGTCGTACGCGGTGAGCATCGTGATCTTCTCGCCGCGCGCCTTCGCCTCGGCGAGGTGGTGCACGCGGACGCGGCGCGGTCCCGTGCCGCCGGTCGCGGCGGGCTCGGGGGCGGTGTGAGCAGACATGACGGCCTTTCCTGGGTGCGGGGTACGGGTCGGGCGGCGCGCGGGGTGACCGGCGCCGTCAGTCGAGCGGCTCGCGCCAGCGGTTGGTGATGGGCAGGCGACGGTCGCGGCCGAACGCGAGGGCGGTGACCTTGGGGCCCGGCGGGTACTGGCGCCGCTTCCACTCGGCGCGGTCGACGAGCGTGACGACCTTGTCGACGACCTCGGGGTCGAACCCGCGCGCGAGCAGCTCGGCGCGGCCCTCGGCGTGCTCGATGTAGGCGTCGAGCACCTCGTCGAGCAGGTCGTACGGCGGGAGCGAGTCCTGGTCGGTCTGGCCGGGGCGGAGCTCCGCCGACGGGGGCTTGGTGATGGACGACTCGGGGATCGGCGGGATCTCGCCCCGGTCGACCGCCTCGTTGTTGCGCCAGCGCGCGAGCTGCCAGACGCGCGACTTGTCGACGTCCTTGAGGGGCGCGTAGCCGCCGATGCTGCCCGCGTCGTAGATCGTCGCGTAGCCCGTCGCGAGCTCGGACTTGTTGCCCGGTGCGATGACGAGGTGGCCCTCGCGGTTGGAGATCGCCATGAGGATCACCCCGCGCACGCGCGCCTGGAGGTTCTCCTCGGCGACACCGTCGAGCGCGAGCTCGCCCTGGAACGCCTCGACCATCGGCGCGATGGGCTGGACGCGGTAGTCGGCGCCGAGGCGCTTGGCGAGGTCCGCGGCGTCGTCCTTGCTGTGGTCGGACGAGTACCGCGACGGCATGGAGACGCCGACGACGTTCTGGCCGCCGATCGCGTCGGCGGCGATCGCCGCGGTGAGGGCGGAGTCGATCCCGCCCGAGACGCCGAGGACGACCGAGCGGAAGCCGTTCTTGCGGACGTAGCCCGCCAGCCCGGTGACGCACGCCCGGTAGACCTCTTCGTCGGGGTGCAGCTCGGGGGCGCGCGGCCCGCGGGGGGCGCCGTCGGCCGGCAGGTCCCACACGAGCAGGTCCTCGACGAACTGCGGCGAGGTCGCGACGACCGTTCCCGCGGCGTCGGTGACGAACGAGCCGCCGTCGAACACGAGGTCGTCCTGGCCGCCCACGAGGTTGACGTACGCGACCGGGGCGCTCACCTCGCGCGCGCGCCGCGCCGCCAGGTCGGTGCGGACGTGCCCCTTGCCCTCCTCGTACGGCGAGCCGTTGAGCACGAGCAGCAGGTCGAGCCCGTTCCCCGCCTCGTCGAGCGTCGCCATCTCGGCGACCGGGCCGCCGTCCTGCCAGATGTCCTCGCAGATCGCGATGCCGACGCGGCGTCCCTCGACCTCGACGACCGTCGTCGTCTCGCCCGGCGCGAAGATCCGGAACTCGTCGAAGACGCCGTAGTTGGGCAGGTGGTGCTTGTCGTACGCGGCCTGCACGACGCCGTCGCGCAGCACGACCGCGCGGTTCGTCGGGAGGTCCGCGGGCGAGCCCGAGGCCTCGCGCTCCGCCGCGCCCGCACCGCGCGGCGCCCCGGAGGTCCCCACGGTGCCGAGCACCACGGTGATCCCGCCGAGCCCGTCCGCGTCGAGCCGGGCCGCGATGTCCGCGGCGGCGTCCCACGCCGCCCGGCGGAACGACGCGCGCAGGGCGAGATCCTCGATCGGGTAGCCGGTGAGGGTCATCTCCGGGAACGCGACGAGCCGCGCGCCCGCCGTCGCGGCCTCCCGGGTGCGCGCGAGGACGAGGGCGGCGTTGCCGTCGAGGTCCCCCACGCACGTGTCGACCTGTGCCAGCGCGACGCGCAGATCAGCCATGCCGCCAGCCTAGACGAGCCCGGGCGCGCGGCCCGTCCGCGGGGTCGTGCGACGGCGCGACGTCCGCCACACGTGCGTGTCACCCGTTCGTCACACGGATCAGGCAGGATGTACCGCATGGACAGGCAGCAGGAGTTCGTGCTCCGCACGGTCGAGGAGCGCGACATCCGCTTCATCCGGCTCTGGTTCACCGACGTGCTGGGCATGCTCAAGTCGGTGGCGATCGCGCCGGCGGAGCTCGAGTCGGCGTTCGCCGAGGGCATCGGGTTCGACGGCAGCTCGATCGAGGGCCTGACGCGCGTGTACGAGGCCGACATGATCGCCAAGCCGGACCCGACGACGTTCCAGGTGCTCCCGTGGCGCGGCGAGCGGCACGGCACCGCGCGCATGTTCTGCGACATCCTCACGCCGGACGGCGAGCCGTCCCTCGCGGACAGCCGGAACGTGCTCAAGCGCGCCCTCGCCAAGGCGAGCGACAAGGGGTTCACGTTCTACACGCACCCCGAGGTCGAGTTCTACCTGTTCAACCAGCCCGCCGACGCCGAGCACGGCCTCGTGCCCGTCGACCAGGGCGGGTACTTCGACCACCTCGCGCGGGGATCGACGCACGACTTCCGCCGCGCCGCGATCACGATGCTCGAGTCCATGGGCATCTCGGTCGAGTTCTCCCACCACGAGGCGGGGCCCGGCCAGAACGAGATCGACCTGCGCTACGCCGACGCCCTCACCACGGCAGACAACCTCATGACGTTCCGGACGGTCGTCAAGGAGGTCGCGCTCGAGCAGGGCGTGTTCGCGTCGTTCATGCCCAAGCCGATGGCCGAGCACCCCGGCTCCGGCATGCACACGCACCTGTCGCTCTTCGAGGGCGACCGCAACGCGTTCCACGAGCCCGGCGCCCAGTTCGAGCTGTCCAAGACGGCGCGCCAGTTCATCGCGGGGCTCCTGGTCCACGCGGCGGAGATCACCGCGATCACCAACCAGTACGTGAACTCGTACAAGCGCCTGTGGGGCGGAGCCGAGGCGCCGAGCTACGTGTGCTGGGGCCACAACAACCGCTCCGCGCTCGTGCGCGTGCCGATGTACAAGCCCGGCAAGGGCAACTCGAGCCGCGTCGAGTACCGTGCGCTCGACTCGGCCACCAACCCGTACCTCGCGTTCGCCGTCATGCTCGCCGCCGGTCTCAAGGGCATCGAGGAGGGCTACGAGCTGCCCGAGGAGACCGAGGACGACGTGTGGGAGCTCACCGACGCCGAGCGTCGTGCCCTGGGCATCAAGCCGCTCCCGCAGTCCCTCGACGAGGCCATCGCGGTCATGGAGAGGTCGGAGCTCGTGGCGGAGACGCTGGGCGAGCACGTCTTCGACTTCGTGCTGCGCAACAAGCGGCAGGAGTGGGACGGCTACCGCGCGCAGGTCACGCCGTTCGAGCTGAAGCGGTTCCTCCAGGTCCTGTGAGCGCGACGACGTCGGGCCGGTCCGGCGGTTCCCGCCGGCCGACGCTCACGGGGCGCCTCGCGCGCATCGGCTTCGCCGACATCTCGCGCTCGGCGGGCCTGCTCGCGGACCCTGACCTCGCGCTCCTGCTCGACGGCGGACGACCGCCGGGAGCGGACGGGGAGACGGAGGAGCCGGCGTCCGCGGTGGACGACGAGCTGCTCGCCGCCTTCGGCGGGGCAGCCGACCCGGACCTCGCGCTCCTGCAGGTCGTGCGGCTGGCCGGCGCGCTGCGGCCCGACGTCGAGGAGCGCTCGCCGCTCGCGGACCTCGCCCGGCGCACCCTGCGGCCCGGCGAGGCACGTGACCGCCTGCTCGCGGTGCTCGGCGCCTCGGTCGCGCTCGGTGACGACGTCGTGCGTCGTCCCGCGCTGCTCGAGATCCTCGCGGACCCGACCCCCGGGACCGGGGTGGACGCGCGAGACGTGCGGGCCGAGCTCCTGCGCGCGGCGGGCGCCGACCCGGACGCGGCGGTGCCCGTCGCCGACCAGCCCGGACCGGAGCGGGTGGACGCGCTGCGCCGCGCCTATCGCGAGCGGATCCTGCGCATCGCCGCCACCGACCTCACCGTGCCCGACCCGCTCACGCGCATGCCTGCCGTCGGGGCGGCGCTCGCGGACCTGGCCGCGGCGGCGCTCGAGGGCGCGCTCGCGATCGCCCGCGCGGAGCTCGACGACCACGGTGCGGGCGTGCGGCTCGCGGTCATCGGCATGGGCAAGTGCGGGGCGCGCGAGCTCAACTACATCTCCGACGTGGACGTCGTCTACGTCGTCGAGCCCGCCGAGGGGCACGACGAGGCGTACGCGACGACGGTGGGGGCCCGGCTCGCGACGAGTCTCGCGCGCGTGTGCTGGGGCACCTCGGGGGAGCCCGCCCTGTGGCAGGTCGATGCCGCGCTGCGTCCCGAGGGCAAGCAGGGCCCGCTCGTGCGCACGCTCGCGAGCCACGTCGCGTACTACGAGCGGTGGGCCAAGACCTGGGAGTTCCAGGCGCTGCTCAAGGCGCGCACGGTCGCAGGGGACCGGGACCTGGGGCGCGCGTACGAGGAGGCGATCGCGCCGTTCGTGTGGTCGGCGGCGGGTCGGGAGAACTTCGTCGAGGACTCGCAGGCGATGCGCCGGCGCGTCGAGGACCACGTGCCCGCGGCCGAGGCCGACCGTCAGCTCAAGCTCGGCAAGGGCGGGCTGCGCGACGTCGAGTTCACCGTCCAGCTCCTGCAGCTCGTGCACGGGCGGTCGGACGAGTCGATCCGCAGCCGGGGCACGCTCACGGCGCTCGCCGAGCTCGCCGCCGCCGGGTACGTCGGCCGCGAGCACGCGGCCCGGCTCGGAGTCTGCTACCGGTTCCTGCGCTCGCTCGAGCACCGCATCCAGCTCTACCGGCTCCGGCGCACCCACCTCGTGCCGACCGCCGAGGACGAGCTGCGCCGTCTCGCGCGGTCGCTCGGGATGCGCGCCGAGGGCGCCGAGGGCCTCACCGAGCGCTGGCGCGCGACGCGCCGCGAGGTGCGGGGCCTGCACGAGGAGATCTTCTACCGCCCGCTCCTGCCCGCCGTCGCGCAGCTCTCCCCGGACGAGGTGAGCCTCGCCCCGGAGGCGGCGAAGGCGCGCTTCGCGGCGATCGGCTACCGCGACCCCGCGGGCGCGATGCGCCACGTCACGGCGCTCACCGAGGGCGTGAGCCGACGTGCGGCGATCCAGCGCCAGCTCCTGCCCGTCATGCTCGGCTGGTTCGCCGAGGGCGCGGACCCCGACGCGGGCCTGCTCGCGTTCCGCACGCTCTCCGAGAAGCTCGGCGCGACCCACTGGTACCTCAAGCTGCTGCGCGACTCCGGCTCCGCGGCGCAGCGGCTCGCGCACCTGCTCTCGAACTCGCGCTACATGGCCGACGCGCTCGCCCGGTCGCCCGAGTCCGTCCGGTGGCTCGCGGACGACGCCGACCTCGCGCCGCGCGGCATCCAGCGGCTCACGGCCGAGACCGACGCGATCCTCACGCGCGCCGACGAGGTCGAGCCCGCGACGGTGAGCCTGCGCGCGGTGCGCCGGCGTGAGCTCGCGCGGACCGGCGCCGCCGAGCTGCTGGGAGTCGTCGACGCGGTCGACGCGGCCCGGAGCATCTCCGACGCCGCGGACGTCGTGCTCGCGGGCGCGCTCCGGATCGCCGAGTTCGTCGCGCGCGGCGAGCTCGGGTACGACGCCCAGGACCCCGGGTCCGCCCCGGCTCGCCTGCTCGTCGTCGCGATGGGACGCCTCGGCGGGCGCGAGATGGGCTACGGCTCGGACGCCGACGTGATGTTCGTGCACGACCCGCGGCCCGGCGTCCAGAGCAGCGACGCCCAGGCGTACGCGCTCGCCGTCGCGACGCGGCTGCGCCAGCTCCTGTCCGCCGTCGGCCCGGAGCCCGCGCTCCCGGTCGACGCCGACCTGCGGCCCGAGGGGCGCAACGGCCCCCTCGTGCGTTCGCTCGCGTCGTACGCCGAGTACTACGAGCGGTGGTCGAGCGTCTGGGAGGCGCAGGCGCTGCTGCGTGCGCGCCCGGTCGCGGGCGACCTCGACGGGCTCGGCGCGGAGCTCACCCACGTCGTCGACGGCCGCCGCTACCCGCAGGGCGGGCTCGACGTCGCGGAGGTGCGCGAGGTGCGGCGCATCAAGGCGCGCGTCGAGTCCGAGCGGCTCCCGCGAGGCGTCGAGGCCTCGCGCCACCTCAAGCTCGGCCGCGGGGGAGTGTCGGACGTCGAGTGGACCGTCCAGCTCCTCCAGCTCCAGCACGCCCACGACGTGGCCGGGCTGCGCACCACGTCGACCGTCGACGCGCTCGAGGCCGCCGTGACGGCCGGGCTCGTCGAGGCGGACGACGCCGCGGTCCTCGGCGAGGCCTGGCACCTCGCGTCCCGGCTGCGCAGCGCGCTCGTGCTGTGGTCGGGCCGGACGACCGGCACGACCGTGGACGTGCTGCCGCACGACCGGTTCGCGCTCACCGGGCTCGCGCGCGTGCTCGACCTGCCGGACGTCGACACGGGCGCGGAGCTCGAGGAGCACTTCCTGCGCACCGCGCGGCGCGCCCGGACCGTCATGGAGCGCGTCTTCTACGGCGAGGACTGAGCCCGACGCCGCGCGACGGACGAGCTCGGCCCGGGCTGCCCGTCGCGCGCGATCAGATCGTGCGGGGAGCGCGGGCGAGGTTCTCGCGCAGCTCGTCGGCGTCCTGGCGCGCGACGTAGGCCGGCCGGTCCCGCTCCACCCGCCACGACTCCGCGAGCGGGCTCGTGTCGACCGTGTCGAAGCCGAGCTCGTCGTAGAAGCTCGCGACCCAGTCCGCCGCCTCCGGGAAGTCGCTCGCGGTCGCCAGGGCGCGGCGTCCCGGCGTGCCCGCGGGGGTCCCGTCGGTCGTGATGTCCGTCGACCGGATGTGGTTGAACGCCTTGGCCACCTTCGACCCTGCCAGGTGCTCCTGGAGCAGGCCCGACGACGTGGCCTCGCCGCGGTCGAGCGCCTCGACGTGCCCGTCGCGCTCCCAGTAGTAGTTGTTCGCGTCGAGCACGATCTTCCCGTCGAGCGGCTCGACCGGGACCTTGCGGTACGCCCCGAAGGGCACCGCCACGACGGCGACGTCCGCGGCCCGCGCGGCGTCCTCCGCCGTCGCCGACCGCGCCCGCGGGCCGAGCTCGGCGACGAGGTCGTCGAGGGTCCGGGGGTCCCGCGAGTTCGCGATGACCACGTCGTAGCCGTGGGCGATCGCCGCCCGGGCGACCTGAGAGCCGATGTTGCCTGCGCCGATGATCCCGAGAGTCGTCATGGTCATCGACAACGCACCGGCGCGCCCGCTATTCCGGTGACCTCCCGGACGGGGTCGTGTGGCATCCTTCCGTCCCAGGGGGTGCCCATGATCGATCCGCTGGTCGCGACGTTCGTGATCCTCGCGTTGGCGGTCGTCGGCTTCATGACGAACCGGCTCCCGCTCGTGGTCGTCGCGCTCTTCGTGCCCGTCGCGCTCTGGGCGACGGGGGTGCTGCCGCTGGACGCCGCGCTGGGTGGCTTCAGCGACCCGATCGTCCTGTTCATCGCGACCCTGTTCGTGCTCAGCGACGCGCTGGACTCCACGGGGATCACCGCGTGGATCGGGCAGTGGCTCGAGCGGCGTGCGTCCCTCGGCCGCGCCGGGCTGCTCGCGCTGATGGTCGGGGTCGCCGCCCTGCTCGCGGCCGTCATCAGCATCAACGGCGCCGTCGCGGCGCTGCTCCCGGTCGCGGTCGTGGCCGCCGCGCGGGCCGGCATCGTCCCCTCGCGCATGCTCGTCCCGCTCGCGTTCGCCGCGGGCGCCGGATCGCTCCTGACGCTGACCGGCACGCCCGTGAACATCATCGTGTCCGAGGCGGCGGCCGAGGCGGGCGGTCAGGAGTTCGGCTACTTCGAGTTCGCGCTGGTGGGGATCCCGCTCGTCCTCGCCACGGCCGTGCTCGTCGTGACGCTCGGCGACCGGCTGCTGCCGGAGCGTGTCCCCGAGCACCTCGCGGACACGGCCACCGACCCGCGCGAGCGGGTGCGCTCGTGGCGCGAGAGCTACCCCGCGGACCTGGACACGGGTCGCCTGTTCACGGGCGGCACAGGGGTCGTCGAGGTGCTCATCGCGCCCCGCTCCACGCTCGTGGGGCGCCGGGTGAGCCCCGGCATGACGACGCGGGACGAGGGCCTCGTCGTGCTCGCCATCCGCCGCGGTGACGGCAGCACCACGGGCCCCGAGTCCGAGGCCCCCTCGGGTCCGATGATCCTCCAGCCCGGCGACGCCGTGCTCGTGCGCGGGCCGTGGGACGCGCTCCACCGGTACACCCAGTCGCCCGACGTCATCGCCGTCGACTCCCCGCGCAGCCTGCAGCGCGGCGTCCCGCTCGGACGCGGCTGGCGGCGCTGCCTCGGGGTGCTGGTCGCGACGATCGTGCTGCTCGCGACCGGGGTCGTGCCGCCGGTCATCGTGGGCCTGCTCGCGGCGGGCGCCCTCGTGCTCCTGCGGGTCGTCACCGTGCCGCAGTCGTTCCGCGCGATCTCGTGGGACACCGTCGTGCTCATCGCGGCCCTCATCCCGCTGTCCGCGGCGTTCGTCTCCTCGGGCGCGGCCGACGCGATCGCGGACGTCGTGCTCCGGCTCACCGGCGGCGGCTCCCCGCACCTCGCGCTGCTCGTCGTGTGCGTGCTCACCCTCGTGCTCGGCCAGTTCATCTCGAACGTCGCGACGGTCCTCGTGATGGCGCCGGTCGCGGTGTCGTTCGCGCAGACGCTCGGGGTGAGCGTGCAGCCGTTCATGATGGCGCTCACGGTCGCGGGCGCCGCCGCGTTCCTGACCCCGATCGCCACGCCGGTCAACCTCATGGTCCTGCAGCCGGGCGGCTACCGGTTCGGCGACTACTGGCGCCTGGGCCTGCCCCTCGCGGTCGTGTTCCTCGCCGCCGCGGTCCTCTACGTGCCGCTCGTCTGGCCGTTCTGACGCGCTTCACGGCACCGCCGGCGTGCCGTGGCAGGAAGCCGCCGCGCGTGGGACGGTATACCGCGTCGCGCGGGGCCGTCCGCCCCTGCGGCGTCCGGACGGACCTGAGACAGGGGAGCGGTGCATGGACGATGTGGCGAGCGGCGGCGGGACGTACGACGCGGTCGTGATCGGGGCGGGTTTCTCGGGGCTGGCGATGCTCCACCATCTCCGGGAGGTCGGGCTCTCCGTCCTCGTGGTCGACGCCGCCGCGGGAGTCGGCGGGACGTGGTGGGCCAACCGCTACCCGGGCGTGCGCACCGACTCGGAGTACCTCGCGTACGCCTTCTCGTTCTCCCGCGAGGTGCGCGACGAGTGGGACTGGAGCGAGCGCTACCCGCGCGGCGAGGAGATCCGCGCCTACCTGGAGTTCGTCGCCGACCGGCTCGACCTGCGGCGCGACATCCGGCTGAGCACGGCCGTCGAGCGGGCGGAGCACTCGGACGCCACGAACCTGTGGACGCTCACCCTCGCCGACGGGTCGACGCTGCGGGCCACCTATCTCGTGTCGGCGACCGGGCTGCTCTCCCGCCCCGTGTACCCCGACCTCCCCGGGCTGGACACCTTCGGCGGGCCTGCGTACCACTCGGCGAGGTGGCCGCACGAGGGGATGGACCTGTCCGGCAAGCGCGTCGGGCTGATCGGCGTCGGCGCGTCCGGGATCCAGATGCTCCCGGAGCTCGCCGCGCAGGCGGCCCACGTCACGGTCTTCCAGCGCACCCCGAACTACGTCCTGGAGACGACGAGCCCCGCGGTGACCGCCGACGAGCTCGCCGCGCTGCGGGCGGACTACGACGCCGTCTTCGAGCGCGCGGCCCAGCACCCGTTCGGCGTGCCGATGGAGATCCCGACGCGGTCGGCGCTCGAGGTGGACGACGACGAGCGCCGCCGGGTGTTCGAGTCACGGTGGGAGGCCGGGGGCTTCCGGTTCGCCAACGAGTGCTTCACGGACCTGGTCTCCAGCCCTGAGGCGAGCGCGCTCGCGTCCGACTTCCTCCGCGGCAAGATCCGCGAGATCGTCACCGACCCCCGGACCGCCGAGGCGCTCAGCCCCTCCACCTACACGTTCATGGGCAAGCGCCCGCCCACCGGGCACGGCTACTACGCCGCGTACAACCGGGAGAACGTCGAGCTCGTCGACGTCCTCGCGAACCCGATCGCGCGAGTCACGCCGCGCGGCGTCGTCGTCGCCTCCGAGGACGGGACGGAGGAGGCCGAGCACGACCTCGACGTGCTCGTGCTCGCGACGGGCTTCGACGCCATGACCGGGGCGCTCACCGCGTTCGACGTCGTCGGTCGCGAGGGCGTCACGCTGCGCGAGCGGTGGGAGCGCGACGGCCTGCGGACGTACCTGGGGATCTCCGTCCACGGGTTCCCCAACCTCTTCCTGTCGCTCGGGCCGCAGACGCCGCTGTCCAACCTCACCGTGCCGGTCCAGCGCGGCGCGCAGTGGCTCCAGCGCGCGCTGGCCTACGCGCGGGAGAACGGCGTCGCGCAGCTCGAGGCGACGCGCGAGGCCGAGGAGTGGTGGTACGAGGAGACCGAGCGCGCGGCCCGGGCCACGGTCATGTACGAGGAGGGCAAGAAGGCCGGCGCCTGGTTCGTCGGCGGCAACGTCCCCGGCAAGCGCGCGGAGATGGCGGTGTACCTGGGCGGGGGACCCGCCTACCAGGACGCGTGCGCGCGGGCCGCGACCGAGCAGTACGCCGGGTTCCGCCCGGGATCCGGGCTGCCGACGGTCCACGTGCCCGCGACCGCCGCGGAGACCGCCGCAGTCCCTGCCGCAGGCTGACAGGCGGGTGCGGTGCGCCCCCTGCGCGCACCGCACCCGCCTCGCTGCCCGCGGGACAGCCCCGTCAGCAGTACAGGCCCGAGCCCGGGGCCACGCCCAGGACCTCGGTGATGCGCACGTACCGGTCCACCCGGGACTGCACGGACGCCGGGTTGCCGCCGTCGCACTCGAGCGCACCGTTGAGCGAGTTGATCGTCTGGCCGAACCCGGCACCCGAGACCATCGCCTGGTGCGACGTCATCACCCCGGGGCCGTTCTGCGTGTTCCAGTACCAGAGCGCCGTCTGCCAGGCGACGGACGGGTCCTCCTCGACGAGCCACGGGTCGTTCAGCAGGTCGATCCCGAGCGCGTCGCCCGCGGCCTTGTAGTTGAAGTTCCAGCTGAACATGATCGGCCCGCGGCCGTAGTACGCCGTCTGGCCGGCGGGGCAGCCGAACGGCTGCTCGTCGTCGCACTTGATCCAGTAGTTGGCCTCGTTGATCTCCTTCACGTACCGCAGCCCGACCGACTCGAAGTCCGCGTGCGTGAGGAACGCGGCGACCTCGCGCGTCCGCGTCTCGGGCGTGCCCGTGCTCGCGAACGCGGGGTAGGCGCCCAGCGCGTCGACGAACCCGTCGTACGTGTAGAACGGGTGCCGGTTCGGGAAGATCGCGTCGAACTCCGCGCGGCTCACGACGAAGTCGTCCCCACCCCCGACGCACCGGCCCGCATCCACCCAGACGCTCGTCGACCCCGGCGTCTCGCGCTGCGTCCACCAGCGAGCCGTCCAGTTGCGCCCGTGGTGCGACGCCGTCTGGCCGCCCGAGTACGCCGTCGTGGCCGACCACGTCGCGGCGCACGCGGCGGCGCTCGCGGACGGGTCGGCGGTCGCGGGCGCCGCGGACGCGCTCGCCGGAGCGGCGAGCGACGCCACCACGACGGTCGACACCAGCGCGGACGCGACGGCCGTGAGGGCGCGCCGGAAGCGTGTGCTCATGAATCCCCCTGCTCTGTGGGCGGCATCGTTACCGCCGCTCACAAACCTAGCGCGCGCGGGGCACCACGACAAGCAAGACGTCCGGGACACCCGCGCCCGGCGGTCGAGCCCATGGCGGCGGGGAGGAGCGCCGGCGCACGCGGGGCCGTGCCGAGATCGGGGTGCCGCGGCGCGCCACCAGCGAGCGAGAGCACGGCCTACCGGTGGGCGTGCGTCCCGTAGAACGCCCGGATGCGCTGCTGGGTGGTCGGGTCGAGGCGTCGTCGTCGGCTGGGCGCGCCGACGTCGTGGGCGGCGAGCCACCTTCTGAGGGCGGTGGGGTGTACGTCGACGATCTCGGCGAACTCCTCGACCGTGGGCCATGAGGGCTGAGGTGTCCGCACGCGAGGGCCCATCGCGGCGTGGTGCAGGTCCTGTCCCCAAGCCATCGCCTCGGCCGGCGTCGTGAAACCGCCGATCCGTCCCGGAGTGGGGTACGGCTTCTCCAGGCACCACTCGTCCCCGCGGGGCACGATGCGGTACTGCCCCTCGCGCGCGCTCGCCTGATAGCTGCCGTCCTCCGACCGTCCCCAGTCCAGCCTCATGAGTACCAGTCTCGGCGGTAAGCGCTCTCTGGCAAGGCGAGCGCCAGAATTCACCCTCGCGGCACCGACCTCGTCCACGACCATCCCTGCGCCGACCGGTGGCAGGAGACGACAAAGTCCGCACGAGCCGCCGCCGGTAGGGTGCTGGCGGCTCGTGCGGACTCTGCGGACCAGAGCATCGTCCCGGTCGCGTCGACGCAGGTCAGACGCAGAGAATCGGTCAGATGTCGTAGTAGAGCTCGAACTCGTGGGGGTGCGGGCGCAGGCGGATCGGGTCGATCTCGTTGGCGCGCTTGTAGTCGATCCACGTCTGGATGAGGTCCGGCGTGAAGACGCCACCCTCCGTGAGGTACTCCTGGTCGGCCTCGAGCGCGTCGAGCGCCTCGCCGAGGGACGCGGGGACCTGCTGGATCTGCGCGTGCTCCTCGGGCGGCAGCTCGTAGAGGTCCTTGTCGATCGGCTCCGGCGGCTCGATGCGGTTCTTGATGCCGTCGATGCCGGCGAGGAGCTGCGCGGCGAACGCGAGGTACGGGTTGGCCGACGGGTCCGGCACGCGGAACTCGACGCGCTTGGCGGCGGCGGAGGAGCCGGTCACCGGGATGCGGATGCACGCGGAGCGGTTGCGGGCCGAGTAGACCAGGTTGACCGGGGCCTCGTAACCGGGGACCAGGCGGTGGTAGGAGTTCACCGACGGGTTGGTGAACGCGAGCAGCGACGGGGCGTGCTTGAGCAGGCCGCCGATGTACCAGCGCGCGATGTCGGAGAGACCGCCGTAGCCCTTCTCGTCGAAGAACAGCGGCTTGCCGTCCTTCCAGAGGGACTGGTGGGAGTGCATGCCCGAGCCGTTGTCGCCGAAGATCGGCTTCGGCATGAACGTGACGGACTTGCCGGCCTCGAACGCCTCGTTGCGGATGACGTACTTGAACTTCATCAGGTCGTCGGCCGCGTGCAGCAGCGTGTTGAAGCGGTAGTTGATCTCCTGCTGGCCCGCGGTGCCCACCTCGTGGTGCGCGCGCTCGACCTCGAGGCCGACCTGCTCCAGCGTGGCGCACATGTCGTCGCGCAGGTCCGCGAAGCGGTCGGACGGGGAGACGGGGAAGTAGCCGCCCTTGTAGCGCGTCTTGTACGCGAGGTTGCCACCCTCCTCCTCACGGCCCGTGTTCCACGCCGCCTCGATGGAGTCGAGGTAGTAGAAGCTGGAGTGCTGGTTCGTCGCGAACCGCGCCTCGTCGAAGAGGTAGAACTCGGCCTCGGGCGCGAAGAACGCGGTGTCGGCGATGCCGGTGGAGCGCAGGTACGCCTCGGCCTTGGCCGCGATGTTGCGGGGGTCGCGCGAGTACGGCTCGCCCGTGAACGGGTCGACGATGGAGAAGTTCACGACGAGCGTCTTGCGCTTGCGGAACGGGTCCACGAACGCGGTCTTGACGTCCGGCACGAGCTTCATGTCCGACTCGTGGATCGCCTGGAAGCCGCGGATCGACGACCCGTCGAACATCAGGCCGTCCTCGAACGCCTTCTCGTCGAACTGCGAGACGGGGATGTTGAAGTGCTGCATGATGCCGGGCAGGTCGCAGAACCGGACGTCGACGAACTCGACGCCCTCGTTCCGCGTGAAGGCGATTGCCTCCTCCGCGTTGTTGAACATCCGTTGCTCCTTGATCGGGTGGTGCCGTCGGGCTGCGCGGCGAACCTGCCGCTGACGTGGCGCCCACGAACCTAGGCCGAGGCGGTTTCCCCGCCGTGTACCCATTGTTTCCGTCGTGTTACGTCCCGCGTCCCCGTGTGACGTTCGTGCTACACGAGGGCACGCGGCAGCCGCCGGCGGGCGGTGTGCCGTTCGGCACGATACCGCCGTGGGTGCCCGAACCGTCGAGGTCGTCCACCGACCGGCACGTACCCTGGTCCCGTGGTTTCACGCGAGGACATGGGTTCGTGGCTCGAGGGCACCCCGGGCGGTCAGCAGGGCGGTCGCGGTGCGCGGCTCGGTCTCCCGCCGGACGGACCGGGTTCGCTCGCGACCCTGGGACGGCGTGTCGTCGCGCTCGTCATCGACTGGGTGCTCGCGACGCTCGTCGCGTTCCTCTTCTTCCGGCCTGCCGTGCCGGGCTTCTTCGAGGGCATCTCCGCGCTGCCGGTGTGGTCGCAGCCGCTCGTCTTCGCGATCGAGAACGTCCTGCTCGTGAGCACGCTGGGGTTCACGGTCGGGCACCGCGTGATGGGCATGCGGGTCCGCCGTCTCGCCGAGCCCGCCCGCATGGTCGGCATCGGCCGCGGGGCGCTGCGCACCGTGCTCCTGTGCCTCGTCATCCCCGCGGTCGTGTGGGACGCCGACGGGCGCGGTCTCCACGACCGCGCGGCGGGCACCGTCCTGGTCCGCACCTGACGGCGGCTCCGACCCGCGTCCCGCTCAGCGGGTCGCCCGGGCCGGAAGCTCACCCGGCACGACGACGCCCGGCCGGTGAGGAGCGAGCCTCGCCCGGCCGGGCGTCGTCGTGCAGGAGGGTGTGCGTCAGCGCCCCTTGAGCCCCTTGCGGTCGGGGCGCGCACGCGTCGGGTCGATGCCCTTGGGGATCGGCAGGCGCGAGACCCCGAGCGCGCGCAGGCGCTTGGAGACCTCGGCCGTCTCCGGCTTGGTGAGCGACGGCTTGAGCTTCTGGACGGCGCGCGGGAGCTTGGGAAGGGCGACCTGGCCCTCCTCGTCTCCGACCTGGATCGTCGTGATCGGCACGTTCGGCAGCACGCGCGCGACGCGCTTGCGCTCGGCGTCGAGCTGACGCTTCGCGCGGTGCGCCGGACCCTCGCTCACCAGCACGACACCGGCCCGGCCGACGCCGCGGAACACGAGGTCCTGCGTGCGCGGGTCGATCGCGACGGGCTCCTCGTCGAACGTCCAGCCGCGGCGGATCGTCCCGAGCGCGGCGCGCGCCGCGCCGGGCTGGCCCTCGATCTGCTGGTACGCGGCGCGCTCGGCGCGACGCGTGAGGACGAACATCGCGCCCAGCGCCGCGAACGGGATGCCGACGATGAGGGTGTAGACCCACTGGCCCCACCACAGGCCGATGCCCAGCGCGACGGCGAGGATGCCGACGAACACGCCGAGCATGACCCACGTGACCGCGGGGTCCTGCTTGCGCGTCATCTGGTACGCGGCCCACACCTGGTGGTACCAGCGCTGCTTCTTGGGCTTCTTCTGCTTCGCGACCTGCTCGCCGGCGGCGGGCGCGCCGGTGCTGTCCGAGTTCTTGCGGGCCATGCCGGTCAGTCTAGTGGGGCGAACGGGCCAGCAGGCTCGCGGCCTCCTGGCGGGACGTCGTCGGCTCGGCGAGGTGCGCGAGAGCCGTCGGGATCTCCATGCCGCGGCGCGTCATGGCCTGGCCCCACAGGCGTCCCGCGCGGTAGGACGACCGTACGAGCGGGCCGGACATGACGCCGAGGAAGCCGATCTCCTCCGCGGCGTCGGACAGCTCGACGAACTCCTCGGGCTTGACCCACCGGTCCACCGGGTGGTGACGCAGCGACGGGCGCAGGTACTGCGTGATCGTCACGAGGTCGCAGCCGGCGTCGTGCAGGTCCTGCAGCGCCTCCTTGGCCTCGTCGATCGTCTCGCCCATGCCGAGGATGATGTTGGACTTGGTCACCAGCCCGGCCTCGCGCGCCCGCGTGAGCACGGACAGCGAGCGTTCGTAGCGGAAGCCCGGGCGGATCTGCTTGAAGATGCGCGGCACGGTCTCGAGGTTGTGCGCGAGCACCTCGGGGCGGGAGTCGTTCACCTCGCCGAGCAGCTCGGGGATCGCGTTGAAGTCGGGGATGAGCAGCTCGACGCCGGTCCCCGGGTTGAGCTGGTGGATCTGGCGGACGGTCTCCGCGTAGAGCCAGGCACCGCCGTCGGGCAGGTCGTCGCGTGCGACGCCCGTGATGGTCGAGTAGCGCAGGCCCATCGCCTGGACGGACTCGGCGACGCGCCGCGGCTCGTCCGCGTCGAAGTCGGCCGGCTTGCCCGTGTCGATCTGGCAGAAGTCGCAGCGGCGCGTGCACTGGTCGCCGCCGATGAGGAACGTCGCCTCGCGGTCCTCCCAGCACTCGAAGATGTTGGGACAGCCCGCCTCCTCGCAGACCGTGTGCAGGCCCTCGCGCTTCACGAGGCCCTTGAGCTCGGAGTACTCAGGACCCATCGTCGCGCGGGTCTTGATCCACTCGGGCTTCTTCTCGATCGGCGTCGCGGCGTTGCGGGCCTCGACCCGCAGCATGCGCCGTCCTTCAGGTGCGATCGTCACGGGTGTCTCCCGGTCGTCGTGGCGAGTGAGCGCCGACGTCGCGCCGAGCAGGCAGTGGGCGGGCGCACCGTTCGGGTGCGCGCGCCCGGGTACGACGCCGGACTCCGGTCAGACTACGCGCTCGCGCTCGTCGTCTCCCGCGCGTCGCTCACCCTGTGGACGTGACGTCAACGACACCCCGGTCGCGACGAGCAGGACCGCCGCGACGACGGGCAGCCAGAAGGCGGTCGTCGTCGAGACGGCGTCGGCGAGCGCGCCGCCACCGGAGGCGCCGACCGCCACACCGACGACGTTCGCGCTCGCCACGAGCGTCATGGCTGACGCCGTGCGCCCGGCGGGTGCGCGCTCGCCGGCGACGGTGAACACCGTGACCATCACCGGCCCGACGAACAGGCCGGTCGCGGCGACCGCGACGACGACGGCGGTCAGCGAGCCGCTCGCGGCGGCGAGGATGAGGGCGACCGTGCCCGCCACGAGCCCGGCAGCGAACGTGATCCACCGGCTGCGCAGGCCCCAGCGGCGGGGGAGCGCGACGACCGACAGCGCGGTGACGGCGGAGCCCACGCCCATCACGGCGTAGACGAGGCCCGCGCTCCCGGGGACGCCCGCGTCGCGGGTCAGCGCGGTGAGCGCGGCCTGGGTCCCGCCGAACAGGAGGCCCATCGCGAGCATCCCGACGAGCACGACGGCCTCGCGCCGTACGAGCGCGAGCGTCCCGACGGCACCCGTGGGTGCGCTCGTCGTGCTCTCGCCCGCGCCGGTGCCGGGTGAGGTCGTGGCGGGGAGGGGGGCGCCCGTCGCGCGCGCCGTCGGGTGGAGGGTGAACGCAGTGCCGAAGACGGCGATGCCGCCCGCGGCGGCGAGGACCGCGACCTGCGGCGAGCCGGCCGACGCCAGGACGCCGACGAGCGCGGGCCCGAGCACGAAGCTCACCTCGTCGGCGGTGCTCTCGTAGCTCATCGCGGCCTCGACGGTGCGCGGCTCGTCGGCGGCGAGCCGGAGCCAGCGCACGCGCGCGAGCGGGCCGACCTGCGGTGCGCTCGCTCCCGTCACCGCCGCGGCGGCGAGGACGGCGGCCGTCGGGCCGGGCGCGGAGGCGGCGAGGACGAGACCGAGCACGGCGAGCGTCGCGACGGGGACGGCGACGAGCAGGACCCGGCGCTGACCGACGCGGTCGGCGAGCGCGCCCTGGGTCGGGCCGCCGAGCGCCGTCCCGAGCGCGGTCGCCGCCGAGGCGAGCCCGCCGATCGCGACGGACCCGGTCGTCGAGGACACCAGGAGCAGGGTCCCGATGGTGAGCATCGAGAACGGGAGCCGGGCGAGGAACGCCACGGGGAGGAACGCGCGGCCCGCGAGCTGCGGCAGCCGGGCGTAGCCGCTGCGCCCCGGCGCGTCGGGGCGGGGAGGAGCGGGCAGGGGCGGGGAGGTGCGGGCGCGCGACGTCGGGCGCGCGGGGGTGGTGGTCATGCGGTCCAGGTCCTCGGGGTACGTCCTACCGCGCGCCGACCCACCCGTACTCCGGCGCGCGAGGATTCCCTGGAGTCCCCAGCCTAGCCCGCGAGCGCGTCCTGCGGGGAGGTCGGGTGCGCGTCGTCCCACGCGGTCGCGGCGAGCAGCGGCGTGAGCGCGTCCTCCAGCGCGGCGACGAGCAGCGGCGCGACCTCGGCGAGCGTGACCTCGCGCCCGAGCTCGGCGGTGAGCGACGTCACGTCGGCGTCCTCGATCCCGCACGGGACGATCCGGTCGAAGCGGGAGAGGTCGGGCACGCAGTTGAGGGCGAGCCCGTGCATCGTCACGCCCTTCGCGACGCGCACGCCGATCGCGCAGACCTTGCGCTCGCGGCGCGTCGCGTCGGCAGCGACCCAGACCCCGCTGCGTCCCTCGACGCGCATCGTCGCGAGGCCGAGCCGCGCGCACACGCCCATGACGGCCTCCTCGAGCGCGCGCACGTACGCGACGACGTCGACCGGCTCGGCGAGCCGCACGATCGGGTAGGCGACCTGCTGGCCCGGGCCGTGCCACGTGATCTTCCCGCCGCGGTCCACGTCGACGACGGGCGTGCCGTCGTCGGGCCGCTCGTCACGGCGCGTGCGGCGGCCGGCGGTGTAGACGGAGGGGTGCTCGACGAGGATCAGGGTGTCCGGCCGGGTGGTCGCGACGACGTCGTCGTGCACCGCGCGCTGGAGGTCCCAGGCCTCGTGGTACTCCGTGATCCCGGGCAGCGCGAGCAGGTCCATCGGCTCAGGTTAGCCCTCGTCGTGGGGAGTCCGCGGCAACGTCTCGAGCAGCGCGAGGAGGGCGTCCCGCAGCGCCGCGATCTGGGCGTCGTCGAGCCCGCGGGTCGCGAGCTCCTCGGCGGGACGACGCCGCGCGGCGGCCAGGCCTGCCTCGCGCCCGGCCGCGGTGATCGCGACGGCGCGACGGCGGCGGTCGGCGGGGTCGTCGGTGCGGGTCACGTACCCGGAGCGCTCGAGCCGGGCGACGACCCTGCTCATGGTCTGCTCGGTCACGCCCGACTCCTCGGCGAGGACCCGCTGCGAGCGAGGTCCGGCGAGCAGGTGCATGAGCACGGGGAAGCCCGCATGGTTGAGGTCCCACTGCCCGAGGTGGGCGTTCCACTCCCGCTCGATCCGGCGGGCGACGGCGAACAGGAGGCGGCCGGTGGCCCACTCCCGGGGGTCGGTGGGTGTGGGGTCGCCGACGTCCGGGCCGGCGTACCGCCCGGTGCTGCCGCTGCTCGACGCGTGCTCCAACGTGCATTCCTCCCTCCGCCATGGCACCATTCCTCAGCATGCTGAGCAATAGGACGGGCGGGTTCCTCCGCGGGCTGATCATTGTCGCAGTCATCGGTCTGTGGATGGCGATCGGCGCGCTGGGCGGGCAGGCCCAGGGGCGCCTGAGCAGCGTGCAGACGAACGACGCCGCCGCGTTCCTCCCGGCGAGCGCCGAGTCCACGCGCGCCGCCGAGGTCGCTCAGGAGTTCACCGACTCCGAGACCCTGCCCGCGCTCGTCGTCGCCACGACGGGCGACGGCAGCGCCCTGACGCCCGAGGACCTCGCCGCGCTCGACGCGTTCGCCCGGGCGGTCCCGGACGCCCCGCTCGCGGGGACGTCGGGCGACGAGCCCGCGACCGTCGGCGACGTCTCCGTCGCCGACCCCGTCGTCGTGCCGTCCGAGGACGGCGAGGCGGCGCTCGTCGTCGTCTCGCTCGACGCGTCCGTCGCGTCCGACCGGATCGGCGCCGACGAGGACAGCGTGAGCGAGCTGGCGGTCGGCGCGCTGCGCGACCTCGCCGCCGCGGACGCGTCCGAGGGCGGGCTCGCCGGGACCTCGCTCGACGTCTGGGTCACCGGCCCGGCCGGGTTCGTGGCCGACCTCGTCACCGCGTTCGGCGGGATCGACACCGTCCTCCTGCTCGTCGCGCTCGGCGCCGTGCTCGTCATCCTCGCGATCGTCTACCGGTCGCCGATCCTGCCGTTCCTCGTGATCCTCACGGCCGTGCTCGCGCTGACCCTCGCGGGCCTCGTCGTCTACCACCTCGCCGCCGCCGACGTCCTCACGCTCAACGGGCAGTCGCAGGGCATCCTCTCGATCCTCGTCGTGGGCGCGGCGGTCGACTACTCGTTGCTCGTCGTCGCCCGGTACCGGGAGGAGCTGCGCCTCGTCCGCTCCACCACGGTGGCGCTGCGGCGGGCGGTGCGCGCCTCGGTCGAGCCCGTCGCCGCGAGCGCGGGGACCGTCATCGCGGGCCTGCTGTGCCTGCTCCTGTCCGACCTGTCGTCCAACCGCAGCCTCGGCCCGGTCGCCGCGATCGGCATCGCCGCGGCGTTCGTCGCCGCGCTCACGCTCCTCCCCGCCCTCCTGCTCGTCGCCGGCCAGCGGTCGCGCGCGCTGTTCTGGCCGCGCATGCCCCGGTACGAGGGCGCGCACGCCGAGCACGACGGCGGGGCGACGGACGCGCAGACCACGCCCGTCGAGAGCGACGACGCGGTGCGCGTCGACGGGCACGGCGTGTGGTCGCGCGTCGCGAGCTTCGTCGGTCGGCACGACCGGCGCGTGTGGGTCGTCACGGCGCTGGTCCTCGCCGCGTGCGCGGCGTTCGTCCCGACGCTCGACGCCGAGGGAACGGGCGACTCGGAGGTGTTCCTCGCGGACGTCGACTCCGTCGCCGGCGAGGCGGCGCTCACGGAGCACTTCGAGGGCGTCTCCGCGCAGCCCGCGATCGTGATCGCCCCCGAGGAGGACCTCGACGCGGTCGTCGCGGCCGCCGAGGGCACCGAGGGAGTCGCCGCCGCCACGCCGGTCACCGACCAGCCTGCCGCCGCGCCGGGCGCACCCGCGCGCGGCGAACCGCTCGTCGTCGACGGACAGGTGCGGGTCGACGTCACGACCGACGCGCCGTCGGACAGCCAGGAGGCCGTCGAGACCGTCTCGGCGCTCCGTGACGCCGTGCACGACGTCTCGCCCGACGCGATGGTCGGGGGCGCCGCCGCCGAGCGGCTCGACACGCAGCTCGCGGGCCAGCGCGACCTGCGGACCATCGTGCCGGTCGTCCTCGCCGTGATCCTGCTCATCCTGATCCTGCTGCTGCGGTCCGTCGTCGCGCCGGTGCTGCTCATGCTCGCCAACGTGCTGTCGTTCGGCGCCGCGCTCGGCGTCGCCGCGATCGTGTTCGACCACGTGCTCGACTTCCCGGGCGCCGACCCGGCCGTCCCGCTCTACGCGTTCTGCTTCCTCGTCGCGCTCGGGGTCGACTACTCGATCTTCCTCATGACGCGCGTGCGGGAGGAGAGCCTGCGGGTCGGGACGCGGCGCGGCGTCCTGCGGGGCCTCGCGGTCACGGGGTCGGTCATCACGTCGGCCGGGGTCGTGCTGGCCACGACGTTCGCCGCGCTCGGCATCATCCCGCTGCTGTTCCTCGCCCAGCTCGCGTTCATCGTCGCGTTCGGCGTCCTCGTCGACACGCTCGTGGTGCGGTCGCTGCTCGTGCCCGCGCTCGTGCACGACGTCGGCCGTCGTGCCTGGTGGCCGAGCGCGCTCGGGCGCACGGACCGGGGCCCGGGGGAGCCGGGTCAGCCGGCGGGGAGCGGCTCGGCCGGGCAGTCCGCGAGCACGCGCGCCATCGCCTCGGACTCCGACGGCGTCACCGCGAGCTCGTAGGCGGTCTTCACGGCGACCTGCCGCGCGACGTACGGGCAGCGGAATGCGTGGTTCGGGGGCAGCCACGCGGACGCGTCCCGTGCGCCCTTGGCCTGGTTCGCCGGGCCGTCGGACGCGAGGAGGTTGAGCGGGTCGTTGGCGAACTGCCGACGCGTCTCGTCGTCCCAGGCGCGCGCGCCCTTGCGCCACGCGTCGAGCAGCGGCACCACGTGGTCGATCTGGACCGCCATGCTCGTCGCGTTGCCGCGGCGGAAGTCGATGGTCTCGCCGGTGTACGGGTCCTGGAAGGTGCCCGTGCGCACCTCGCAGACCTCGCCCCGGGTCGAGAACGTGAGGTCGGTGAGGTCGCGCGCGAGGATGTCGTTGCGGGTGTCGCAGCCGTTGCCGTCGACGTCCGCCCACGCGGGACCGAAGAGCCCCCGTTCGTAGCCCGTGTCCGGGCCGGGCCCCTTCACCTCGAGCCGCGCCAGCGCCTCGAGCGCGCTGCCCGGGGTCGGGGCCGGCTCGTCGTCGGCGGCGACGGACTGCTGGTTGATCACGTTCGCGACCACGATGGCGACCGCCAGGGCGATCAGGACGTAGCGCAGGACGCTCCGACGAGGGACGCGGCGGCTCGTGGTGCTCAAGGGACGACCTTCCCGAAACCGATTCTCTGCCCGACCCGCGCGAGACGGTACGCAGCGCTCCATACCGGACCAACGCGCACATTCTGCCAGGTTCGCGGGGGTGCTCGGACCATCCCGGCGGACGTCTCCGGCCCCCGTCGCGGTCACGGCTAGATTGGTCGGCATGGACACCGCCGCGCGCACGCTCAGGGTCGGGATCGTCGGGTACGGGGGAGCAGGCCGGGGCATCCACGCGCGCCTCGTCCGCGAGGCCGGGCACGTGGTCACGGCGGTCGTCGTCCGGTCGCCCGAGCGTCGGGCCGCCGCCGCCGAGGACTGGCCGGACGCGCACCTGCACGACGACCTCGACGCGCTCCTCGCGGACCGCGCCGCCTACGACGTCGTCGTCGTCGCGAGCCCGTCGGCCCTGCACGCCGACCACGCCACCGCGCTCGCGCGGGCGGGGGTACCCGTCGTCGTGGACAAGCCGCTCGCGCTCGGCGCGGCGTCGTCCCGCGCCGTCGTGGAGGCGGCCGAGGCAGCGGGCACGCCCCTCGCCGTCTTCCAGAACCGCCGCTGGGACCCCGAGCAGCTCACCCTGCGCTCCGTGCTCGACCGCGGCGAGATCGGGCGCGTGCACACGTTCGAGCGTCGGTGGGAGCGGTGGCGCCCCGTGCCGCAGCAGCGCTGGAAGGAGAACGACCTCGTCGGCGGCGGCCTGCTCCTCGACCTCGGGCCGCACCTCGTCGACTCCGCGACGCAGCTCTTCGGGCGCGTCACCGGCGTGTGGGCCGAGCTGCGCTCGCACACCACCCCCACCGAGGACGACGTCTTCCTCGTGCTCCACCACGCGCCCGACGCCGACGGGAACGCGGTCGTGAGCCGCCTCTGGGCCGGCTCCGTCGTCGGCGCCCCCGGGCCGCGCACGCGCGTGCTCGGGACGACCGGGGCGTACGTCGTCACGACGTTCGAGAACGACGCGTCGCCCTTCGAGGTCTTCGACGACGCCGCCCCCGAGGGCACGCTCGGCTGGGTCACGCGCGGTCGCGAGCGCGAGCCCGTCCCGCAGGCACCGGGCGGTCACGCCGACTTCTACCGTGCCGTCGCGGACTGGATCCTCGACGACGGGCCCGTCCCCGTCGACCCGCACGACGCCGTCCGCACCGCCGAGGTCCTCGACGCCGCCCGTCGCAGCGCCCGCGAGGGTCGCCTCCTCGACGTCTGACCGCCCTCGGGGCGGAGCCGGCCGGGGGCGCCCGGACCCGGACCTGAGCGCTCGGGTCCGGCCCCGGCGTCCCGACCCGCCCGCGCCCGGGACGCGGCACCGGGCGGAGGATCCGGCCTGTGGACAACGGCACGGCGGGGTCCGGCACGCGGTGAGATGGGGGCATGTCGTCGTCGACGTCGCGCCGCGCGCGACCGCCTGTGGAGTCCGTCGCCGACCTGGTACCCGTGCTCGCGGCCGCGGGATGGTCGGTGCGGCGGGAGCCCGGCGCGAGCGGTGGGTCCGTCGCGTACGACGACGCGGGCACGGTGTGCGAGATCGCCCGGCTGGAGGTCCCCGAGGGCCCGGGGGCTCGTGCGGTGCTGGTCGAGCACCTGCACGCGCTCTCCGAGGAGCACGAGCACGTCGTGGCGGTGCGTGGTGTCGTCGAGGCGGGGGAGTCGTCGCTCGTGGTGCTCACCGACCACGTCGACGGGCTGCGTCTCGACGAGCTGGCGGCGGCACGGGGGCCCTTCCGGGCTGCCGAGGCGGTCACGGTGCTGGTCCCCGTCGCGCAGGGCCTGGCGCGGCTCCATCGGGACGGGCGCGCGCACGGGAGCCTCGAGGCGGCGTCGGTGGTCGTCACGCCGAGCGGGAGGGCCGTCCTGCGCCCGGCGCTGGCGCCCGCGCGCGGGACCGCGGCGGACGACGTGCGGGACCTCGCCCGGGTCGTGCTCGACCTCGTGCCGCCCCCGGCGTCGAGCCACCCGTCCTACCGCGCGACCGGCGACCCGGAGGAGGCGCGCGACCTCGCGGCGCTCCACGCCGAGCTCGCGGTGGCGCTGCGCGACGAACCGTCCGCGCGACCTGCCGCGGGGACGTTCGCCGCGCGCTGCTACGACGCCGTGGTGCCGCGACCGGTCGTGATGCCCGACCCCGCGCGTCTCGTGGCCGGTGCTCTCGGCGGTCGGCGGACCGTGCGGCCCGGCGTCGCGGTACGGACGGTGTCCGGGAGCGCCGCGCGTGGTGGGACCGGGCCCCGTGGGCGGGGCGCGCGGGCCCGACGGCGACGGGCGGTTCGTGCCGTCGGCACGAGCCTGGCGATCCTCACCGGGTGCGCGGCGCTCGTGGTGCTCCCGGTGCACCTGGGACCGTCGCGGACGGCCGCGCCCGACGGCGGCGAGAGGGCGCCGAGCACGGCCGCGACCGCCGTCGAGCCGGCCGAGGACGCGAGGGCGGTGCTCGACCCGGACGACCCGGCCGGGGCCGCACGGGCCCTCACGGCGCGCCGGCTCGCGCTGCTCACCGAGGGCACGGGCGACCTGTCGTCGGTGGTGGTCGCGGGCTCGTCGGCGGAGGCGCGGGACGCCGCGGTGCTGGCGGCGCTCGAGGGCGTGGACGTGCTCGGCGCGCGGGCGGAGGTCTTCGCCGCCCGACCCGTCGAGGGCTGGTCACCCGCGGCGGCCGGGGCGGGCACGGTGCCCGCCGACGCGGTCGTCGAGGTCGACTACGCCGTCAGCGCGCACCGGCAGCGCACGGACGGCGACGAGCTGCAGGTGCCCGCGACGCCGCGGACGACCGTCGTGCTCGTGCTCCGCTGGACCGACGCCGGGTGGCGTGTCGTCGAGGTGCGCTGAGGCGCACCGCCGCGGGGTCCGGTCCGACCTGGCTCGGACGTCGGGGCGAGGCGTCAGCGCCGCTCGGCGACCCGCCGGACGGCGTCGTCGAGCAGGGGGTCGGAGTAGGTGAACCCGCTCGCCTCGAGCACGGTGGGGAGGGCGCGCTGGGAGCCGAGGATGTCCGAGGCCAGCTCGCCGAGCACGACGCGCAGCGCGACGGAGGGGACGGCCAGCACGGCCGGGCGGTGGAGCTCTCGCGCGAGCGCGCGGGTGATCTCCGCGTTCGTGGCCGGGTGGGGGGAGCAGAGGTTGACGGGCCCGTGCACGGGAGCGGTGAGCAGGTGGCGCAGCGCGTCGACCTCGTCGCGCAGCGTGATCCAGCTCCAGTACTGCGTGCCGGGGCCGAGGCGTCCGCCGACGCCGAGCCGCAGCAGCGGGAGGAGCCGGCCGAGGGCACCGCCCTCGGAGGAGAGCACGATGCCCGTCCGGGCGTGGACCACGCGGACGCCCGCCTGCTCGGCCGGCGCGGTCGCGGCCTCCCACTCCCGGACCAGCCGGGCGAGGAACCCGTCGCCCGACGCCGACGTCTCGGTGAGCAGCTGCGCGCCCCGGTCGCCGTAGTAGCCGATCGCGGAGCCCTGGACCCAGACCGGCGGTGGCGCGTCGAGGCCGGCCATGGTCCGGGCCAGGAGCCCGGTGGTCCGGGTCCGGGACGTGACCAGGGTGCGCTTGTACTCGGTCGTCCAGCGGTGGTCGCCGATCCCTGCGCCCGCGAGGTTGACGACGGCGTCGGCCCCCGCGAGCACGCCGGGGTCCAGGACGCCGGCGTCGGGGTCCCACTCGTGCTCGTCGGACGTCTGCGGGGCACGCCGCACGAGCCGGCGCACGCGGTGGCCGTCCTCGCGCAGCCGCTCGAGCAGCTCCGCACCGATGAATCCGTGCGAGCCCGCCACGACGATGTCCATGGGGCCACGCTACGGGGCCGCGACCGTCCCGCGCACCCGTGGCCGGGAACTTCTCCGCGACCGGCCCGCGCCAGGTCACGGAAACGCCGCGAGGCCCCGACCGTGGGTGGTCGGGGCCTCGCGGCGTGCGTCAGGGAGCGCGGAGCGTCAGAGGCCGACCTCGGCCTCGAACGCGCCCTCCTCGATGCGGTTCTTGATCGTGGTGAGGAAGCGCGCGGCGTCCGCACCGTCGACCAGGCGGTGGTCGTAGGACAGGAAGATGAAGCACGTCGAGCGGATGCCGATCGTGTCGTTGCCGTCCGCGTCCGTCACGACGACCGGGCGCTTGGTGATGGTGCCCGTGCCGAGGATCGCGACCTGACCGACCGGGACGATCGGCGTGTCGAAGACGGCGCCGCCCGAGCCGGTGTTGGTGATCGTGAACGTCGCGCCCGCGAGCTCGTCCGGACCGACCTTGTTGGCACGCGTGCGTGCGCCGAGGTCGGCGATCTTGCGCGCGATGCCGGCGAGGTTGAGGTCGCCCGCGTCCTTGATGACGGGGACCACGAGGCCGCGCTCGGTGTCGACCGCGATGCCGACGTTCTCCTGGCCGTGGTAGGTGATCTCGTCCTCGCCGAAGGTCGCGTTGATCTTCGGGTAGGCCTTGAGCGCCTCGACCGCGGCGAGCGTGAAGAACGGCAGGAACGTGAGGTTCGCACCCTCGCGCGCCTTGAAGTCCGCCTTGGCGCGGTTACGCAGGGCGGCGACGCGGGTGACGTCGACCTCGACCGCCGTCGTGAGCTGGGCCTGCGTGCTCAGCGCCTCGACCATGCGGCTCGCGACGAGCTTGCGCAGACGGCTCGTCTTCTCGGTCGTGCCGCGCAGCGGCGAGACGGCCGGGACGGAGGCCTTCTTCGGGGCACCACCGGCGGGAGCCGCGGGAGCGGCAGCTGCGGGGGCGGCCTTGGCCTCCTCGGCCTTGCGGGCGGCCTCGAGCACGTCCTCCTTGCGGATGCGGCCGCCGACGCCCGTGCCCGTGAGGGTCGACAGGTCGACGCCCTTGTCCGCCGCGAGCTTGCGCACGAGCGGGGTGAGGTACGTGCCGCCGGCCTTCGCGGCCGGGGCCGGGGTCGCACCCGGTGCGGACGGCGCGGCGGGCTTCTCGGCCGCGGGGGCCGGGGCGCTCGTGGCCGGGGCCGGCGTCTCCTCCTGCGCGGCCTGGGCCGGGACGTCCGCCTCGCTCGCCGGGGTGCGCGCCTCGGTCGGGGCCGGGGCGGGCGCAGCCTCCTGCTTCGGGGCCTCCTGGGCGGGCTCGGCCGGTGCCGCGGGGGCGGCGGCCGGGGCGGCGCCCGAGCCGACGATCGCGAGCACGGTGCCGACCTCGACCGTCTCGTCCTCCTGGACGAGGATCTGCTGGACGGTGCCGGCCACGGGCGAGGGGACCTCGGTGTCGACCTTGTCGGTCGAGACCTCGAGCAGGGGCTCGTCGACCTCGACGGTCTCGCCGACCGACTTGAGCCACCGGGTCACGGTGCCCTCGGTGACGGACTCGCCGAGCGCAGGGAGCCTGATCTCCTCACCGCCGGAGGACTGCGGCGCGGGAGCGGCCTGCTGGGCCGGGGCGGGCTCGGCGGGGGCCTCCTGCGCGGCCGGCTGCTCCGGCTCGGGCTCCGGCGCGGCCTGGGGCGCGGGCTCCTCGGCCGCCGCGGGGGCGGGCGCGGCGTCGCCGCCGCCGGAACCGTCGCCGATCACGGCGAGGTCGGTACCGACCTCCACGGTCTCGTCCTCCTGGACGAGGATCTGCTCGAGCACGCCCGCGACGGGCGACGGGATCTCGGTGTCGACCTTGTCGGTCGAGACCTCGAGCAGCGGCTCGTCGACGGCGACGGTGTCGCCGACCGACTTGAGCCAACGGGTGACGGTGCCTTCGGTGACGGACTCGCCGAGGGCCGGCATCTGCACGTTCTCAGACATGACCTGCCTGGTCTCCTTCGATCGTTGGGGTCAGTTGTGGGCGTGCAGAGGCTTGCCGGCCAGGGCCAGGTGCGCCTCTCCGAGTGCCTCGTTCTGGGTGGGGTGGGCGTGGACCAGGGCGGCGACGTCCTCGGGGTACGCCTCCCAGCCCACGATGAGCTGGCCCTCGCCGACGAGCTCGCCGACGCGGGCACCGATCATGTGCACGCCGACGACGGGACCGTCCTTGCGGCGCACGAGCTTGACGAAGCCGCTGGTCGCGAGGATCTTGCTCTTGCCGTTGCCGGCGAGGTTGTACTCGAGGGACTCGACCTGGTCGGCCCCCCACGTCTCGATCGCCGCAGCCTCCGTGACGCCGACGGACGCCACCTCGGGCTCGCAGTACGTGACGCGCGGGATCGACGACTCGACGATCGGCGTCGGGTCGAGCCCGGCGATCTGCTCCGCGAGGAAGATGCCCTGCGCGAACCCGCGGTGCGCGAGCTGGAGGCCGGGCACGATGTCGCCCGCGGCCCAGATGTTCCCGACGCCCGTGTGCAGGCGCTCGTCGACGATCACGAACCCGCGGTCGAGCGTGATGCCCTGCGCCTCGAACCCGAGGTCGGCGGTGCGCGGCCCGCGCCCGACGGCGACGAGCAGCAGCTCGGCCTCGAAGGTCTTGCCGGACTCGAGCGTGACGGTGACGCCCGAGTCGGTCTCCTTGACGCCCGCGAACCGGTCGCCCAGGGAGAACTGGATGCCGCGCTTGCGGAACGCCCGCTCGAGCGACTTCGACAGCGCCTCGTCCTCGTTGGGCACGAGGTGGGGCAGCGCCTCGACGATCTGGACGTCGGCGCCGAACGACTTCCACACGCTCGCGAACTCGACGCCGATGACGCCGCCGCCGAGCACCACGACCGACTTCGGGACGCGGTCGAGCCGCAGCGCCTGGTCGGAGGTGATGACGCGGCCGGCGATCTCGAGACCGGGCAGCGAGCGCGCGTACGAGCCGGTCGCGAGCACGACGTGGCGGCCGGTGTACCGGGTGCCGTCGACCTCGACGGTGTCCTGCGACACGAGCCGGCCGTGCCCCTCGACGAACGTGATGCCGCGGGAGGCGACGAGCCCCTGGAGGCCCTTGTAGAGGCCCGCGACGACGCCGTCCTTGTAGCCGTTGACGCCTGCCATGTCGATGCCGTCGAACGAGCTGCGGACGCCGAACCTCGCGCCCTCGCGGGCGCCGTCGGCGAGCTCGGCCGCGTGGAGCAGGGCCTTGGTGGGGATGCACCCGTTGTGCAGGCAGGTACCACCGAGCTTGCCCGACTCGACGAGCGCGACGGAGAGGCCGAGCTGGGCGGCGCGCAGCGCCGTGGCGTAGCCGGCGCTGCCTCCGCCCAGGACGACGACGTCGAATGGTGTGCCGGGTTCGGCCACGTGCGACTCCTTCAGCGAGGGGAGAGCGAGGGCGGACGTGCACGGCACGTCGACGGGCCGGACGGGAACCGCTGGCCCACGGTGCGTGAACGTTCTCCGGGTGCCATCTTGGCACCTCGGGCACGGGCTCCCCAATCGAAACCAGGGCCTCGCGGCTGTGACGCTGCAGACAGCGGGGCCACCGTATGACCAGGGTCACGCTGTACCCTGCCGCTGTGCCCCGGCTGCCCAAGCTGTCCAGCCTGTTCTCCCGCCGCCCCCCGACGACCTCGTCGCCGGGCGGCGCCGCCGCCGCGCCGTCGGACGCCCGCCGCGCGACGCTCGCCCACCTCCAGGACTTCGTGCGCACGCGCGTCGGGGTCGAGGCGTACGTCGAGCCGCCCACGCAGGACACGGGGGCGACGCTGCTGCTCATCGCGACGACGGGCGAGTGGACGCGCCGGCGCGTCCCGGACGAGAAGACGGCGTTCGACGTCGCCGGCTCGCTGGGCGTGCCCGTCTACAACGTGCGCTTCACCGGCTACCCACAGCGCATGCGCGACTGGAACTCGCGCCAGCGCCGTCGCCGGACCTCCTGACACCGGTCGACCCGGCGACCTTCCGGTGTCGAGCAGGTGGTCCTGGTTCGTCCGGGCGACGGGACGGACCAGGACCACCTGGTCGGCGAGACCGGGTCAGCGGCGGGCGCGGCCCTCGACGAGGCCGAGCAGGGTGCGGACGGCGACGCCCGTGCCTCCGACCGGGGTGTAGCCGTGGGCCGAGCCCTCGTTGAACGCGGGGCCGGCGATGTCGAGGTGCGCCCACGGCGTCTCGCCGACGAACTCCTGCAGGAACAGGCCCGCGACGAGCATGCCGCCGAACCGGTCGCCGATGTTCGCGAGGTCGGCGACCTTCGACTTCAAGGACGCGCCCAGCTCCTCGGGCAGCGGCATCGGCCAGAACTGCTCGCCCGCGGCGTCGGCCGCCGCGACGACCTCGGCGCGCACGTCGTCGGCGCCCATGACCGCGGAGACGCGGTTGCCGAGCGCGACCATCTGGGCGCCGGTGAGCGTCGCGACGTCGAGCACGACGTCGGGATTCTCCTCGACGGCGGCGACCAGGCCGTCGGCCATGACGAGGCGGCCCTCGGCGTCGGTGTTGAGCACCTCGACGGTCTTGCCGCCACGGATCGTGATGACGTCGGACGGACGCTGCGCCGTGCCCGACGGCATGTTCTCCGCGAGGCACAGCCAGCCCGTCACGGCCACGGGCAGCCCGAGGCGCGCGGCGGCGACGACGGTCTGCAGCACGGCGGCGGCGCCGGCCATGTCGGACTTCATCGCCTCCATGCCCTTGGCGGGCTTGATCGAGATGCCGCCCGAGTCGAACGTGATGCCCTTGCCCACGAGCGCGACCTTCGCGGCGGGGCGCGACGGCGCGTAGGAGACCTTGACGAGGCGCGGGCCGCGCGCCGAGCCCTGTCCGACGCCGACGAGGCCGCCGTACCCGCCCGCGACGAGCGCCTTGTCGTCGAGCACCGTGACCTTGAGCCCCTTGGCGCCCGAGTCCTTGACGGCCTGCTTCGCGACGTCGGCGAACGCGGCGGGGAAGAGGTCGTTGGGCGCGGCGTTGACGAGGTCGCGCGTCGCGTTCACGGCCGCCGCGACGACCTTGGCCCGCTCGACGGCGGCCTTGGCCGCGGAGCTGCGAGTGCTCCCGGCGAGGACCTCGACGGTCGCCGGCGGGCGGTTCGCGGCCGACGACGCGGCCTCGCCCGTGCGGTAGCGCGCGAACGCGTAGGCACCGAGCAGCGCTCCCTCGGCGACGGCGCCGAGCTCGGCCTCGTCCTCGACGGGGAGCGCGACCGCGACCGACGTCGTCCCGGCGAGCGCGCGCAGCGCGGCACCGGCGGCGCGGCGCAGCGCCTCGGCGCTGAAGGTGCCGTCGGCGCGCCGTGCGCCGAGGCCCACGAGCACGAGCACGTCGGCCTTGAGCTCGGGCCCGGCGGGCACCTTGCGGACCTCGTCGGCGGCGCCCGTGATGCCGAGCGCGGGTGCGAGGTCCTCGAGGGCGGTGACCACCGGACGGGGCAGGTCGCCCCCGACGATCGCGACGCCGTCGGACGTCGTGTGGGTGCCGACGACGAGCGCGTCGACCTTGGCACCGGCGGGATTCTTGCTGGAGACGGTCAGTTCAGCCACCCCGCGATGCTATCCCCGGGGACGGCGCCCCTGCCCCCGTGACGTCGGTGGGACCCGTGGACCGATTCCGTGGCCGCGGGCCGCCCCCGGTACGCTCGGCCGCGTGGTCCTTCCCCTCCTGCTGCTCGTGGTCGCGGCGTGCGTCGCGCTCGCCGGCTGGGCTCTCGTGTTCGTCGCGCGCGACCGCGCGGTGATCCTGCGCCAGCTCTGGGGTGCGGCGGTGATCGAGGGGCTGATCCTCGTGCAGGCGGTCGTGGTGGGCGTGCTCGGCGCCACCGGGACCGCGCCGAGCGACCCCGTGCTGCTGTGGGGCTACCTCGTGACCACCCTCTTCATCCTGCCCGTCGCCGCCCTGTGGGCCTTCGCGGAGCGCTCGCGCTGGAGCTCCGTCGTGCTCGCGGTCGCCGCGCTCACCGTCGCGTTCCTCGAGTGGCGCCTGTGGCAGATCTGGAACGCCTGACCTGGAGGTCCTCGCCATGAGCGCACCCGCCGCCCCGGACGGGACGCCGCACCCGCGTCGCACGAACGCCGGCTTCGGCCGGGTCCTCGTCGCCGTGTACGGGATCTTCGCGCTCGCGGCCTCGGCCCGGGCCGCCGTGCAGCTCCTGCGCGACTGGCACGAGGCGCCGCTCGCGTACGCGCTGTCGGGGCTCGCGGCGGCCGTGTACGTCGTCGCGACGATCGCGCTCGCGCGGGGCGGCCAGGTCGCGCGGCGCGTCGCGTGGGTCGCGGTGGGTGTCGAGCTCGTCGGGGTGCTCGCCGTCGGCGCCTTCTCGCTCGCCGACCCCGAGGCGTTCCCCCGCGCCACCGTCTGGTCCGGCTTCGGGCAGGGCTACGGCTACGTGCCCCTCGTCCTGCCCTTCGTCGGCCTGTGGTGGCTCTGGCGCACCCGCCCCGGCGGGACGTCGGCGACCGTCGCCACCCCGAGCGCCACCAGCACCCGCACCGACACCGACGCCCCGGAGGACGCCGCATGACCCGCCGCCGCCCGCTCCTCTACGGACTGCTCTTCGACACCGTCTTCCGCCGCATGGACCCGGAGCGCGCGCACCACGTCGCGTTCGACCTGATCGGCGCCGTCGGCCGCGTGCCGGTGCTGCGCGACGTCGTGCAGGGGGCGCTCGCGCCCTACCTGGGCCGCGCGGCCGGGGGCCGGGGCAGCGTCGAGGTCCTGGGCAAGGTCTTCCCCGCGCCCTTCGGCCTCGCGGGCGGGTTCGACAAGGACGCGCGCGCCGTGCGCGGCCTGACCATGCTCGGTTTCGCGTTCGTCGAGATCGGTACGGTCACCGCGCACGCGCAGCCCGGCAACGAGAAGCCGCGGCTGTGGCGCGAGCTCGACGTGTCGGGCGTGCGCAACCGCATGGGGTTCAACAACGAGGGTGCCGCGGCGGCCGCCCGGCGCCTCGCCGCGCTGCGCTCGACTCGCGCGGGCCGCGCCGTGCTCGTGGGCGCGAACATCGGCAAGACCAAGGTCACGCCCGCGTCCGAGGCCGCGGGGGACTACGCGACGAGCGCGAGCCTCCTCGCGCCGTACGCCGACTACCTCGTCGTCAACGTGTCCTCACCCAACACCCCGGGCCTGCGCGACCTCCAGGAGGTCGCGTCGCTGCGCCCGATCCTCGTGGCTGTGCGCGAGGCCGCGGACGCCGCGACCACGGACGCGGGAGCCGCCCGCGTGCCGCTGCTCGTCAAGATCGCGCCCGACCTCGCGGACGAGGACGTGGACGCGGTCGCCGACCTCGTCGACGAGCTCGACCTCGACGGCGTCGTCGCCGTCAACACGACGATCGGGCACGACCGGGGGCCCGGCGGGCTGTCCGGACCACCGGTGCGCGCCCGGGGCCTCGCCGTGGTCGCGCGCCTGCGCGGGCGCCTCGGCCCGCGTCGCGCCATCATCGGCGTCGGGGGCATCACGACCGCGCACGACGCCCGTGACTACCTGCACGCGGGCGCCGACCTCGTCCAGGGGTACACCGGGTTCCTCTACCAGGGCCCGCTCTGGGCGGCGCGCATCAACCGGTCGCTCGTGCGCCACCCGGAGCCGGGCGAGCACGTGCGCGGCGCCGAGGCGAGGGAGGCACGATGATCCGGCCGCAGTGGGTCTGGGAGCTCGACGACGCCGAGGGAAGCGTCCTCGCCACGCCCGTAAGCCCCGTCTTCACGACGCAGTACGACGCGGAGCAGTGGCTCGGCGAGACCTGGCGGGCCCTCGCGGCCGAGGGCGCCGTGGTCGCGCGTCTCCTGCACGACGGGACCCAGGCGACCGCGCCCGTGGAGCTCCGCTCGCGCTGACCGCGGTTGCCCGCTCGCGGACGTCCCAGGGCGTGCTCAGCCGGCCACGCGCGCCCACGCCGCGGCGAGCCGGGGCACCGCCCGCTCCAGCTCCTCGGGCGGTCGCGAGAACGTGAGGCGCAGCCGGTCCGCGGCGCTGCCGTCGGGGGTGAACGTCGGGCCGGCGTTGACCAGGACGCCCTCCGCGGCGGCCGCGGCGGCGAACGCCTGGGCGACGGGCGCGCCGACGTCGACCCACAGGGACAGCCCGCCCTCCGGCACGTGCACGCGCCAGTCGGGGAGCGCCGCGCCCAGCAGCCCGCACAGCAGGTCGCGCTGCGCGCGCAGCGTCCTGCGGCGCTCGGCGAGCACGCTGCCCGCGTCGTCGAGCAGCTCGACGACGGCGAGCTGCTCGAGCACCGCGGTCGCGATGTCGGCGGACTGCCGGGTGCGCGCGAGCCGCGCGACGAGGTCGGGGTGCGCGCGGACCCACCCGACGCGCAGCCCGCCCCAGAACGACTTGGACGCCGACCCGACGGTGACGACGTACGGCGAGGCCCCGTCCCCGGCGAGCGGCTCGGCGACGGGGCCGACGGCGTCCGGGTCGCCGTCGAGGTCGAGGTCCGTGAGGGTCTCGTCCCCGACGACGGTCACGCGGTGACGCGCGGCGGCCTCGCGCACCCCGGCCCGCTCCTCGGGGGTGAGCGTGTACGCGGTGGGGTTGTGGAAGTCCGGCACGAGGTACACCAGCCGCGGCGAGACCTGGCGCAGCGTCGAGCCGAAGAGGTCGACGTCGAACCCGGGCGCGTCCTGCTCGCGGCCGGGGTGCGACTCCCGGTCACCGCGCCCCACGGGGACCGGGACGAGCCGCGCCCCGGCGCGGCGCAGCGCCTCCATCGCGTGGTAGTAGGTGGGCGACTGCACGACGGCGCGGTCGCCGCCACCGAGGAGCGTGCCCGCGAGCGTGGTGATCGCGTGCTGGGCGCCGGTCGTGACGAGGACCTCGTCGGGCGTCGTCGCCGTGCCGCGCCGGGTGTGGTGGTCGGCGATCGCCTCGCGCAGGACGCCGACGCCGTACGGCTCGTACCCGCCGCCGGACAGGTACTCGGGGAGTCGTTCGAGCGCGCGCGAGTACGCGCCGTGCAGCCCGCTCGGGGCGGCGGAGGTCGCCTGGGAGAGGTCGGCGAGGTCGATCGGTGCGACGTGCGGGGCCGGTGCGGGCGGCGCGTCGCCCCCGCGGGCACGGGGCGCGGTCCGGGGCCGGGTCGCGCGGGGGAGCACGACGACGGTCCCCGACCCCGTCCGGGAGCGCGCGAAGCCCAGCTCGCGCAGCCGCCCGTACGCGGCCGCCGTGGTGGTGCGGGAGACGCCGAGCGCGACGGCGAGGTCGCGCTCGGACGGGAGCCGCGTGTGCGGGGCGAGCGTGCCGGCGAGGACGGCGGCGCGCAGCGCGTCGGCCAGCGCGGTGTACGCGGGGCCGCCCGCGTGCCACCGTCCCAGCAGCCGCGCCGCGGCGGCGGGGGAGAGGTGCCGGTGGACGTCGACGGACCCGGGCGGCGCGAGGCTCATGGGGCCACTCTCTCGCGATTGGCTATGGATGTCGATGCCACTTGGTCGTCAGGATGGCTCGCATGAGCCCCACCCGTCGTGCCGTCCAGCTCCTCCTCGGCCTCCTCGCCTACGCGCTGTCCATGGCGATGCTGCTCCACGCGGGCCAGGGCGGGATGCCGTGGGACGTCCTGCACCAGGGCGTCGTGCTGCGCACCGGGCTGCCGTTCGGCGTCGTCGTCGGGTCGCTCAGCGTGCTCGCGCTGCTCGCGTGGATCCCGCTGCGGCAGCGCCCGGGGATCGGGACGATCGCGAACGTCGTCGTCATCACCCTGACCATCGACCCGGCGATCGCGCTCGTGACCCGCCTCGTGCCCGACCCCGGCGTCGTCGCGAGCGTCGCGCTCGCCGTCGGCGGGATCGTGCTCAACGGGCTCGCGACCTCGGCGTACCTCGGGGTGCGCCTCGGGCCCGGCCCGCGCGACGGGCTCATGACCGGCCTCGTCGCGCGCACCGGGTGGTCGGTGCGCCTCGTGCGCACGCTCATCGAGGTCGTCGTCGTGTCGCTGGGCTGGGTGCTCGGCGGCACGCTGGGCTGGGCGACGGTCGCCTACGCGCTGGGCGTGGGGCCGATCGTCCAGCTCACGGCGCGCTGGTTCGCCCCGCGGGGGCTCGCGGACCCGCGCCCCGCCCGGGTGCGTCGTCGGGCGCACGCCGAGTCGGAGCCGCGGGAGCCCGTCGCCGCGACCACAGGCCTCCGGCCGGGCGAGGGAGGCATGCCCGAGCCCGGCCGGTGAGGAGACGACGACGGCCCCGGCGGAACGCCGCCGGGGCCGTCGTCGCACGCGGTGTGCCGGAGTCAGGCGACGCGCGTCTGCGGTGCGTTCTCGGCGGTCTTGCCCGGGTCGCGCTCGACGACGTCCCCGAGGACGTCGTCGATGCGCGCCAGGAGCTCGGCCGGGATCGTCACCCCCGACGCCTTGACGTTCTCGGCGACCTGCTCGGGCCGCGACGCACCCACGAGGGCCGCCGCGACGTTGTCGTTCTGCAGGACCCACGCGATGGCGAGCTGCGGCATGGTGAGCCCCAGCTCGTCCGCGACCGGCTTGAGGCCCTGCACGCGCGTGAGGACGTCGTCGGTCATGAACTGCGAGATCCCACCGCGGCCCGCCTTCTCGTCGGCCGCGCGCGACCCGGCCGGTGCCGCCTGGCCGGGCAGGTACTTGCCGGACAGCACGCCCTGGGCCATCGGGGACCAGACGATCTGCGACAGGCCCAGCTCGCGCGAGGTCGGCACGACCTCGTCCTCGATGACGCGCCACAGCATCGAGTACTGGGGCTGGGAGGAGATGAGCTGGAAGCCGAGCTCCTTCGCGAGCGCGGCGCCGGCGCGGATCTGGTCGGCGGTCCACTCGGAGACGCCGATGTACAGGGCCTTGCCCTGCCGGACGATGTCGGCGAACGCCTGCATCGTCTCCTCGAGCGGCGTCTCGGTGTCGTACCGGTGAGCCTGGTAGAGGTCCACGTAGTCGGTGCCGAGCCGCTGGAGGGAGCCGTTGATCGACTCCATGACATGCTTGCGGGACAGGCCCGTGTCGTTGGGGCCGCCGGGGCCGGTCGGCCAGTAGACCTTCGTGAAGATCTCGAGCGACTCGCGCCGCTGTCCCTTGAGCGCGTCGCCGAGGACCTGCTCGGCCTTCGTGTTCGCGTAGACGTCCGCGGTGTCGAACGTCGAGATGCCGGCGTCGAGCGCCGCGTGGACGCACGCCGTCGCGACGTCGTTCTCGACCTGGGAGCCGTGGGTGAGCCAGTTGCCGTAGGTGATCTCGGAGATCTTGAGACCCGAGTTGCCGAGGTAGCGGTAGGTGGGCATGGGCTCAACCTAACCGCCGGACGGTTGCCTCAGGAACCGCTCCGGCTCACTCCGGGAAGACGCCGTGCTTCTTGTGCGTCGGCTTGGGCAGGCGCGCCCGGCGCAGCTGGAAGGCCCGCATGACGGCGTACATCGTCGTGCCCTTGGGGATCTCGCCGAACTTCGCGAGCAGGCGCTTGCGCAGGCGACGCCACATGATGAAGCCGTCCACGACGGTCAGCAGCACGATGACGTAGAGCGTCATCACCGTGAGGAACGCCAGGTCCTGGTTCTGCGCGGTGAGGAACGAGAAGACGATGAACACCAGCGCGACGGGCAGGAAGAACTCGCCGAGGTTCCAGCGCGCGTCGACGTACTCACGCACGTAGCGCTTGACCGGGCCCTTGTCGCGCGGCGGCAGGTAGCGCTCGTCGCCCGTCTGCATCGCCTGGTACTGGCGGTCGCGCATCTCGCGCTGCTTCTCCCGCGCGGACTTCGCGGCGGCGCGACGGTCGTTCGGCACCAGGGGGCGCTTGTTCGCGGCCTCGGAGACCTTGCGCTTGGGCGTCGGGCGGCCCTTGCCGGCCCGCTCGATCTCGGCCGCCTGCTCGACAGGGTCGGGGGCGGCGGGGGTCGCGGCGGACTTGTTGCGGGAGAACACCCCTCCAGCGTAGTCGAGCCGGACGAGTGCTCGGCGTCGTCGATCCCTCCTCCGGTAGGGGTGGTCAGGAGCAGCATCCGCCAGTAGCGTTACAAGACGATACGTAACGTTGACGCCGGAGGAGAGAGAGCCATGAGCCGCACGACCGAAGCCACCGTGACGACGACCGTCCGGGCAGGACCCCAGGAGTGGGCGGGGCTGGTCCTGCTCGTGCTCCCGATGCTCATGGTCGCGACCGACCTCACCGTGCTGTTCTTCGCGCTGCCCTCGATCATCGTGGACCTGGACGCCTCGGCCACGCAGGCGCTGTGGATCTCCCACGTCTACGGCTTCCTCATCGGCGGGACGCTCGTCACCGCCGGGCGGCTCGCGGACCGCGTCGGCGCACGTCGGCTTCTGCTCGTCGGGGCGACCGCGTTCGCAGCCCTGTCCGTGCTCGCCGCGACCGCGACGAGCGCGGAGACGCTGATCCTCGCCCGGGCACTGCTCGGCGTCGCGGGCTCGACCCTCATGCCCGCGCTCTTCTCCCTCCTGCGCCAGATGTTTCGTGCCGATGCGCAGCGGCGCCTCGCGATCGCGATCCTCTTCAGCGCCTTCTCGGTCGGCGCCGCGATCGGGCCGGTCCTGGGCGGTGCACTCCTCGAGCGGTTCTGGTGGGGTTCCGTCTTCCTCGTCAACGTGCCGCCCATGCTCGCGCTCGTGCTCCTCGGACCGTGGCTCCTACCGAGGCCACGCGGGACGAACGACGGGGGGCGGCTCGACCTGACGAGCGTCGCACTGTCCGTCGTGGGGATGCTCGCCGTCGTCTTCGGTCTCCAGGAGCTCGCGGCCGGTCCTTCCGGAGGCACGACGGCGGTGCGTGACGCCGCCGTGATGGTCGCCGGAGCGCTGCTGCTCGGGCTCTTCGCCCGACGCCAGCGACGGCTCCCCGACCCGTTGCTCGACCTGCGCCTCGTCACGGCGCGGCGGCCGGCCGCGGCCCTCGGCACGCTGCTGCTGACCGGGATCGGCGTCGTCGGGGTGTACTACCTGTTCACCCAGCACCTGCAGCGCGCGGCCGGTCTGGACCCTCTCGAGGCGGGCCTGTGGACGTTGCCGTACGTCGCGGTGAACATCCTCGGCGCGCTGCTCGCTCCTGGTCTCGCCTCCCGGTTCCGCCCCGAGGTGGTCGTCGCCGTCAGCCTGGTCGTGATCGTCGCGGGGGCCGTGCTGACCGTGGTCGTCGGGTGGGCGGGGGCACCCGTGCCGGCGCTCGCGGGGTCGGTCGCCGTGCTCGGCCTCGGGCACGGTGCCGCGGCGGCGCTCGTGAGTGACCTCGTCATCTCGTCGGCGCCACCCGAGCAGACGGGTTCCGCCGCCGCGACGCAGGAGGTGTCCGCCGAGCTCGGTACGGCGCTCGGCATCGCGGCGGCCGGGGTCCTGTCCGTCGTCGTGCACCGCTCGGCGCTCCGTGACGGCGCGGCCCTCGCGGAGGACGGCGGCGCGCCCACCCAGGGGCTCCCGGCCTACGCGGTCGTCGCGGCGCTGCTCGTGGGTCTCGCGGCGACGCTCGTGCTCCGGGTCCTCGTGCGCCCGGACCGTCGCGGCTGACGGTCCGCGGATACGATCACGACCATGTCCAGCGCTTCCGGCATCCCGACCCCGGGCGGTGGTGGCCGGCCGCGTGACCGCCAGATCGACCGCGCGGTGCTCGACGCGGCGTCCGCGCTCCTGGACTCCGGGGGCTACGCGCAGCTGACGCTCGAGAAGGTGGCACGCCGTGCCGGGACCACGCGGCCCGCGATCTACCGCCGCTGGGCGGGGCGCGCGCCGTTGGCCCTCGCCGCGATCGCGGCCCGGCTGAGCGTCCCCGAGGCGCCGGACACCGGATGCACCCTGTGCGACCTCGGCGAGAGCCTCGGAGTGTTCCTGGGCGCGTACCGCGCGACCAGGCCGGACGTCCTCGCTGCGCTGTACGCGGAGTGCGCGCCCGACCCGGCGCTGCGCGAGCGCTACCTCGCCGTGGTCGTCGAGCCGTCGCGGCGGGCCGTCGCCGCGACCCTCGCCCACGCGGCGACGCGTGGCGACCTGCGCGAGGACGTCGACCAGGACCAGGTCGTGGACCTGTTCGCGTCGCTCGTCCAGTACCGCGCGCTGTTCGGCGACACGCACCTGAGCGACACGGAGGCCGAGAGCGCGATCGAGCTCGTCCTCCGTGGCCTCGCCGTCGACTACGACGCGCTCCTCGCGCGCAGCGCGGCGCTCGAGCTCGAGCACCGGGGCGGGCCGGACGCGCCGCACGTCCACCTCCCGGGCTGACTCGACCCGCGAGGGAAGAGTCTCGGGGATGCGGCAGAGCCCACCGCACGTCCGGTTGTCGTACCGTGCTCGTCGTGACGAACTCACCTGAACCCACCGTCCCCGCGCCCGGCACCGCGACCGACCCCGAGCTCGCGACCACGCTCCGCGAGACCGTCGCGCGCCTGTTCCCCGCGCTGCGTGCGGACCTCGAGTCCCTCGTGCGCGTGCCGAGCGTGTCGAACGCCGCGTTCGACCAGGCGCACGTCGCGGCGAGCGCCGATGCCGTGGCGGCGCTGCTGCGCGACGCCGGTCTGCCCGAGGTGCAGGTGCTGCGCGCTCGGGCCGCCGACGGCACGGAGGGCGCGCCGGCCGTCGTCGCGCGCCGTCCTGCGCCCGACGGCGCCCCGACCGTCCTCCTGTACGCGCACCACGACGTGCAGCCCCCGGGCGACGCCGCGACCTGGGAGTCCGACCCGTTCGAGCCGACCGAGCGCGACGGGCGCCTGTACGGGCGCGGTGCGGCGGACGACAAGGCGGGGGTCGTGGCGCACCTGGGTGCGCTGCGCGCGCTCACGGAGGTCGGTGACCTGCCTGTCGGCGTGACGGTCTTCGTCGAGGGCGAGGAGGAGATCGGCTCGCCGACGTTCCTGCCGTTCCTCACGCAGTACCGCGACCTGCTCGCGGCGGACGTCATCGTCGTCGCGGACTCGTCGAACTGGAAGGTCGGCGTCCCCGCGCTCACGACGTCGCTGCGCGGCCTCGTCGACTGCGAGGTCGAGGTCGCCGTGCTCGACCACGCGGTGCACTCGGGCATGTTCGGCGGTCCCGTGCTCGACGCGGTGACGCTGCTCGCGCGGCTGATCACCACCCTGCACGACGACGCGGGCAACGTGGCCGTGCCCGGGCTCGTCACGGCGGACGAGCCGACCGTGGACTACGCCGAGGCCGACTTCCGCGCCGACTCCTCGCTGCTCGACGGGACCGTCCTCGCAGGCGAGGGCAGCATCGCGGGCCGGCTGTGGACCAAGCCGGCGATCGCCGTGATCGGGCTCGACGCGCCGAGCGTCGCGCACGCGTCGAACACCCTCACGCCCCGCGCGACCGCGAAGCTCTCGGTGCGGCTCGCGCCGGGTCAGGACCCGGCGGCCGCGATGGCGGCGCTGCGTACGCACCTGGAGGGGAACGCTCCGCTCGGCGCGCGCGTCACGGTCCGCGACGGCGAGCAGGGCAAGCCGTTCCTCGCCCCGGGTGACTCCGAGGCGATGCGGGCCGCGCGGTGGGCGTTCGCGACGTCGTGGGGCACCGACCCGGTCGACATCGGCGTGGGCGGGTCGATCCCCTTCATCGCAGACCTGCTCGAGGTGTTCCCCGACGCGGCGATCCTCGTGACGGGCGTCGAGGACCCGGACTCGCGCGCGCACGGCGCGAACGAGTCGGTGCACCTCGGCGAGCTGGAGAAGGTGGTGCTCGCCGAGGCGCTCCTGCTCGCCCGGCTAGGCGGCGCGGTCGCCTGACCCGACCGTCCGTCCGTGCGCGGCGGCGCTCGACCGGTCAGCCGGGGAGCGCCGCCCGCAGGTCGGCGGCCTCGGCGAGGGCGTGCTCGACGACGGTGCGCACGTCAGGGGAGAGGGCGGCCGCCAGCGCGTCGAGGTCGTCGAGGTGCGTGCGGGCAGCGTCGGGATCGTCCGCGCGGACGGCGAGCTCGGCGAGGTAGGCGAGGGCGCGCACGCGGTCGGCGACGTCGGCGTCGTCCCCGGCACGCCGCAGCGCGCCCGCGAGGATCTTGCGCGCCTGGACGGGGTCGCCGTGCGAGTCCGCCTGCACGACGGCGTCGTCCAGCGCCCGGGCGAGCCGTCCCTCGGGCCGCGCGGCGTACGCGTCGACGGCGGACGCCCCGGCCGCGTCCGTGGTCGGCGCCGCCGCGGCGGGAGGGCGGCGCATCACGCGGACCCAGTTGCCGGCGGGGTCCACGAGGCTGAATCCCGTCGCGCCGCCCGCGTTCGCGCGCCGTCGGGGTCGGGTGATCCGCGGGAACCCGGTGAGCGGCAGGCGCCCGTAGCGGGCGCGCAGCCCCGTGGCGAACGCCTCGAAGACGGGCGCCGTGTCCTCCACGACGACGATGCACGTGCTGTAGCTGTCCTGCGGCTCGATCCCGTCGAGCCCGAAGTAGTGGATGTCCACGCCGCCGCGCCGCACCGCGAGATACGGGTTCGGCCGGAGCTGGCGGTACGTCACGTCGAAGCCGAGCGCGGTCCAGAAGTCGCGCAGCTCGTCGATGTCCCGGCAGGGAAGGGCCGGGACCATGGTCGCGTCGAACGGGTCGGTGGCGGGGTGGTCCGGGTGCGGGTCGGGGTCAGGGGCTCGGTCGGCGGTCACCGTGCCATCGAAGCACCCGACCCCCGCGCGGGACCAGGGTGCTGGTCGTCAGCCGCGGTGCGCGACGTCGACCGCCCGGGACCACCGGTCCACGTCGTCCGGGAGCTCGGGAGAGGTGACGTCGCCGCCGAGGAGCCCGACGACGTCGGGGGCGGCGATCCGGTCGCCCGACCCGCGCGCCAGGAACCGGCCCGCGACGAGGCCGCGCGCGCACAGGTCCGCGCCGCGCGTGAACACCTGCTCGAGGTAGACGACGCGCTCGTCCCACCCGAGGACGCGCGTCGTGATCTCGAAGCGGTCCCACAGCTGGAGGGAGCGGCGGTACTTCATGGTCGACGCCGCGACGACGGGGTACCAGCCCTTGTCCCTGAGCAGGGGGAACCCGCCGAGGTCGGCGATGAAGTTGCTGCGCGCGACGTCCATCATCTGCAGATACGTCCCGTTGTTGACGTGCAGGTAGAAGTCGAGGTCGCCGGGGTGCACGCGCATGCGGGTGACGGACGGCTCGAGGACGCCCCGGCCCGGCACGGCCTTGCGCGGGAGCGTGCTGGCGACGAGGAGCTGGATCTGGCGGGTCACCCGGGCAGGCTACTACCTCGCACGGGCGGTATCAGGTACCTTCGCAGGCGGGCGGGGCGTGGAGGTCTCGGCCCGCCACGGCGCCTCGTGCCCGTCCGCGCGGCGAGCCGGACGGTGGTCGCCAGAGCAAGATGCCGTCGGCGTCAGGGTGACGCGGCCGCCTCAGACCGGAGGGTCGGGGTCGTACTGGATCCCGCGGCGCACGGCGCGCGCGACGTCGTCGCTCTCCAGGCGCGCGACGAGGTGCAGGGCCATGTCGATCCCCGCGGACACGCCCGCGGACGTGACGACGTCGCCGTCGTCCACGAAACGCGCCTCGGTGTCCAGCACGACGCTCGGGTCGATCTCCGCGAGCTCGTCGTAGTGCGCCCAGTGCGTCGTCGCGGGCCGCCCCGCGAGCAGCCCCGCCGCGGCGAGCACGAGCGACCCCGTGCACACGCTCGCGATGACGGGGGTCTGGGCGCGCATCGCGCGCAGCCACTCGAGGTGCACGCGGTCCGCGAGCAGCGAGTGCGTCCCCCAACCGCCCGGGTAGACGAGCAGGTGGAGCGGGCCGACGTCGTCCGCCGAGCGGTCGGGGAGCAGCCGCAGGCCCTTCGCGAGCCGCACGCCGCCGCCGTCCCACGAGAACGTGGACACGTGCGGCTTGAGCGCCGAGTGCTCGGCCCACGCGGACAGCACCTCGAACGGCCCGGCGACGTCGAGCTCCTCCGCCTCGTCGAACACGAAGATGCCGACGTTCATGCCGTTCCCGGTGCTCATGCCATACCTCCGCGTGCCCCCGGCTGCTCGAGGGACCTCGGCTCCCGTCGGGCTAGATGCCCGGCAGGGCGAGCATCTGGTCGAGCGCGACGCGCGCCCAGTGCGCGTCGTCCGCGTCCACGACGATCCGGTTCACGACGCGGCCCGCGACGAGCGACTCCATGGCCCACACGAGGTGGGGCAGGTCGATCCGGTTCATCGTCGAGCAGAAGCACACCGTCGAGTCGAGGTAGTGCACCTGCTTGTCCGGGTGGGCGCGCGCGACGCGGCGCACCAGGTTGAGCTCGGTCCCGATCGCCCACGACGAGCCCGGCTCGGCGGCGTCGAGCATCGTGATGATGTACTCCGTCGACCCGACGAAGTCCGCCGCCGTCACGACCTCGTGCTTGCACTCGGGGTGCACCAGGACGTTGACGTCCGGCACCGCGGCGCGCACGTCGCTCACGTTCTTCGCCGAGAACCGGCCGTGGACCGAGCAGTGCCCGCGCCACAGGATCATGCGCGCGTCGCGCAGCTCGGCGTCCGTGAGGCCGCCGTTCGGCTTGCGCGGGTCGAACACGACGCAGTCGTCGAGCGACATCGCGAGCTTCAGCACCGCCGTGTTGCGACCGAGGTGCTGGTCCGGCAGGAACAGCACCTTGCCCGTGCCGTCCACGCCACCCACCTGGTCGAACGCCCAGCGCAGCGCGACCTCCGCGTTCGACGAGGTGCACACGGTGCCGCCGTGGCGACCCGTGAACGCCTTGATCGCCGCCGAGGAGTTCATGTACGTCACGGGGACCGTGGAGTCGGCGACGCCGACCTCCTCGAGCACGTCCCACGCGTCCTCGACCTGGTCGATCGCCGCCATGTCCGCCATCGAGCAGCCGGCCGCGAGGTCCGGCAGCACGACCTGCTGCGCGTCGGACGTGAGGATGTCCGCGCTCTCCGCCATGAAGTGCACGCCGCAGAAGAGGATGAACTCCGCCTCGGGCCGCGCCGCGGCCTCGCGCGCGAGCTTGAACGAGTCGCCCGTCACGTCGGCGAAGTCGATGACCTCGTCGCGCTGGTAGTGGTGACCGAGCACGAACGCCCGCTCGCCCAGCGCGGCGCGGGCGGCCCGGGCGCGCTCCACGAGGTCCGGGTCGCTCGGCGCGGGCAGCTCGCCCACGCACTCGACCCCGCGCTCGGACGCGAGGTCGCGGCCCTGGCCCAGCAGGAGCAGGGCGGAAGGACTGGGTTCGGCGAACCCGCCCTGGCGCGAGGTGTTCGGCCCGTCCACGGACGACAGCAAGGTGCTACCAGTGCTCACGGCACCATCGTCGCACAGCGCCGCCGCGGCCGAGCGGGCGTCCCGCGGGGACCGGACGGGCGTCCGCCCTGGCACAATCCGGGCATGCGCGTGCTGCTCACCGGGTCCGCCGTCCCACCCGTGCCCGACGGCGCGTGGCCGGCCGCGGCGGCCGCGTCGCCACCCGTCCCGGCAGGGCCCTCGCTCGACGACGTCGCGGGCTGGTGGGCGCCGCACGCCCAGGTCGAGACCGTGCCGCTCGCAGCGTCGGGGCCCGCGTTCCTCGACGCGGTCGCGCCCGTCGCGCCCGAGGTGCTCGCCGGGGCGGTCCCGGGGCCGGACGGGGACGACGTCCCGGTCGCGGTCCGCCGTCGGACGCCGGGCGGCGACGGCACGGGCACGCGCCGGACCGTCTACGTCGACGCCTCCCAGGTGCCTGCCACCGGCGCCGGCGAGGCGCTCGACGGCGACGCGGGAGCGGTGACCGTGCCCGCGCGGTCCTCGACCGCCGTCGGCCACCTCCTGGCGCTCGCGGCCGACGCCGCACGCGGACCCGACGGGGCGCCCGGGCGGGTCGTCCTCGCCACCGGCGGGAGCACGAGCCACGACGCCGGGCGCGGGGCGCTCCTGGCGCTCGCGGGGGCGGCGTCGCTCGCCGGCGACCCGGGGACCGCCGTCCCGACCGACGTCGTGCGCGCCGCGCGGGCGGCGCTCGGGGGCGCCGACCTCGTGGCGGCCGTCGCGTCCGACGTCCCGCTGCTCGGCCTGCACGGGGCGAGCGCGGTGCTCGACGCCCGCGGCGTGGACCCCGCGGTGGCCCAGCACCTCGAGCGCGCGCTCGGCGGGGTCGCGCACGGCGTGGCGTCCGCCGTCGACCACGCGGCGGAGACCGGGGGAGCGGGCCGTGCGCTCGCGGGCCGGGACCTCCTCGCCGCGGCGACGGCGGGCCGTCGCCTGGCCGGACTGCCCGGGGCCGGGAGCGGGGGCGGGCTCGCCTACGCGGTCGCGGCGCTGGGTGGTCGGCTCGTGCCCGGGCTGCGCGTCGTCGCCGACGACCTGGGCCTGGACGCGCGCCTGGCGGGTGCGGAGGCCGTCGTCGTGCTCGCGGACGAGCTCGGCGCCCACGAGCTGGGGGACGGGACGGTGCGCGAGGTCGCGGTCCGCGCCGCGCACCACGCGCTCCCCGTCGTCGTGGTGGCGCGCGCGGTCGTCGCGGGGCGGCGTGAGCAGGCCGCCGCGGGGCTCAGCGGCGCGTACGCGTGGGGCGACGGCGACCCGCGCGCGCTCGTGGAGCGCGTCGCGCGCACCTGGTCGCGCGGCTGACGGCGGGGCGCCTCAGCCGAGGTCGACGGTCCCGTCCGCGCGGACGGACCAGGCGGGGTTGTGCGCGACCTCCCACACCAGCCCGTTGGGGTCCGCGACGTGAGCGTGGAAGACGCCGCCGAACTCGCCCTCCTGCGGCGCCTTGCGGACGGTCCCGCCCGCGTCGACCATCGCCTGCACGAGCTCGACGACCGCGGCCCGGGACCCCACGTTGTGCGACAGCGTGAGGCCCGTCGTGGCGGGCGTCGCGTCGGGGGTGCCGGCGTCGCGCGCGAAGGCCGACTCCTCGAAGAAGCCGAGGAGCTGGCCCGCCGCCGAGCGGTAGAAGACGATCTCGCCCGGCACGTCGAGCTGCGCGGTCCAGCCGAGCGCGCCGTAGAAGGCCCGCGCGGCGTCCAGGTCGCGCGTCGCGACCGTCACGAAGTGCAACGACTGGTCCATGCGTCTCCCGTCGGGGGGCCGCGCCACCGGTGCGGCGCGGGCTCCGTTCGACCGTACGCCGTCGCGTGGTCGTAGACTCGGGAACACGACCGGCACGAGTGGTGTTGAGGACCTGACGGGATCTCTCTCGAGAGGTCCGTAGAAGCCGGCCACCACCGGGGCAGCACTGCCCCCGACAGCGCGGAGACGAGATGAGCGAGACCACCGACATTGCCACGCACGGCGTCAACCTGACCGACGGGGCCGCGGACAAGGTCCGCACCCTCCTCGAGCAGGAGGGTCGCGACGACCTGCGCCTGCGCGTCGCGGTGCAGCCCGGCGGCTGCTCCGGCCTGATCTACCAGCTCTACTTCGACGAGCGCGTGCTCGACGGCGACGCGCTGCGCGACTACGACGGCGTCGAGGTCGTGGTCGACAAGATGAGCGTCCCGTACCTCGAGGGCGCGACGATCGACTTCGCGGACACGATCGAGAAGCAGGGCTTCACGATCGACAACCCCAACGCGGGCAGCGCCTGCGCCTGCGGCGGCTCCTTCAGCTGACCCGCCCGGCGTGCCCCGCACGCCGCACCGGACCGCACGAGCCCGGCCACCCGCACCGCGGGTGGCCGGGCTCGCGTCGTCCCGGCGGCGAGCCCGGCGAGACGTCAGGCGCCGAGCTCGACCGTGATCGCCCAGGCGCCCTCGTCCTGGTCGTCGCGCGCGAGCGGCTCGTCGCCGACGACCGTGTGCCCGCGCATCCGTGCCCAGGCCGGGACGTCGAGGCGCGCGGCCGGATCGGTCGACCACACCGTCAGGCGCGTGCCGGGGTCCCGGTCGCGCGCCGCCGCGGCGAGCCGGATCACCGGCAGCGGGCAGCGCAGACCGCGTGCGTCGACCACGTCGGGAGCGTCGCCCGTCACAGGCCCTGCACCCCCAGCGTCGCGCGCACGCGCGCGACCGCCCCGGGCAGCGCGTCGAGCAGCCGGTCGACGTCCGCCGCGCTCGTCGACCGGTCGAGCGCGATGCGCACGTTCCCGTGCGTGAGCACGCCCATCGCGGCCAGGACGTGCGACGGCTCGAGGGAGCTCGACGTGCACGCGGACCCCGACCCGACGGCGACACCCTCGCGGTCGAGGTCGGTGAGCAGGGCCTCGCCGTCCACGTAGAGGAACGAGAACGTCGCCACGTGCGGCAGGCGGTCGGCCGGGTCGCCGACCACCTCGACGTCGGGGATCTCGGCGACGCGCGCCCGGACCCGGTCGACGAGCGCACGGCGGCGGGCGTCCTCGGCCTCCCGGTCGGCCAGCACGGCCTGGAGCGCGACGGCGGCCGCGAACGCCGCGGGCACGGACACCCCTCCGGGTGCCCACGGGTCGGGGTCCTCCGGGAACGGGCTGCGCCGTCGGACGCGGGAGCGGACCGCGAGCACCCCGACCCCGGGACCTCCGCCCCAGTCGGCGGGGTCGGCGGCGAGAGCGTCCCACGACGCGGGGACCTCGTCGTGGCCGACGCTCGCCCCCGCGTCGACGAGGAGCGGGACCCCGGCCGCGCGCGCGGCGTCGTGCACCGCCACGACGGGCTGGCGCGTGCCCACCTCGCCGTTGGCGAGCTGGAGCGCGGCGAGCGCGACCCCCGGGCGCGCGACGGCGTCGGACATCGCGGCCGCGTCGACCCGGCCGGTGCGGTCCACGTCGACGACCTCGCGCTCGAGCCCGCCGTGCTCGGCGGCGTGCAGCACGGCGGCACGCTCGACGGCGCCGACGACGACCCGTCGGCCGAGGCGTGCGCGTGCGCCGGACAGGGCGGCGACGCCGGTGTGCAACGACGCCGTGTGGGAGGGCGTGAAGTGCACCTCCTCCGTCCGCACGCCGAGCGCGGCACCGACGGCCTCGCGTGCGCCGTCGAGCAGCGCGGCGGCACGACGACCCTCCGCGTGCAGGCGGCGGGGGTCGGCCCAGCCGTCGTCGAGCGCACGGTCGAAGGCCTCGCGCGCGAGGGGGTGCCAGGGCGCGCGCCCGCCGTTGTCGAGCCGGGCCCGGCGGACGGGGGTGGTGTGTGTCACATGGCCTCCTGGGCGCTGGCGGTCGGGCCGCGTGGGCGCGGCGCGGGCGGGCGAGCCGGTCGACCGCGCCGGGGTGGCGCGTCGCGGGTCTCCCGCGGGGCGCCGGATCGTTGCGCTCGCGCGGACCGCGACGGGGCGTCGGTGCGAGCCCGGACGCTCCACCGGCACGGTACCGCCCTGCCGGGCGGAGCGTCGGTGTGGCAAGGATCTGACAGACCTGGCGCGGGTGTGGTGAACCCGCCCTGACCGGCGGCGACGTGTGCCGCATCTCGCCCGTCCAGCGCGCGTTCCGGGGCACGAAGGGCGGAATCCCGCGCTAGGCTTCGTGTGTCGAGGACGAAGGTCCTGTGCTGGGCTCGTAAAGACGGGTTCGGGCAGGACGTGACGTGAAAGGCCCCCCTTGCACTCGCAACCCCCTAGCCGCACACGGCGCACCATCCTGCGGGCGACGGCCCTCGCCGTCGCCGTCGCTGCGGTGGCGTCCGGCTGCGCCAGCGACACGGTCCAGCGCGGGTTCCTGCCCGGTTACGAGGACGGGGAGGTGACCAACCAGACCGCCCGGATCACGTCGCTGTGGACCGGCTCGTGGATCGCCGCCCTCATCGTCGGCGTCATCACGTGGGGCCTCATGCTGTGGTGCGTCGCGGCGTACCGCAAGCGCAAGGACGACCACCGGCTCCCGGTCCAGACGCGGTACCACCTGCCGCTCGAGATCATGTACACGGCCGTGCCGATCATCATGGTCCTCGTCCTGTTCTTCTACACGGACCGCGACATGTCCGCGATCGTGGACAAGGACGTCGAGTCGGACATGACCGTCCAGGTCATCGGCAAGCAGTGGAGCTGGGACTTCAACTACGTGGACGAGGACGTCTACGAGACCGGCCAGCACCTCGCCGACGTCGGCGGCACCATGACCGTGGACGCGGAGATCGACGGCGCGCCCGGCACGTCGGAGGCGCTGCCCACGCTGTACCTGCCGGCGGGGGAGAGCATCCGCTTCGTCCTGGACTCGCGCGACGTGATCCACTCGTTCTGGATCCCGGCGTTCCTCTACAAGCTCGACATGATCCCCCACCGCACCAACGAGTTCGTGGTCACCCCGCAGCGCGAGGGCGTCTACGCCGGCAAGTGCGCCGAGCTCTGCGGCGAGCACCACTCCGGGATGCTGTTCAACGTCGAGATCGTCGACCGCGCCGAGTTCGACGCGCAGATGGAGGCGCTCCGCGAGAAGGGGCAGGAGGGCCAGATCCCGGTCGAGGGATTCAGCCGCCTCCAGGACCCGAACCCCGTCCCCGCTAGCACGGAGGGTGAGCACTGATGGTCGCGCAGGCCGAAGTCATCCCCGGTCTCGCCCCTCGGCGTCAGACCCTCGGTCGGACCGTGATCAAGTGGGTCACGTCCACCGACCACAAGACGATCGGGTACATGTACCTGATCACGTCGTTCATCTTCTTCTGCATCGGCGGCCTCATGGCCCTCGTGATCCGCGCGGAGCTCTTCGAGCCCGGGATCCAGATCGTGCAGAGCAAGGAGCAGTACAACCAGCTCTTCACGATGCACGGCACGATCATGCTGCTGCTGTTCGCGACCCCGCTGTTCGCCGGGTTCGCCAACGTCATCATGCCGCTGCAGATCGGTGCGCCGGACGTCGCGTTCCCGCGACTGAACATGTTCGCGTACTGGCTCTACCTCTTCGGCGGTCTCATCGCCTCGGCCGGCTTCTTCACGCCGCAGGGCGCGGCCTCGTTCGGGTGGTTCGCCTACGCGCCGCTGTCGAACACGACGTTCAGTCCAGGTCTCGGGGGAGACCTGTGGGTGTTCGGCCTCGCGCTCGCCGGCTTCGGCACGATCCTCGGTGCCGTCAACTTCATCACCACGATCATCACCATGCGCGCCCCCGGCATGACGATGTTCCGCATGCCGATCTTCACGTGGAACACGCTCATCACGAGCCTCCTCGTGCTCATGGCGTTCCCGCCGCTGGCCGCCGCGCTCTTCGCGCTCGGCGCCGACCGGCGCTTCGGTGCCCAGATCTTCAACCCCGAGAACGGGGGAGCGATCCTCTGGCAGCACCTGTTCTGGTTCTTCGGGCACCCTGAGGTGTACATCATCGCGCTGCCGTTCTTCGGCATCGTGTCCGAGATCTTCCCGGTCTTCGCCCGCAAGCCGATCTTCGGCTACAAGGGCCTCGTCTACGCGACGATCGCCATCGCGGCGCTGTCCGTCACGGTGTGGGCGCACCACATGTACGTGACCGGCGCGGTCCTGCTGCCGTTCTTCGCGTTCATGACGATGCTCATCGCGGTCCCGACCGGCGTGAAGTTCTTCAACTGGATCGGCACGCTGTGGCGAGGCAAGCTCACGTTCGAGACACCGATGCTGTGGTCGATCGGCTTCCTCGTGACCTTCCTCTTCGGCGGCCTGACGGGCGTCATCCTGTCGAGCCCGGCCATGGACTTCCACATCTCCGACTCGTACTTCGTGGTGGCGCACTTCCACTACGTCGTGTTCGGCACCGTGGTGTTCGCGATGTTCGCGGGCTTCTACTTCTGGTGGCCCAAGTTCACCGGCCGGATGCTCAACGAGCGCCTCGGCAAGCTGCACTTCTGGCTGCTGTTCATCGGCTTCCACATGACGTTCCTCATCCAGCACTGGCTGGGCGTCGAGGGCATGCCGCGCCGCTACGCGGACTACGCGCCGTCGGACGGCTTCACGTGGGAGAACCAGGTCTCGACGGTCGGGGCGTTCATCCTCGCCGCGTCGACGCTGCCCTTCCTCTGGAACGTCTACACGACCTGGCGCAACGCGCCCAAGGTCGAGGTCGACGACCCGTGGGGCTACGGCCGTTCGCTCGAGTGGGCGACGTCCAGCCCGCCCCCGCGCCACAACTTCACGTCGCTGCCGCGCATCCGCTCCGAGTCGCCCGCGTTCGACCTGCACCACCCCGAGGTCGCGGCGATGGACCACGCCGAGCCGAACCCGAACGTCCTCGAGCAGGTCTACGGCGAGGCGGACCGTCGCGGTGAGAAGAGCGTCGCGCTCGACCGCCTGAGCGGCTCGGAGGCCGCGAGCGACTCCACGACGACCACGATCGTCGACGAACCCCGCACGGGCACGACGGACGAGGAGGCCGGGAAGTGAAGGTCGAGTACAAGCTGTTCCTCTACGGGACGCCGTTCTTCATCGCCGCAGGGCTCGTCTACGGCTTCTGGAGCCACTGGGAGCCCGTCGGGTCGGTCGCCATCCTCCTGACCGGCGCGCTGGTCGCGATGATCGGTGCCTACCTCATGCTCACGGCGAAGCGCATCGACGCCCGCCCTGAGGACGACCCCGAGGGCCTCATCGAGCAGGGCGCCGGCGACCAGGGCGTGTACGCCCCGTGGAGCTGGTGGCCGCTCGCCATCGCCGGCTCGGCCGCGATCGTCTTCCTCGGCCTCGCCGTCGGCTGGTGGCTCGTCTACGTAGGGATCGCCCTCGCCGCGGTCGCCCTCGTCGGCTGGGTCTTCGAGTTCTCCCGCGGCCAGCACGCCCACTGATCGACCCGACGTCGTCGCGACGTCCGAACGGCCCGATCCCCGTCCGGGGACCGGGCCGTTCGTCTTTCGTCGACCGGCTCGACGACATCGCGCGCCACCTCTTCGTGACGGCTGACTGAGCCGCCGCCCCCGTCAGGCTGTCGAACACGACATGAGGGTCGTTATCCATCGGATAACGAGCCTCATGTCGTGTTCGCCGGCGGGCGGTGTCGTGCTCGCCGGGCGGGTGTCGTCTGGCGGGGCGTCAGGCGGGGACGATGAGCCCGGCGGTCTGGGTCTTGGCGCGCTGGAGGCGGGCCTCGGCGTCGGACCAGTTGACGAGGTTCCACCAGGCGGTGAC
>NZ_JBQEMZ010000020.1:0-63633 GCF_052044445.1 Cellulosimicrobium sp. 22598
TCGCCTCCTCGTCGAGCTCCGGCCAGTCGTCGGCTCCTGACCAGAAGGTTGGGGGTTCGAATCCCTTCGGGCGCACCTCATGACGAACGGCCTCACCCGCACGGGTGGGGCCGTTCGTCGTTCTGAGCGTGGGCGTCGCTCCGTCCCGCGCCGAGCGGGCCCTCCCCCTTTCCGCACGATCGTGCTACGTTCACCGGATGACCAAGGGCGACGAGACGCGGCAGGTGATCCTGCACCGTGGCGTGGAGGCCGCGTACCGCGTCGGGCTGACCGGTCTCACCATCGGCGAGCTCGCGTCGGCCACGGGCATGTCGAAGTCCGGCCTGTACGCGCACTTCCGTTCCAAGGAGTCGCTCCAGCTCGCCGTCCTCGGCCAGGCGCGCGCCGAGTTCATCGACACGGTGGTGGCCCCCGCGCTGCGCACCCCCCGCGGCGAGCCGCGGATGCGGGCGCTGTTCGAGGGGTGGCTCGCGTGCGACCTGCGCCAGGACCCCGGCGGCTGCCTGTTCGTCAAGGCGGCGACCGAGCTCTCCGCGCAGCAGGGCCCCGTCCGGGACCAGCTCGTGCGCGACCACCGCGACCTCTGCGACGCCGTCGCGCAGGTCTTCCGCACGTGCGTCGCGGAGGGCGGGTTCCGCGCCGACGCGGACCCGGAGCAGTTCGCCTCGGACCTCTACGGCGTCATGCTCGGGGTGAACCACGCGCACGTCCTCATGGCCGACCCGCTCGCCGAGGAGCGCGCCCGGCGCGCGTTCGAGGCGCTGCTCGACGCGGCGCGCACGACCGCGCCGCTCCCCGTCCGCTGACCCCCGCCGTCTGCACCGCCGACCGAGAGGAACCGCCGTGGGCGTCCCAGGCTCGAAGAAAAGCACGACCGTTCGTGCCGACCGGCGACGCGCCGCGCGACGGCGCAAGGCCGCCCTGCGGCTCGCGGTCGTCCGCGCGCGCCTCGCCGTCCTCCAGGCGGTCTCCCCGCGCCGGGCCGCGCGTCTCGCGCTCGACCTCTGGTGCACGCCGCCCGACGGCGCGGGGCGGCGCCGCGACGACCGCACGGCCCCCGGCACGCTCACCACGGTGACCACGGCCGCCGGGTCGCGGGTCGTCGTCGAGACGTGGGCCGCGACCGGCGGCGAGGGGGCGACGAGCCCGGACGGCGACCCGGCGGGCACCCGTGCGCCCACCGAGGTCGGCGTCGTCTACCTGGCCCACGGGTGGGGCGGGTGGCGCGGCCAGCTCGGCGCGTTCGTCGAGCCGCTCCGTGCAGCCGGCTACCGCGTCGTCGCGTTCGACGCGCCGAGCCACGGCGACTCCGGTCCCGGCAGCCTCGGCCGGCGGCGCAGCACCATGCCCGAGCTCGCGGACGCGCTCGCGACGGTGGTCCGGTCCCACGGCGAGCCCGCAGCGGTCGTCTCGCACTCGCTGGGCACCGCGACGACCGTCCTCGCGGTCCGCGACGGGCTGTCCGCGGGTCGGCTGGTGCTCGTCGCGGCGATCGCCGACGTGCTGGGCGAGCTCGACGGGTTCGCGGACGTGCTCCGGCTCTCGCGCCGGACCCGCGAGCTGCTCCGGGGCCTGCTCTCCGACGTCGCGGGCCGTCCGCTGGCCGAGCTGGACGTGCGCGAGACCCTGCGCACCCACCCGGTCCCGCCCGCGCTCGTCGTGCACGACCGCGCGGACAAGGAGGTCCCGTACCCCGTCGGGGCGGCGCTCGCCGCGGCATGGCCCGAGGGCGAGCTCCTCACGACGGACGGGCTCGGGCACCACCGGCTGCTGCGCGACCCCGAGGTCGTGCGGGCCGTCGTCGACTACGTGACGCCGCTGCGCCCCGACACGCCCGTCGAGCCCGACCTCGCGCGCCGCGGAGCCTGAGCCCGTCGCGTCAGGCCGGGGTCGGGTGCCCGTGGCCCGCACGACGGCGCGGGCAGGCCGGCGTCGGGGGCGGCGGGTAGCGTCGGGCCATGCCCTCGGACAAGGTGGACCTCAAGGCGCTGCACCGCGACCTGTACGCCCCGCCGCGCGGGAGGTTCGTCGAGGTGGACGTCCCGACGCTCGCCTACCTCGCGGTCGACGGCGAGGGCGACCCGAACACGTCGCCCGCCTACGGCGAGGCGGTCGAGGCGCTCTTCTCCCTCGCGTACGCCGTGAAGTTCGCGAGCAAGCGGGAGGGCCGCGACTACGTCGTCGGTCCGCTGGAGGGCCTGTGGACGGCCGACGACCCGGGCACGTTCGTGCGGCGGGAGAAGGGCGCGTGGCGCTGGACGCTGCTGGTGCTCCAGCCGGACTGGGTCGACGAGGACCTCGTCGTCGCGGCCACGGAGACGGTCCGCGCGAAGAAGGACGCACCGGCCGCGCTCGACCTCGTGCGGCGCACGAGCCTGACCGAGGGCCGGTCCGTGCAGACCCTGCACGTCGGGACGTACGACGACGAGGGCCCGGTGCTCGCGGAGCTGCACGACGTCTACCTGCCCGAGCACGGCCTCACGTTCGCCGGTCCGCACCACGAGATCTACCTGAGCGACGTGCGACGCACGGACCCGGCGAGGCTCCGCACGGTGCTGCGCCAACCCGTCCGCCCGGTCTGACGACGACCAGGCCTCTACCTCGCGCTACCAGGGCTCTGCCTCGCGCTACCTGGGCAGCGACCACCCGCGGTCAGGCGGCCGACCGGCGTCGTGCCCAGGCGAGGTCCGTCTCGTCGAGCACGTCGGCGAGCCGGCGGCCCGCGAGCGCGCGGGTCCACGCGGCGGACGCGCCGTCCGGCGCGGCCTCCTGGAGCACCCACTCGCGCACCCCGAGGCGGCGCAGGTGCGTGCCGAGCGCGAGGAGCTCGGTGCGCGAGTGCACGCTCGGGTCGACCGTGGTGCGCACCTCGTGGTCGACGCCGGAGCGCAGCAGCACGGTCAGCGCCTCGAACGCGCGGCGCCCGGACGGGATCGTCCCCGTGACGACCGGGTAGCGCGAGGGCAGGTGCTTGATGTCGAGCCCGACCCAGTCCACGAACGGCAGGAGCCGCGCGAGCCGGGCCGGCCAGGGGCCGGCGGTGTGCAGCCCGACGTCGAGGCCGAGGCCGCGCACGTCGTCGATCGCGCCGAGCAGGCCGGGGTGGAGCGTCGGCTCGCCGCCCGAGAAGACGACGCCGTCGAGCAGCCGACGGCGCGGGGCGAGGAACGCGACGACCTCCGACCACGGGACCGTGTCCCCGGGCGGCGGTGCGCCGTGGGCCGCGACCGCGCACAGTCCCGGGTGGTGGCAGTACCCGCAGTGCCACGGGCAGCCCTGGGTGAGGACCGTCGCCACCCTCCGCCCGGGCCAGTCCGTGACGGACAACCGGTTCAGTCCGGCGACCACGAGGCCGGGGCGGGTCATCGGCGGCTCCTTCCGACGCACGACGGCCCAGCAGTCCGACGGGTCGGGGTCGCCCGCCGCGCTGCCAGGACCTCGAACGTAGCGCCGCCGCCCGGTGCGCCGGACCGGCCGAAGGTCCCGACCTGCGCGGCGCACGACGGCGTCCCCCGGTCGTCGCCCCGCCGCCGCGGGCGGGTTCACAGGGAGGACATAGCCGCGCGCTACTCCCGTCCCAGTCGCGCTCCCTAGCGTCCTGGTCATCCGCCACCCGTCGGGGTGGCATCGATCCTGGGAGTCGAGGGTGCTGCTGCAACGCTCGCGGTCGTCCGTGCCCACCACGGAGTCGGGGACGAGGCCCGCCGATCCACCGGAGCCGGACGAGGCGCCGGGGACCAGCGACGACCGCGGCACCCGTCGTGGCCGGCTGACGCGGCGGCTGCGCGGGCCTCGGCCCCGCCGGCGGGCGGTCGTGGTCGGGGTGATCGCCGTCCTCGTGGTCGCCGCGCTGGTCGTCTACCTCACGGTCCTGCGGCCGCGCGCGTCGTCGGCCCCGGAGGCGGGAGCCCTGCAGCCGACCACCGCGCAGGCGAGCACGGCGACGTTCGAGCGGACCGTGACGACGACGGGGACGCTCACGCCGAGCGTGCGGGAGGACGTGTCGTTCGCGGCGTCGGGCACCGTGCAGTCGGTCGAGGTCGCCGCGGGCGACACGGTCGAGGCGGGTCAGACGCTCGCGACGATCGACACCCTGCAGCTCGACGCCGCGCTCGCGCGGGCGAACGCGGACCTCGCGCAGGCGCAGGCCGACCTCGCGGACGCGCGGGAGTCCGACGACGGCAGCGACGCGGCGGAGGCAGCCGTCGAGGCGCGCGAGTCCGCCGTCGCGGTCGCGCAGCAGGCGTACGACGAGGCCGCGGCGGCGATGTCCGACGCGACGCTCACCGCCTCGGTGGGTGGTCTGGTGACGTCGGTCGGCGTCGCGGTGGGGGACACGGTGGGCCCGTCGTCGAGCACGGGCTCGTCCGGGTCGACCGGCGCGGCCGACCAGGGTGGTGCCGGAGCGATGCCCGGCACGTCGAGCGGCGGGTCGACCGGCACCTCGTCGTCCGGCTCGTCCGACACCGCGGCGTTCACCATCGTCGGGACCGACGCGTGGACGGTCGAGGTGAGCGTCGGGGAGTCCGACGTCGCGGCGATCGAGACGGGAGATCAGGTCGAGATGACGTCGGACGACCTCGCCGAGACGGTGTTCGGCACCGTGAGCGAGATCGGGCGCCTGCCCTCCACGACGCAGGGCGCGGTCGCGTACCCCGTGACGGTCGCGGTCACCGGCAGTCCCGAGGGCCTGCACGACGGCGTGAGCGTCGACGTCTCGATCGTCACCGAGCGCCGCACCGACGTGCTCTCCGTGCCGGCCGCCGCCGTCTCGACGAACGACGACGGGGCCTCGGTCGTGACGCTCGTGGACGGGGACGGGTCGACCTCGGAGCAGGTCGTCGAGACCGGTGAGTCGTCGGGCCAGATGATCGAGATCGTGTCCGGCCTGTCGGAGGGGGACACCGTGCAGTACACCGCGTTCACCCCGGGCGCCGGACGCGGCCAGGGCGGGGAGGAAGGCTTCGACCCGTCCCAGATGCCCGGGCGCGGCCAGGGCGGGTTCCCCGAGGGCTTCGATCCCTCGCAGCTGCCCGCCGGCGGCTTCCCCGGCCGCGGGGGGAACTCGTGACCGCCGCGACGAGCGAGGTCGGTCTCGCGGGTCTCCCGGCCGAGCCGGGCTCCTCGCCGGTCATCGACCTGTGCGGCGCGCGCAAGACCTACCGCACGGGCGACCTCGAGTTCGAGGCGCTGCGCGGCGTCGACCTCCGGATCGAGCGCGGCGAGTACGTCGCGATCGTCGGGCCGTCGGGCTCGGGCAAGTCGACGCTCATGAACGTGCTCGGCTGCCTCGACACGCTCACCTCGGGCACGTACCGGCTCGCGGGCGACGACGTCGACGACCTGGACGAGACCGACCTGGCGAGCGTGCGCAACGAGCAGATCGGCTTCGTGTTCCAGCAGTTCAACCTGCTGCCGTCGCTCTCCGCGCTGCGCAACGTCGAGCTCCCGCTCGTGTACCGGGGCGTGGCCTCGGCGGAGCGCCGCGAGCGGGCCGCGGAGGCGCTCGCCCGCGTCGGCCTCGCCGACCGCACCGCGCACCGGCCCGGCCAGCTCTCGGGCGGCCAGCAGCAGCGCGTCGCCGTCGCGCGGGCGCTCGTCGGCGAGCCGGCGCTCGTCCTCGCGGACGAGCCGACCGGCAACCTCGACTCCCGTTCGACCGCCGACGTGCTCGACCTGCTCGACGCGCTGCACGCGCAGGGCCGCACGATCGTCCTCATCACGCACGAGCACGAGGTCGCGCAGCGGTCCCGGCGGGTCGTGCGCGTGCTCGACGGCCTCGTGACGTCGGACGAGCGGGTGGTGGCGTCATGAGCTGGACCGAGACCGCCGCCACGGCGTGGCACGCGATCCGCGCGCACACGATGCGCTCGCTGCTCACGGTGCTCGGCATCCTCATCGGCATCGCCGCCGTCATCCTCACGGTCGGGCTGGGTCTGGGGACGCAGAAGGACGTCTCCGAGGACATCAGCTCGCTCGGGTCGAACCTGCTCATCGTCACCCCCGGGTCCTCCACCGACTCCTCGGGGATCCGCGGCGGGTTCGGCTCCGCGTCGACGCTGACCGTGGCCGACGCCGAGGCTCTCGCCTCGGACGTCGCGGTGCCCGACGTCGCGGCGGTGGCCGCGGAGAAGGAGTCGTCGCAGTCGCTCGAGGCGGGCGACGCCAACTGGACGACGACCGTGACGGGCGTCACCGACGACTGGCTCGAGGTGCGCTCGCGCGAGGTCGCGGTCGGCGCGTTCGTCGACGTCGCCTCGACCGACGAGGTCGTGCTCGGCCCCGAGACCGCGAGCGAGCTGTTCGGCACGACCGACGTCGTCGGCCGCACCGTGAGCATCGCCGGGACGACGTTCGACGTCGTGGGCGTTCTCGAGGCCGCCGGGTCGAGCGCGTCGGCGAACCTGGACGACGTCGCCGTCGTGTCCATGTCGGCGATGACGTCGGCGATCACGGGCGGCACGAACACGTCGGTCAGCACGATCTACCTCAAGGCGACCGACACCGACGCGATCTCCGCCGCCTACCAGGAGGCGCAGTCGCTGCTCCTCGCGCTGCACGGCGCGTCGAGCGCGGACGCCGCCGACTTCACGATCGACTCCCAGGACTCGCTCGTGTCCACCGCGACGTCGGTGTACCGCACGCTCACGGTCCTGCTGGCCGGGGTGGCCGGCCTGTCGCTGCTCGTCGGAGGCATCGGCGTCATGAACATCATGCTCGTGTCCGTGTCCGAGCGGACGCGCGAGATCGGCCTGCGCAAGGCGCTCGGTGCGCCGCCCGGCGCGATCCGCCGTCAGTTCCTCACGGAGGCGTCGATCCTCGGCGTCACCGGCGGCCTCGTCGGCGCGCTGCTCGGCGTCGTCGCGGCGCTCGCCCTCCCGGCCGCGCTGGGCTCCTCGATCGTGGTCTCGCCGCTCGCCGTCGGCGGCTCGATCGCCGTGGCCCTGGCCATCGGGCTCGTGTTCGGCGTGTATCCCGCCGTCCGTGCCGCGCGCCTCGCCCCGATCGACGCGCTGCGCAGCGAGTGACCCCGCCCTGCTCCCTCCCGATCCTCGACACGCACACCTGGAGAGCTCCATGACCTCGCGCACCACGCGCCCCCGCACCGGCCGGCCTCGCGACGTCCTCGTCGCGCTCGGCGGCCTCGGCCTCGCGCTCGCCCTCACGGCGTGCTCCGCCTCGGACGCCGCGACCCCCGACGACTCACCGTCGGACGCCGCGGCCGACCAGGGCGCGGTGTCCGAGGGCGCGTCACAGGGCCGCGGCGGCCGTGCCCCCGGCGTCTCGGGCGAGATCGCCGCCGTCGACGGGACGACCGCGCAGGTCCAGGACGACGAGTCGCAGACCGCCGTCGTCTGGTCCGACGACACCACGATCAGCGTCACGGTGGACGGCGCGCTCACCGACGTGACCGTCGGGTCGTGCGTCCTGGCGGTGACCGGCTCCCTGCCGCAGGACGAGACCGAGGACTCGGCGGGAGACGCGGCCACGAGCGTCGCCGTGAGCGAGCCGGTGGACGGCGAGTGCACCGGCGGCTTCGGAGGGTTCGGCGGTGGCGGGTTCCCCGGTGGCGGTGAGCGGCCTCAGGGCGCGCCGACGGACATGCCGTCCGACCTGCCCGAGATGCCCGACGGCGCACCGACCGACATGCCGTCGGGCGCGCCGGACCGCGAGGGCGGGCCGGGTGGAGGCTTCGGCGGTCTGACGACGGGCCTCGTGACGGCGGTCGACGGCTCCACGATCACGGTGCGCACGACCTCGCCCGAGGGGGAGACCTCCGAGGAGACCGTCTCGGTCGACGACGCGACCACCTACACGGTCCAGCGCGCGGGCACGGGCGACGACGTCGTCGTCGGGCAGTGCGTCACCGCCCAGGGCGAGAGCGAGGACGGCAGCGCGTTCGCCGCGACGAGCCTGAGCGTCTCCGCTCCCGGCGACGACGGGTGCACGAGCGGGTTCCCCGGCGGCCGGGGCGGGTTCCCCGGCGTGCGCGGTGGCCAGGACGAGGACGGTCGCGATGCGTGACGCGGTCGTTCGTCGTCGCCGCCGGTCGCGGCGCCACCGGTGGGTCGCCGCGGGCGTCGCGGTCGCCGTGCTGGGCGCGGGGGGCGCCGCCGTCGCCCTGCGGCCTGCTGCCGCGCAGTACCGCACGGCGACGGTCGCCACGGGTGACGTCGCGCAGCAGGTGTCCGTCAGCGCCACCGTGGCGTCCGCGAGCCGCGCCGACGTGACGTTCGGCGCGTCGGGCACCGTCGTGACCGTCGACGTCGCCGCCGGCGACCGCGTCGAGGCGGGTGACGTCCTCGCCACGCTCGACGCCGACACGCTGCAGGACGCCGTCGACGACGCGAACGAGACCCTTGCCGAGGCGCAGCAGACCCTCGCCGACGACCTCGACGCCCAGTCGGCCGGCTCGGGCTCGACGGCGAGCGTGACGTCCGCCTCCGGGGCGGGCGCGGTCGGGGCCGGTACCTCCGCGGGCGGGTCCGTGCTCCTCGTCAGCACGACGGGTGCGGGCACGCGCGCCGTGACGCTCACGGCCGCCGGTGGGTCGAGCGAGGCCGAGCAGGCGGTCACCACCGCGCTCGACGCGCTGGCCGACGCACGGACGGCCGTGCAGACGGCGCAGGAGGCGCTCCTCGCGGGGTACGAGTCCGTCGCGGACGCCCTGCTCGCCGGCACCGCGGCGCTGGGCACCTCGGGCGACGCGGTCGCCGCCGCGACCGGCGACCAGGGCCCGTGCGCCGCGGTCCTCGTGGCCGGAACCGCCGACGCCGCCGTGACCGAGGACGAGCTGACCGCGTGCGTCGCCGCGATCGTCTCCGCGCAGGAGGCCCTCGCCGCGACCGACGGCGCCCAGCAGACGACCGGAGCGGCGCAGACGGCCCTGCGGGACCTCGTGGCGAACCTCGACGACGCCGTGACCACGCTCGGCGAGAGCTCCGCCGAGCTGGACGCCGCGGTGGCGGCGCTCCTCGACGCCTCCGGTCCGGGGAGCGGCTCCGGCAGCGCCGGTGGGGCACCTGATGCCGGGGCCGGCACGGGGGCGGGGACGGGCGCCGACGGCGGTGCGTCCCCCGCGGGCGGAGCCGCCCCCTCGGGCGGGGGCGCAGGGGCGACCCCGGATCTCTCGGGCGGCGGTACCGGGGCCGTCGGGTCGGCCGCGGGCGGCGCGCCGTCGGGCGGATCCGCGACGACCAGGGGCGACGGGACGTCGTCGGGCACCGTGACCGCGGAGCGCATCCTCGCCGACCGCGCGGCCGTCAGCGTGGCCGAGCGGCAGCTCGACATCGCCGCCGCGGCCGCGGCGGCGGGCACCCTCACCGCGCCGATCTCCGGGACCGTGGCACAGGTGGACGTGGCCCCGGGCGCGTCGGTCGGCACGAGCGACACGGCCGTGACCGTCCTCGGCGACGGCGGCTACGTGCTCACGACGACCCTCGACCTCGCCGAGGTGGGTGCGGTCGAGGTCGGCCAGGCCGTCACCGCGACCGTTCCCGCCACGGGCGGTGCGTACACCGGCACCGTGAGCAGCATCGGGATCCTCGACGACTCGCAGACCTCGACCCCGTCGTACGCCGCGGCCGTCGCGCTCGACGCGGTCGACGGCGAGCTGCCCGAGGGCGCGTCCGCGTCCGCGACGATCGCGGTCGCCGAGGTGAGCGACGTCCTCGTCGTCCCGACGTCCGCCGTGGCCGCGGACGGGCCGGCGCGCACGGTCCGGGTGCTCGACGGCGACGGCGTGCGCACCGTGACGGTGACGACGGGCGCCGTCGGGCCGGAGGTCACCGAGGTCACCGAGGGCCTCGCCGCAGGCGACGAGGTCGTGCTGGCCGACCTGGCCCGAGAGCTCGTGCCCGACGACGAGGAGTCGAGCGGGCTCGCCGGCCTGGGCGGGTCCGAGGGGCAGAGCGGCTTCCCCCAGGGAGGCTTCCCCCAAGGAGGCTTCCCCGAGGGGGGCTTCCCTGAGGGTGGCTTCTCCCGCACCGGCGGATGAGGACGTCGATCCAGGTCATCCGGACCCGCGAGGCAGGCGGACGGTGAAGGTCGTGCCGGTGGGGTCGGGTTCGTCCGCGGTCGCCGACGTCACGGTGATCGTGCCGCCGTGCGCGGTGACGATCGCGTCGGCGATGGCGAGGCCCAGGCCGGTGGAGCCGCCGGTGCGGTTGCGGGCGTCGTCGCCGCGCGTGAAGCGCCGGAAGAGCGTCGGGCGCAGGGTCGGCGGGACGCCGGGGCCGTCGTCGGCGACGGTGAGCACGACGTCCTCGCCGTCGGTCGTCAGCCGTACCGCGACGTGGGTGCCCGGCGGGGTGTGCGTGCGCGCGTTGGCGAGGAGGTTCGCGAGCACCTGGCGCAGGCTCGCCTCGTCGCCCAGGACCTCGAGGTCGACGTCCTCGTCGGTGTCCTCGCCGCGCGCGTCGGGCAGGTCCGTGGCGAGGTCGACGTCCAGGTCGCCGGTGCCGGGCAGGTCGAGGTCCCAGTCGTGGTCGGGCCCGGCGGCGTGGGCGTCCATGACGGCGTCCACGGCGAGGCCGGCGAGGTCGACGGGCGCGCGGTCGAGCGGGCGGCCGGCGTCGAGCCGCGCGAGGAGCAGGAGGTCCTCGACGAGCCCCGTCATGCGGACGGCCTCGGACTCGATGCGGTCGAGCGAGCGCGCGGTGGCGGGCGGGACGTCGTCGGGGGAGCGGCGCACGAGCTCGGCGTACCCGCGGATGGAGGCGAGCGGGGTGCGCAGCTCGTGGCTCGCGTCGGCGACGAACCGCCGCACCTGGGTCTCGGAGTCGTGGCGCGCCTGGAGCGAGGTCTCGACGTTCTCCAGCATGCGGTTCAGCGCGGCGCCCACCTGCCCGACCTCGGTGCGCTCGTCGGTGAGGTCGGCCGGGACGCGCGGGATCGCGTCGATCTCGCCCTGCGCGAGCTCCAGCTCGGAGACGCGGCTCGCCGCGGCGGCGACGTCGTCGAGTGGCCGGAGCGAGCGCCGCACGAGCCACGTGCCCAGGAGCACGGCGGCGAGCAGGCCCGCGGCGCCGAGCGCGACCTGGACGGAGACGTAGTCCTCGACCGTCGCGTCGACGGTCGTCGTGCTCGAGGCGACGACGACGGGCTGGTCGTCGTCCGTCGTCCGGTGCACGGCACGGAACGACCCGAGGTCCGGCAGGTCGACGTCGTGCGCCCTGCCGTCGGCCGGCACGGCCTCGAGCGTGGCGATCTGGGCCTCGTCGAGCGTGACGCGCTCGAGCGTCGGCGAGACGTACTCCGCGAGCACGATCTCGCCGTCGGCGTAGCGCACGAGCGCGCTCCCCGGACCGATGCCGGCAGGCAGGCGTGCCGGGTCGTCGCCGTCGGGAAGGCTGCTGGGCGACGGGGCCGGGGTGCCCGTCGCGTCGTCAGGGAGCTGTCTGCCCGGCGGCAGGACCCCGGGCCCCTGCGCGAGCCGCTGACTCGCCTGCTCGAGCTCGTGGTCGACCTGGGTGACGAGCTGGGTGCGCAGCGCCGCGGTCGAGGCGGCGGCGAGCCCGACGGTCACGACGAGGACGACACCGGCGACCACGAGGACGAGCCGTCGCCGCAGCGCGGTGGGACGTCGGCGGGCCGGGCCCGGTGTCCCGGTCCCCTGCGCCGGGGCCGTCCCGGCCCGTGACGGCTCAGGCACCGGCGTCGGCCGCGCCCGCCGCGGGCTTGAGCACGTAGCCGACGCCGCGGAGCGTGTGGATCATGGGCTCGCGGCCCTTGTCGATCTTGCGACGCAGGTAGGAGACGTAGAGCTCGACGATGTTCGCCTGGCCGCCGAAGTCGTAGCTCCAGACGCGGTCGAGGATCTGCGCCTTGGAGAGCACGCGGCGCGGGTTGCGCATGAGGTAGCGCAGGAGCTCGAACTCGGTGGCCGTGAGCCGGACCTCCTCGCCCGCGCGGCGCACCTCGTGCGCGTCCTCGTCGAGCTCGAGGTCGCCGACGACGAGCACCGAGTCCTCGCGCGCGGTGGCGCCGCCCCGGCGCAGCAGCCCGCGCAGGCGCGCGACGACCTCTTCGAGGCTGAACGGCTTGGTCACGTAGTCGTCGCCGCCCGCGGTGAGGCCGGCGACGCGGTCCTCGACGGCGTCGCGCGCCGTGAGGAACAGCACCGGCCTCCGGGCCTCCTGCTCGCGCAGGCGTCGCAGCACGGTGAGGCCGTCCATGTCGGGGAGCATGACGTCGAGCACGACGACGTCGGGATCGGTCTCGCGCGCGGTCCGGATCGCGGAGCTCCCGTCGAGCGCGGTGGACACGTCCCAGCCCTCGTAGCGCAGCGCCGAGGTGAGCAGCTCGGCGAGGTTGGGCTCGTCGTCGACCACGAGCACGCGGACGGGCGAGCCGTCCGGGCGCGTCAGGCGGGGCTGGTCGGGACGGCCGACGGGGGCGGTGGCTGCGGTCATGGAACCAGCCTCCTCCCTGACCCGGTGACGCGCCTGAGCCGAACCTGTGAGTCACCTAGGTCCTGAGGGCTGCACCCCAGCGCGCCGAACCCGGGGTCGCTCCTCGATCCGGAGGTGGATCGAGGAGCGACCCCGGGTTCGGGGTGGGTCGGCCGAGGTCGGCCGGGGTCGGCCGCGGGCGGCCGCGGGTCAGCCGCAGGTCGGTCGGCCGTGCTCCGGCGTCGCGACGGTCTCGCGCTCGTCGGCGTCGTCCGACGGCGCGGCCGTGACGCTCACGGCGCCGTCCGCGGCGTCGCCGCGGACGGCGAACGACTGGTACGCGTTCTTGCCGGGGGCCACCGAGGGGAAGCTCTTCGAGCCCCACGGCGTGGCGACCTCGACGTCGAGGCGCGCGTCGTCGTCGTTCACGACCCGCACGGCGACGTACGGCTTGCCGCCGAGGCACCGGACCTCGGCCGTCGCGGTGACGGCGACTGCTGCCGGAGACGTCGGGTCCGCCGCGCCGGGCGCGAGCACCCGCAGCGCGGTGAGCCCCGGGTCGCCGTCCTGCCACGACGTGCTCAGCGCGACGTACCGCGCCGTGCGGTCGACGGCGAGCGTGCCGCGGACGTCCCCTGCGCCGAGGGTGCCGACGTCGGTGAACGTCAGGCCGTCGTCGCTCACGGACACGACCGACTCCGGCGCCCCGCCCCGCTCCCAGGCGGCGACGACGGTGCCGATCTCACGCGGTGCGCCCAGGTCGGTGACCATGCGGCCGTCCGGGCCGGGGACCCACGCCGTGGCGGCGTCGCCGTCCACGGCGAGCGACGGCGACGTCATGCCGTCGGGCAGCACCGACGCGGGGAACGTGAGGGTGCTCAGCGCGTGGTCGGCGACCGGGAACCGGGTCGCGTCCCGGAAGGTGACGCGCGTGCCGGACGGCGTCGCCCCGACCGTGCGGGTCGCTCCCGTCTCGGCGTGGCGGAGCTCGACCGGCGTCCCGTCGCCGCTCACGCGGAACGACCGGGCGTCGTCGACGGCGACGGTGACCCCGGCCGGGGTCGCTCCGCCGTGCGCGGCGACCGTCGCGCGGGGTGCGAGGACGACCGCGTCGCCCGCGGGGACGGTGACGTCGAGCGCCGAGGCGTCCGCGCCGACCGTCTGCGTGCCCGCGTAGACGGGGACGGCCCCGCCGTCGTGCGGGACGGTGAGCGTCGTCGCGACGTCCGCGCCCGTGAGGTTGAACGCCACGACGTAGCCGTCGACGGCGCTCACGAGCACGGCCGGGTCCGCAGCCGTCGGCACGCGGGCCCCGGCCTGCGCGGCGGTCGCCGCGGCGTCGCCCGGGACCATCTCCACGAGCCGGGGGCCGGTCGCGCCGTCCGTGAGCCGGACGACGTGCCGCGTGTCGGTCGCGCGCGACACCGTCACCGGCGCGTCGGAGCCGCGCACGACGAACCCGGCCTCGCCCTCGACGTTGAGCCAGTCGCCGTCGCTGCTGAGCACCTGGTCGCCGGTGTACCGGAACGACGCGGCGTCGTGCCAGGTCCGGCCGTCGAGCGACGTCTGCACGCGGTACTCCTGGCCCGCGGCGACCTCCCAGCCGAGCTGGACCTGGCTGACCTCGGTCGGGGCGCCGAGGTCGACCTGGATCCACGAGTCGGGCTTCGTGCGGTCCGCGACCGCGACGGCCCAGCGGGTCGTGGCCGAGCCGTCGGTGACGGCGCTCGCGGGGTTGGAGCCGTTGGCGCTCGACGCCGTGGCCGGCTTGCCCGCCGCGACGTCCGTGCCGGTCGGGGAGAACGCGCGCAGGTGGTAGAGCGAGTAGCCGTACGCCGCGTCCCCGCGCACGCCCTGCATGCGGACGTAGCGCGTCGTGACCGGCGCGGGCTCGGCCGCGCCCTCCGGGGTGAGGTCGACGGTGTCGAGGCGCGCGACGTTCACGTCCGCCGGGGCCTTGCCGTAGGCGGTGGCCGTCGTCCAGGTCTGGCCGTCGGTCGACGTCTGGACGAGGTACCGCGCTCCCGCGCTCGCCTCCCACGCGAACCGCACGCCGCCCACGGTCGTCTCCTCGCCGAGGTCCACCTGGATCCACGAGTCGGGGCGGGTGCGCTCGCCGACCGCGACGGCCCAGCGGGTCGACGCGTTGCCGTCGGTCACGCGGGCCGCGGTACGGCCGTTCGCGGCGTCCTCGCTGGACGCGGTCGCGACCTTGCCGGCCGCGAGGTCGGTCGCCGACCCCTCGTCCGCGCCGTACGCGTGGAACGCGAACATCGAGTAGCCGTACTGCGGGTGGCCCTGCTGTCCGAGGAGCCGCACGTACCGCGCGGTGACGGGCGCGAAGGTGAGGTCGTCCACGCGCGCGGCCTTGGCGTCCGCGGGGTCGGCGGGGCGCGTCACCGGGAGCGTCGCGGTGGTCTCGCCCTCCGCGGTCATGTAGGTGCGCGACCCGTCGAGGCCGGAGTACCCGTTCATGTCGAGGTTGCGGACGGACAGGCTCGCGTCCTCGGTGCCCGCGCCGGTCGACGCGTAGACCGCGGCCCCGGTCGGGAGCGTGACCTGGCCGGCGTACCCCGTCCCGATCCGGAACACCGACGACGTGCCCTCGAAGCCGTCGCGCGGCCCGGTGTACGTCGTCACGTGCCGCTCGTCGACGGCCGCGCCGGTGCTGGGGTAGAGGTAGGGGGTCGAGCCCGAGACGTGGAAGAGCCACGAGTCGTGCGACGGGACCCAGGGGAACTTCACGAAGCCCTTGCGGCTCGACGCCGCGGCCCAGGCGTCCGCGGACTGCTGGACCGTCAGCCCCGGGCCGGCGCCGAAGTCGCGCACCCCGGCGAGGCGCTCGAAGAACGCGTCCTGCGGCGTCGGCTCGACCGGGCCCTCGGGGGACTCGGCGGCCTCGACGTGCAGCAGGTAGGAGATGGCGATCTCGGCGCGCGCCTCCGGCTCGTACTTGGGCTCGCCGGAGAACTTCGCGAGGCGGTAGACCGGGGCGTAGGACTGGTAGTCCGCGAGCGCGGCCGCGAGGTTCGCCTCGGCGCGCGCGGCGTCGGGGTCGCGCAGCACCTGGCCGAGGAACGCCATCGGGATGGCGTCGCGGCCGTAGAGGTACTCGCGGTCGGCGACCATCGGCATGAACGGCTCGCCCGCGTCGGACATGACGAGCTTGATCGACTCCCACAGCTCCGCCGAGTTGGGCTGGTGCGTGAGGATCTCCGGCAGCGGCTCGTCACGCAGGAGGAAGTGGATCGCGTTGCGCCCGCCGGACCGCCAGATGTCGGACTGGTAGTGCGGGCCGAACGACCCGTGGTTCTCCACGAGGTACGTGTCGTGGATGGTCTGCATGGTGTTCGTCGACACGGGCTTGCCCGCGACGACGGCCGGGTTGTTGCGGTCGGCGGTCGGCTGCCCCGCCGCGTTGCGGCCCCAGTCGCCGAGCTGCTCGGCCCAGCGCGCCGCGTCGGGGTCGTCGGGGGCCCAGGCGAGGCCGGGGGCGAGCGCCTGCGTGTAGACGCCGACCTCCTCCTGCGCCGTGTCGCCCTCGAACTTGCCCGTCGGCCAGTCGGCGGTCCACGACCCGGAGAGGGGGTCCTTGCCGAAGTCGAGGTCGGCGGTGTACGTGGACTGGCCGGTCGCGATCGTCGTGAGGTTGGCCTGCGTCGTCGCGTCGAGCTCGTCCCACAGCAGCGTCCCGGCCGCGAGGAAGTAGGACTGGAACGTCGAGTCCCAGAACAGCTTCTTGCCCCACGTGCCCGCCGGGTCGACGAACCGGTTGCTCGCGGCGTAGTGCCGGATCGTGGCGAGCGTGTGCGCGCGGAGCGTCTCCTCGGAGATGCCCGCGAGCTCGGCGTCGTACTCGCCGTGGGTCAGGAGCACGGCGTTGCCCAGCACGACGGCGAAGTTGAAGTCCTTGAGCTGGTACACCCCGGCGGACTCGTCCCAGACGGTCTCGACCCAGCGGGTGTGGCGCAGCAGCGCGCCGTAATAGTCGGCCGCGGTCGCGTCGGGCGCGCCGAACGCGGGCGTGGGGTCGACCTCCGCCGTCACGGCTGCGGGGGAGGCGGCCGAGGGCGCTCCCTGCGCGACCGCGGGGGTGAGCAGCAGGGCCCCGGCGGTCGCGAGCGCGACGGCGGCGGTGGCGCGGCGGCGTGCGCGCCGTCCGGGCGGTGGGGTGGGCGGGCGGGTCATGGGGCCTCCGGGCGTCGTCGAGCGGCAACGGTGCTGGTGCTCGGGCGGGTGGTACGGGTGCGGGCGGGTGGGAGGTGGTGCGGTGCGCGCGGGGAGCGCCGGTCCAGGGTCGGACGACCGGCGCCCCCGCGCGGGTCGGGGGAGCCGCTCAGGCGGGGCGGGGGATGCTCACGCGGTGCGTTCCTCTCGGGTGGTGCGACGTCGCACGCGGTGACGCGAGGCCACCTGACAGCGCTGTCGACAGCGAGTATAGGCGGGGTTCTCCCGGGAGTGAAGGGAGCGCCGCGGACTTCGCCCGGTCGGCCGCCGTGACGGCCGACCGGGCGGTCCGCTCAGCCGCAGTCGACGGCGGGCACGTCGACCGACACCTGCGCGTCCACGGGCTCTCCGCCGAGCTCGCCGTGCGCGGTGACCACCGCGGTCGTCGCCTCGACGGCCCGCGCCCGCGTCGCGAACGACTGGTAGCCGGACGCGCCGGGCACGACGTCGGCGACCGTGCGCTCGCCGAACGCGGTCGCCAGGCCGAGCGTGAGCCCGACCGGGACGTCCTCGCCGTTGAGCGCGCGCAGGGCCACGTAGGCCTTGCCGGCCAGGCACCGCGCCTGCGCCTCGACGCGCACGTCGGCGGCGGTGCCGACGACGCCGCCGGACGACCCGACGACGACGCCACGGTCGGGGACGAGCCGCACGTGGTCGACGTTCACGTTGCCCGTGTCGCCGCGGTCGTAGCGCAGGCCGACGCGCGTCGTCCCCTCGCCCACGGTCACGCGCACCGGCTCCGTGAAGCCCCAGCGACGCCACCGTTCGGCGTCCTGCCCGAGGTTCGGGAACGGGACGGGGCCGGACGAGACGCCGTCGACCGTGAGCGAGAGCTGGCGGTCGAGGGGGGCGACGACCATGCCGTTGGCGTAGCGGAAGCTCACCTCGTAGGTGGTCCCCGGCGCGACGCCCGCGACGTCCACGGCGAAGGCCGCCCCCTCGCGGCTGAGGGTGCGGACGAAGCCCGTGCCCGTGTAGCCGGGGTGCTCGGTCGTCGTGATCGCGCCCCCGCTCAGCGTCCCGGCCTCGGCCTCGAGCACGAGCTCCTCGCGCTGGGCCGCGACGAGACCGCCCAGGGCCTCGGCCGCGGGACCGGCGGGCAGGGCGGCGAGCGCGGCGGCCGCCCGGTCGAGGGCCCTGCCCACGGCGGCGTCGTCGTCGCGCGTCGCGGCACGGACCGCGGCGGCCAGCGGTGCCCTCGCGGCGGCGGCGTCGCCCGCGGTGAGCTCTCCCGCCTCCTCGGCCGCGTGCAGGTCGGCGAGCACGCGCGGCAGCCCGACCCGCTCGCCGAGCCACGGCGCCACCGCGGTGTCGAGCGTCGCGAGCGCGCCTCCCCCGACCTGCTCGGACGAGCGCGTGAGCAGGACCGTCCGCACGCTCTGCGCGGCGACCTGGGCGGCGCCCAGGTCGGCGTCGGCCGCCGCCGCGACGAGCGCACCGACCCGCGTCGTCAGCAGCGCCGCCGTCGCGGGGTCGAGGTCGCCGTCCGTGCGAGCGGCGGCCACCAGGGCCTCCAGGGCGGCGCCGTCCGGGTACGGCAGGAGCGCCGCCCGGGCGGGCTCGCCCAGCGCGTCGTCCGCCCCGGCGACGGCGAGCTCGTTGTGCTCCGTGTAGGACACGTCGGCCGCGTCGAGGGTGAACGCGAGCTCGCGCGTCTGTCCGCCGCCGACCCGCGCGGTCGTGCCCGCGACCGTCTCGCCGTCGAGGACCAGGTGCGCCTCCGCGACCGTGGTGCCCGCGTTCGCGACCTGGGCCGTGACGTGGACCGACCCGGTCGCCGGGTCGAACGTCGCGGTCGGCGTCCCCACGAGGTCCAGACGGGCGCGCTCGTACGGCGTGAGCTTTGCGAGGTCCTCCGCGGTGGCGGGCCGGAGCCGGACCGCCTGCCCGCCCGCCCCGACGAGCGACGCGCTGAGGACGTCGTCGGAGGTCACGAGGGACCGCGTGACCTCGACCGCCGTGGGGTTGCCCTTCCAGCTCGCGTCCTGGGCGTCGGCCCAGACCTCCGCGACGTACGTGACGCCGTCGTCGAGCATGTCCAGCGGGACGTCGAGCGTGCGGTCGACCTCGTCGGTCACGACGCCCACGTACCAGGTGTCGCCGCTGCGGCGGGCGGTCGTCACGTGGTCGCCGATCTGCGCGTCCACGCGCGACTCGTCCCACGTCGCCGGCATCCCGCGCAGGTACTCGAACGCCTCGGGGTGCTTCGCGTAGTTCTCGGGCGTGTCCGCGAGCATCTGGAGCGGGCTGTAGAAGGTCGTGTAGAGCGCGAGCTGGGTGGTGGTGGTCGTCTGCACCCGCGTGTTGAGCTTCGCCGGGTCCCACAGCACGTCGAGCACGCCCGGCGTGTAGTCGGCCGGGCCGCCGATCCAGCGCGTGAACGGCAGGATGGTCGCCTGCTCCGGCGGGTTGCCGTTCGCGCCCATGTAGTTCTGCTGCTCCATGCCCGCGACGCCCTCGCCCGTCATCATGTTGGGCCAGGTGCGGTCCTTGCCCGTGGGCTTGATCGCCTCGTGCGCGTTGACGGAGATGCCGTGCCGCGCCGCCGCCTCGACGACGCGCTGGTAGTGCTTCACCGCCTCCTGGTCGTAGTGGCTGCGGTTGACGCCGCCGAGCTGGAAGCGGGTCGCGTAGCCGGTCTTGATCGCGTGGATCCCCCACTCCTCGTACTGGGAGAAGATGCGCTCGAGGTTCTGGTCGTAGTAGTCGACGTAGCCGCGCGTCTCGTTGTGCGCGACGAACCCGACGCCCTTCTCGGCGCCGTAGCGCAGCACCTCGTCGAGGTCGACGTCGGGCATCGGCGTCGTGAAGTCCTGGTTGGTCCAGGAGCCCCCGGCGTTGGTGTTCCAGCCCTCGGCGAGCACGTACCGGGCCCCCGCGTCGGCCGCGAGGTCGATGTAGTCCTTGATCCGCGCGGTCGTGGCGCCGTGCTTGGCACCTGCGGTCCACGTCGTGTCGCGGCGCTGGAGCTCCCACCACACGCCGGTGTACGTCCCCGCCTCGATCCAGTCGGTCGTGTCGGCGGTGCCGTCGCCGTCCGAGTCGACGTCGCACACGGCGCACGGCGGGTTGAGGTTCTGGACCAGGTGCGACTCGGCGAGGTCGCCCGCCGCGCGGCCCACCTGCACCGTACGCCAGGGCGTCACGACGTCCTTCTCGCGCGCGTCGAGCACCGCCTTGGTGCCGTCCGGGAGCGCGACGAGCTCGCTCACCAGGGTCCCGGGGGTCGCGCCGCGGACGAGCGTCATGCTCGCGTAGTCCGTGAGGTCGGCCTCGTGGACGGCGAGGAACAGGTCGTCGCCGCGGGAGAGCGTGAGCGGCGTCTGCGCGTCGGGCACGTCGCCGACAGGCGCGGTCCTGTAGTGCTTCTCGTCCGCGTTCCAGTCCGTGCCGGCGCGGATGAAGTACGCGGTGAGGTCCGCCGGGAGCGCGAACTCGGTCCGCTCGGCCGTCACGACGAACGGGCCGCTCGCGAGCGCGTCCTGGTGAGGCAGGACGTAGCGGAACCCGACGCCGTCGTCGAACACGCGGACCACGACGTCCAGCGCCAGGCCGGAGGAGTGGCGCGCGTGCACGGTGAGCTCGTTCGCGTGGTTGCGCACCGACGAGCTCGTGCCCCACGCGGGTGTCCACGTCTCGTCGATCTCGTCGCGCTCGACGGACTCGACGGTCATCCCGGAGGTGAGGTCGACGTCGGGGGAGCGCAGCACGAGGCCGAGACCGGAGGAGCCGACGACCGTCGTCGTGCCGTCCCGCACGACGTCGTAGGTGAGGCGCCCGTCGACGACGCCGACCGTGAGGTCGAGGCTGCCGTCGGGCGACGAGACCTCGTGCCCGTCGAGCGGCTCGACGACCGACGAGGAGGCGGACGCCTCCGGTGCGGCGAGCGCGGGAGCCGCGGCGCCGACGGGCGCGACGAGCGCGAGCGTGAGGGCGGCGCCGGAGAGCAGACGGGCGCGGCGGCGTCGTGCGGTCGGCGGGGGCGGGGTGGGATGGTGCGGCATGTGGTGGTACACGAGGCTCCTTGAGACGTCGTCGTCCTGGGGGCCGTCGGCAGCCTGCGGTCGTGCGCGGGTGCCGCGCGGCGCGGCGGTCGCGGGGTGCGCGCCCGTCGTCGTGCGGTGGGTGGTGGTACGACGGAGGGGCGGGCCGGACCTGGTACGACCAGGTCCCGCCCGCCCCCCGCGTGCTCGGCTCGACCGGAGGTCAGCCCTTCACCGAGCCGGACATGAGTCCGCCGATGAAGTACTTGCCGAGGATGATGTAGACCAGCAGTGTCGGCAGGGACGCGAAGAGCGCACCGGCCATGGACACGCCGTAGTTCTGCAGCAGCGCGCCGTTCGCGAGGTTGTTCAGCGCGAGCGTGACGGGGCCGTTCTGGCTCGAGGAGAAGAACACCGCGAAGAGGAAGTCGTTCCACGACGAGGTGAACTGCCAGATGAGCACGACCACGAAGCTGGGGATCGAGATCGGCAGGATGATCGACCAGTACGTCCGGAACATCCCGGCGCCGTCGACGCGCGCGGCCTCGATGAGCTCGTGCGGCACGGTCATGTAGTAGTTGCGGAAGATGAGCGTCGTGATCGGGATGCCGTACACGACGTGCAGCAGGATCAGCGACGGCACGCCGCTCGGGATGCCGAGGTCCAGCACGAGCTGGTTGAGCGGGATCATCACGGCCTGGTAGGGGATGAACATCCCGAACAGGATCAGGGTGAAGACCAGGTTCGAGCCCTTGAAGGACCAGCGCGAGAGCACGAACCCGTTGAGCGAGCCGAGGAAGGCCGCGATGATCGCCGACGGCACGACCATCTGCAGCGTGCGCAGGATCGCGGGGGACAGCGCGGTCCATGCCGTCTGCCAGTTCTCGAGGGTCCACACCTGCGGCAGCGACCACGCGCGGGCGGGCGACGCGTCGCCGGTGCCCTTGAAGCTCGTCACGAGGAGCACGTAGACCGGGATGAGCACGATGATCACGAAGAAGATCAGCGCGGCGTACTTGAGGGTGCGACCCACGGAGAAACGGTTCTTGGGCACCGTGCGGTGCAGGTCGATCGGGCGACCGGCGGTGTCCGGTGCCGGCACCGAGGTGGCTACGACGTCGGTCATCGCTTCTCCTGACGGTTGGTGCGGACCAGGTAGGGCACGATGACGACGGCCACGATGATCAGCAGGATCGAGCCGACCGCCGCGGCGTTCGCGTAGTCGAAGCTCGACTTGAACACGTACATGTCGACGGCCGGCACCTTGGTCTGGTAGTTCGCCGGCTTCGAGATCGACATGATGAGGTCGAACGACTTGAGCGACATGTGGCCGATGATGATGAGCGCGGAGAGCGCCACCGGCGAGAGCTGCGGGAAGAGCACGTGGCGGTAGAGCTTCCACTCGCTGGCGCCGTCCATGCGGGCGGCCTCGCGCAGCTCGTCGGGGATGCCGCGGAACCCGGCGAGGAAGAGCGCCATGACGTAGCCGGAGAGCTGCCAGATCGCGGGGATCGCGATGGCCGTGATGCCCCAGGTGACGTTGTTCCACCAGTTGTTCTGGAGGAAGTCGAGCCCGATGATCTGGAACAGCCGGTTGAGCCCGCTCGCCTGCGCGTCCTGGTTCGAGTTGAGGAGCCAGCGCCACACGACGCCGGAGGCGACGAACGACACGGCGAAGGGGAACAGGTAGACCGAGCGGAACAGGCCCTCGCCCTTGACGGGCTTGTCCATCATCCACGCCCAGAGGAAGCCCATGACGAGCGTGCCGGCGAGGAACACCACCGTGTAGAGGACGAGGTTCTTCAGCGAGTGCTGGAACGCCTCGCTGCCGAGCAGGTCGACGTAGTTCTCGAACCAGACCACCACGGACGGCTTCTGTCCCGTGGCCTGCGCGGCCGTGTGGTTGTCCGTGATCGAGGTCTGGAAGTTCGCGCCGATGAGTCCGTACACGAACACGCCGACGAGGATCAGCGAGGGGGCGAGCATCAGCAGCGCGGGGCCGGCTCGTCGCAGTGACTTGAGCATGGTGGGTCTTCCCGGTCGTGGGTGTGGGACGCGGCGCAGGGGGGCGCCCGGTGTCCCGGGGACGCGTTCCGGTCGCGCGGGTCCGCCGCGCGCCGACGGGAGGTTCCCGACGACGCGCGGCGGCTCCGGTGGAGCGGTGTCAGCCCTGTGCGGCGGCAGCGAGCTCGGACTGGTAGGTCGCGAGGTCGGACCCACCGGACGTGAACTTGCTCGTCGCGTCGGAGATCGCGTTGAGCGTCGCGACCGGCGCGGCGGCGCCGTGCGCCAGCGAGGACACGATCGTGTCGTTGCCGAACGACTCGATCGCCGTCTGCTGGTACTCCGAGAACTCCGACGGGTCGGCGTCGGTGCGGGCCGGGATGGAGCCCTTGGCCTTGTTGAACGCGACCTGGCCCTCGAGCGAGCCGACGGTCTCGAGCCACGCCTTGGCGCCGTCGGGGTGCGGCGCACCCACCGGGAGGGTGAACGAGTCGGCGAGGAAGTCGAACACGCCGTCCGTGCCCGGGACCGGGAACGCGGTGAAGTCGGTGCCGAGCGTCTTGCCCTGCTCCTCGAACGCCGCGACGGCCCAGTCGCCCATGACGTTGAACGCGGCGTTGCCGTCGATCACCATCTGGGTCGCCTCGGGCCAGTCGAGCCCGTCGCGGTCGGTGTTGGTGTAGCTCATGAGCTTCTCGAAGTCCTCGAGGGCGGCCGTGACCTCGGCGCCCTCCCAGTCGGTCGAGCCGTCCCACAGGCCGTTGTAGCCCTCGGCGCCGAGGTCCGCGAGGAGCACGGTCTCGAGCAGGTTGACCTGGGTCCAGGTCGTCGCGACCGACAGCGGCGTGACGCCCGCGGCCTTGAGCTTGTCGAGGTCCGCCATCCAGGCGTCGAGGTCCGCGTACGTCGCGGCCGGGTCGACGCCGTTGGCCTCGAGGACCGTCGGGTTGGCCCACACGACGTTCGCGCGGTGGATGTTCGACGGGATCGAGTAGATCGCGCCGTCGTCGGACTTGAGGCGGTCGACGAGGTCGGCCGGGAAGACGTCGTTGAGGCCGAACTCGTCGTACAGCGACGAGACGTCCTCGATCTGCGCGGCGTCGATGTAGTCCTGCAGCTCGGCACCGGCGTGCGCCTGGAACGTGTCCGGCGGGTCCTGCGCCTGCAGGCGGGACTGGAGGAGGTCCTTCGCGGCCGAGCCGGCGCCGCCGGCGACCGCGCCGTTGATGAACTCCACGTCGGGGTGCTGCTCGTTGAACACGCCGACCAGCGCGTCGAGACCCGCCTTCTCGGAGCCTGCGGCCCACCAGGTGAACACCTCGACCTCGTCGCCGCCCCCCGAAGCGCCTCCGTCCCCGGTGCCCCCGTCACCGGAACCACCGCCGCTGCACGCGGCGAGTGCGAGACCCACGAGGGCGGCCGTCGCCACCGTCGCGCTCGTCCTGCGATCGATTCGCATCGTGATTTCCCTACGCCTTCTTCGGTCGTGGGGGACCGGCGAGACGACCACGTCTCATCGGCCGGGCGCACCGGCGCGCCCTCGAACCCGCTGCCCATACAACGTCCCGGTGCGGCTTGATGTCAAGAAATGAACGCAAGCGTCGCCGAATCGTGATCTTCGCGTCAGGTCCTGCACGCAACCAGCGGTTCTGTCGAGTCTGGCCTAGGATGACAGCGCTGTCCAGTTCGTTCAGAAGATCGGCTCAGCGTCCACGCCCGGCCTGTCCCACCTGGACGGGAGTGCCCCGGCGGTATCCTGACCTGCGTGCGCGCTGACCGGGTGACCCCGGGCTCGCAGACTTCACTGCGTGAGGCCAACCGAGCTCGGATCGTGAGCGCCGTCCAGCAGCGTGGCTCCCTCACGCAGATCGAGCTGGCCGGCGTCACCGGCCTGTCCCCGGCCACCGTCTCCAACATCGTCAAGGAGCTCACCGGCGCGGGCGTCCTGCACACCTCGCCGTCCACGCGCAGCGGCCGCCGCGCGCTCCAGGTCACGCTCGCGCGCAACCTCGGGCTCGTCGCCGGCGTCCACTTCGGCACCCGGTCCATGCGCGTCGCGCTCGCCGACGCGTCCATGCGCGTCCTCGCGGACCAGCGCATGCCCCTGGCCCCCGACCACCGCGCGGACACCGGGCTGCAGCGCGCCGCCCTGCTCGTCGAGGAGATGGTCGCGTCCGTCGACGCCGCACCCGACGAGCTCCTCGCCGTCGGCGTCGGCGTGCCCGCGCCCGTCGACGTGCGCGCGGGGCGCATCGCGACGGTCGGCATGATGCGCGGCTGGGACGGCGTCGTGGTGCCCGAGGTGCTGGAGGCCGAGCTCGGCGCGCCCGTGACCGTGGACAACGACGCCAACCTCGGCGCGCTCGCCGAGACCCGGTTCGGGGCCGCCGTCGGGCACGACGCCGTCGCGTACCTGCGGGTCTCCCACGGCGTGGGCGGAGGGCTGGTGCTCGGGGGGAGGGTCGTGCACGGGCGCGCGGGCGTCGCGGGCGAGATCGGCCACGTCACCATCGACGAGAACGGCCCGGTGTGCCGGTGCGGCAACCGGGGCTGCCTCGAGATGTACGTCGGTGCCGGGGTGCTGCTGTCCATGCTCTCCGAGAGCCGCGGCCCCCTCACCCTGCGCGACGTCATCGCGCGCGCCCAGGAGGGCGACCCCGGGTGCCGCCGCGTCCTGTTCGACGCCGGCCAGCACCTCGGCGTCGCGGCCGCCAACCTGTGCAACCTGGTCGACCCCGAGATCGTCGTCGTCGGGGGACAGCTGGCCGACGCGGGGGAGGCCCTGCTCGGGCCGCTGCGCACGGCGCTCGAGCAGCGGACCGTGCCGAGCACCGCCGGCCCCGTCGAGGTGGTCGCGTCCGAGCTCGGGTCCGCCGCCGAGGTGCGCGGGGCGCTCGCCGTCGCGCTCGACCTCGCACGCGTCAGCGGGTCGCTGGGGGTGAGCGCATGACCGGGGCGACCGCCGCGCGCACGGGGCCGACCCGCCGTCGGGCCCGGACCGCCGTGACCGGCGCCCTCGCGGCCGTCGTCGTCGCGCTGCTCGCGCTCGCCGGCTGCGCCGCGCCCGAGGAGCCGACCGGGCCGTCGGAGGGGACCATCGGGCTCCTGCTGCCCGAGGCGAAGACCGCGCGCTACGAGACCACCGACCGCCCGACCTTCGTCGGCGTCGTCGAGCGCCGCTGCCCCACGTGCGAGGTCCTGTACGCCAACGCTGCCCAGGACGCCGCGAACCAGCAGCAGCAGGCCGAGTCCATGCTCGCGCGCGGTGCCGACGTGCTGGTCCTCGACGCGGTCGACGCGGTCGCCGCGGTGAGCATCGTCGCGGAGGCGCAGCGGCTCGGGGTGCCGGTCATCGCCTACGATCGCTTCGTCGAGGGTGCGAACTACTACGTCTCGTTCGACAACGAGCTCATCGGGTACCTCATGGGGGAGGCGCTCGTGGGCGCGGTCCTCGACCGCGCCGAGCAGGACCCGCCGGCGCAGGGCCGGCGGCCGGGCGTCCTGCTCGTGCAGGGCTCGCCGACCGACCCGAACGCCGCGGAGCTCGCCGCCGGCGCCCACCGCGCGCTCGAGGGAGAGGACATCGACGTGCTCGCCGAGTACGACACCCCCGACTGGAGCCCCGACAAGGCGACCGAGTGGGTCGAGGGGCAGCTCACGCAGTACAGCGGCCGCGTCGACGGCGTGTTCGCGGCGAGCGACGGCATCGCGGGCGGCGCGATCGCGGCGATGAAGGCCGCCGGCCTCGACCCCGTCCCGCCCACCACGGGACAGGACGGCGAGCTCGCGGCGGTCCAGCGCGTCGTCTCCGGCGACCAGTACATGACCGTGTACAAGGCGACCGCCCAGCAGGCGCGCACGGCGGCCGAGCTCGCCGTGCGCGTGCTCCGCGGCGAGGACCCCCGCGCGACCGCCGTCATCGACGGCGTCCCGAGCCTCCTCCTCGCGCCGCGCGCGGTCGGGATCGACGACGTGCAGCGCGTCATCGTCGACGGCGGGGTCTACACCGTCGACGAGATCTGCACCTCGTACTACGTCGACGCGTGCGTCGAGGCGGGGCTCCTGGAGGTCGCCCCGTGAGCGCCCCCGTCCTGTCGCTGCGCGGCGTCTCCAAGAACTTCGGCGGCGTCCGCGCGCTCGTCGACGTGGACGTCGACGTGCACGAGCACGAGGTGCTCGCCGTCGTGGGCGACAACGGCGCCGGCAAGTCGACCCTCGCTGGCGTCGTCGCGGGCGCGTTCCGGCCCGACGCGGGAGAGGTCCTGCTCGACGGCGCGCCCGTCGTCCTCGACTCGCCCGCGGCGGCGCGCGCGCACGGCATCGCGGCGGTGTTCCAGCAGCTCGCCCTCGTCGACGACCTCGACGTCGTCGAGAACGTGTTCCTCGGGCAGGAGACGCTGCGCGGCCCGTTCCTCGACGAGATCGCCATGGAGCGCGAGGCCTGGGGCCTGCTCGACCAGCTCGCCGCGACCGTCCCGTCCGTGCGGCAGCCCGTGCGCACGCTGTCCGGCGGGCAGCGGCAGGTCGTGGCCGTCGCGCGGGCGCTGCTGGGCGCACCGCGCGTGCTCGTCCTCGACGAGCCGACGGCGGCCCTCGGCGTCCGGCAGACGGCCGAGGTGCTCAACCTCATCGAGAAGCTGCGCGAGCGCGGCCACGCCGTCGTGCTCATCAGCCACCAGGCGGGCGACCTGCAGGCCGTCGCCGACCGCATCGTCGTGCTGCGGCTCGGGCGCGTGCACGGCGAGTTCGCGGGCGACACGTCCTACGAGGACCTGCTCGCCGCGATGACGGGCGCCGTCCGGCCCGCGCGGTCGGGGGGCGCCACCCGGCCCCCGACCGGCCCCGGGCGCGAGCCGCGCGAGCGGCGCTCCGGCGGCACCGGGGCGGTGCACCGATGAGCGTCCCCGGCCGCACCTCGGGCGCGGCGCTCGACCGCTCGTCGACCGGCGCGCTGTCCGGGAGCGTCGTCCGGCAGCTGCGCGGCGCCCACCTCGGCATGCTCCCGATCGTCGGCGCGCTCCTGCTCATCTGGGTCGTGCTCGGCGCGATCAACCCGGCGTTCCTCTCGGCGGAGAACCTCGTCAACCTCACGCTCCAGAGCGCGCCCACGGGGATCATCGCGCTCGGGGTCGTGCTCGTGCTGCTGGTCGGCCAGATCGACCTGTCCGTCGGCTCCGTGAGCGGGCTCGCCGCGGCGGTGCTGGCGGTCGGGACCGTGAACCTGGACTGGCCCGTCGGGCTCGCGATCCTCGCGGCGCTCGCCGTGGGCGTCGTGGTCGGCCTGGGGTACGGGATGCTGTCCACGCGCCTCGGGCTCGCGTCGTTCGTCTTCACCCTGGCCGGGCTGCTCGTCCTCGCGGGCGTGCAGCTGCGGGTGCTCGGTCCCTCGGGCTCGATCAACATCCCGTTCGAGTCCTGGCTCGTGCGCACCGTGCAGCAGGGCTTCCTCGCGCCGGCCGCCGCCTGGGTCCTCGTGGTCGTGGTGGTGGTCGGGTACGCCGCGCTGCGCGTCGTCGACCACCTGCGTCGCGTGCGCGCGGAGCTGCCGAGCCCGGGCCTGGGCCGGATCGCGGTCCGCACCGCCGTGCTCGCCGCGGTCCTCGTCGGCTCGGTCGCGTACCTGGGGACCGCGCGCGGGATCGGCTACACGGTCGTGCTGTTCGTCGCGCTCGTCGTGGTGGTGGACGTCCTGCTGCGCCGCACGCGCTGGGGGCGGTCGGTGCGCGCCGTCGGCGGGAACCGACGCTCCGCGCTCCTCGCGGGCGTCGCGGTGCGGCGGACCGTCGTCTCGTGCTTCGTCGCCTGCTCCACGTTCGCCGCACTGGGCGGCATCCTCGCGGCCGGGCGTCTCGCCGCCGCGAACCAGGGCACCGGCGCCGCCGACACCTACCTCACGGCGATCGCCGCGGCGGTCATCGGCGGGACGAGCCTGTTCGGCGGACGCGGGAGCGCATGGTCCGCGCTGCTCGGCGTGCTGGTCATCCAGTCGATCGCCAACGGGCTGACGCTGCTCAACCTCGACACGGCGACGCGATACATCGTGACCGGAGCGGTGCTCCTGCTCGCTATCGTCGTCGACATGCTCATCCGCGGTCGACGGGAGGTCTGATGATGGTGATGCAGGGGGAGAGCACGGGCGCGCTCCCGCCGGGCGGGAGCGCGGCGACGGCGCGGGGTGCCGTGACGGGCACCCCGACGGAGACGGCGGCACGCCCGCACGCAGGGCGCGGGGGCCGACGGCCGACCCTCGCGGCCGTCGCGGAGGTCGCCGGCGTGAGCCTCAAGACGGCGTCGCGCGTCCTCAACGACGAGCCCAACGTGGCGCCGCAGACGCGGGCCAAGGTGCAGGAGGCCGCGCAGCGGCTCGGTTTCCGCCGCAACGCGGTGGCGGCCGACCTGGCGCGCGGTGGCTCCTCGCGGCTCGTCGGCTTCGTCACCGGCGACCTCGCGAACCCGTTCTACTCCGCGCTCGCGAGCGGGATCGAGCGCGAGCTGCGTCACCACGGGCTCCAGCTCATCACGACGAGCTCCGACGAGGAGCCCGAGCGCGAGCGCTCGCTCACGGAGGCGCTCGTCGAGCGCCGCGTCGGCGCGCTCGTCGTGACGCCCACGTCGACGGACCACTCGTCGCTGCGCCGCGAGCTCGACGACGGCCTGCCCGTCGTCTTCATCGACCGGCCCGCGCAGGGCGTCGACGCGGACACCGTCGTCATCGACAACCGCGGCGGGGTGCGCGACGCCGTCACGCACCTGCTCGCGCACGGGCACCGGCGGATCGCCCTCGTGGGAGACGTCTCCCGCCTGTGGACGTTCCAGGAGCGTCGCGACGAGTTCGTCGCGACGCTGCGCGGCGCGGGCGTCGAGGACCCGTCGCGGTACGTGCGGGACGGTGCCCACGACGCCGATCTCGCGCGCGCGTTCGTCGCGGAGCTCCTGGCCCTCCCGGAGCCCCCGACGGCGTTCGTCACGGCGAACAACAAGATCACGGTCGGTGCGCTCCACGCGCTGCGGGACCGCGTGTCCGCGGGCGGCGCGGCGGACGTCGCGCTCGTCGGCTTCGACGACTTCGAGCTCGCGGACCTGCTGAACGTGACGGTCGTGGGGTACGACGTCGTCGAGATGGGGCGCCAGGCTGCGTCGCTCGCGGTGTCACGGGCCGAGAACCCGGAGCTGGCCCCGCGCCTCGTCGTGGTGCCCACGCGCCTCGTCGTGCGGGGCACGGGCGAGGTCTCCGGCCCGGGAGCCTAGGCCCGCGGCGCCCGGGAGCCCGGGCCCGCGGCGCCGGGCGCGACGGCAGCGTCCCGTCCGGTCCCGGCGGCCTCGGCCGCGTTGACAAAGACCGTCGCCCGCGCATAAGTTCGGGCTGCCCCTGACAACGCTTCCCCCCTGCGCGTTGTCAGGGGCACCCCTGCAGCCTGACAGCGCTGTCAGATGATCGAAGGAGATCGCGAGCATGACCAGACCCCTCCCGTCCGGACGCGCGGACGCCGCGCGCTCCAGGAGCGGCCGCGCGAGGCCCCTCGGCCTCGCGCTCGCCGCGGCCCTCACCGTCCCTCTCGCAGTCCCCGTCGGCGTCCTCACGGCAGCCCCCGCCGCTGCCGCGGAGCCCGGGGACTTCTCGTCGTCCTTCGAGTCGGGAGACCCCGCAGCGCTCGCCTCCACGGTGGCCGAGCGCGACGGCGCGCCCTGGCAGGCGAACGTCGGGTCGTTCACGAGCGGCCTCCCCGGCAGCGTGCTCGGGAAGCTCAAGGCCGTCACGGCGAGCGCCCAGAACCTGCCGAACGAGGGCGCCGCGAACCTCGCGGACGGCAGCTCCGGCACCAAGTGGCTCGCGTTCGCCTCGACCGGCTGGGTCCGGTACGAGTTCACGGAGCCGGTCTCGTTCGTCGCCTACTCGATGACCTCGGGCGACGACGCCGCGGGCCGCGACCCGAAGACCTGGACGATCGAGGGCTCGAACGACGGCTCCACGTGGACCCCCCTCGACCAGCGCACCGACGAGGACTTCCCGAACCGGCAGCAGACGCGCAGCTTCGAGCTCGACGAGCCCACCGAGGCGTACACGTACCTGCGCCTCAACGTGACCGCGAACTCGGGCGACTCCATCGTCCAGCTCGCCGGGTGGGACCTCTCGGACGACCTGAGCGCGGGCCCCTCCGCCGCGCCCATGAACACCAAGGTCGGCACCGGGCCCCGCGTGAGCTTCACCAACAAGGCGGGCGTCGGGTTCTCGGGCCTGCACTCGCTGCGGTACGACGGCTCGCACCTCGCCGACGGCGAGACCTACGCGACCAACGTGCTCTACGACGACGTCGACGTCGTCGTGGGCGAGGACACGCGCCTGAGCTACACGATCTTCCCCGAGCTGCTCGACGACCTGCAGTACCCGTCGACGTACGCGGCGGTGGACGTGCTGTTCACCGACGGCACCTACCTGTCCGACCTCGGTGCGCGCGACGCGCACGAGACCGTCGCGACGGCCCAGGCGCAGGGCGAGGGCAAGATCCTCTACGCCGACCAGTGGAACTCCGTGCGGATCGACCTCGGCGACGTCGCCGCGGGCAAGACCGTCGACCAGGTGCTGCTCGGCTACGACAACCCGGGCGGCCACGCGGGCACCAAGTTCGCGGGCTGGCTCGACGACGTCGCGATCACCGCGAACCCGGCGACCATCGACGGCTCGAGCCTCGCGAACTACGTCGACACCCGTCGCGGCACGCTCGCGTCGGGCAGCTTCTCGCGCGGGAACAACATCCCCGCGACGGCGACGCCCAACGGCTTCAACTTCTGGGTGCCCTACACCAACGCCTCCTCGCAGAGCTGGCTGTACGAGTACCACAAGGCCAACAACGCCAACAACAAGCCCGTGCTCCAGGGATTCGGCGTCTCGCACGAGCCGAGCCCGTGGATGGGCGACCGCAACCAACTGACGTTCCTCCCGTCGACGGCGTCGGGGACGCCCGACGCCACGCTCTCGACGCGCGGTCTCGAGTTCGACCACGCCGACGAGCTGGCGCGTCCGGACTACTACGGGGTCACGTTCACCAACGGGTCCGCGATCGAGGCGACGCCCACCGACCACGGCGCGGTGCTCCGGTTCAGCTACCCCGGCGCCACGGGCCACGTGCTCGTGGACAAGGTGGACGGCTCGTCCAAGCTCACGTACGACCAGGCCACGGGGACGCTCTCCGGGTGGGTCGAGAACGGCTCGGGCCTGTCCGTGGGCCGTACGCGCATGTTCGTCGCCGGCACCTTCGACCGTAGTCCGACGGCGGTCGGGACGGCGGCGGGCAACCGTGCGGACGCGCGCTTCGCGACGTTCGACACGTCGTCCGACAAGACGGTCGAGCTGCGCGTCGCGACCTCCTTCATCAGCCTCGACCAGGCGCGCAAGAACCTCGACCTGGAGGTGACGGGCAAGACCTTCACGGAGGTCAAGGCCGCCGCCGCGCAGGCGTGGAACGACCGCCTGGGCGTCATCGAGGTCGAGGGCGCGAGCGAGGACCAGCTCGTCACGCTGTACTCCAACCTCTACCGCCTCAACCTGTACCCGAACTCGCAGTTCGAGAACACGGGCACGGCGCAGGCGCCGGCGTACAAGTACGCGAGCCCGGTCTCCGCGACCACGGGCTCCGCGACGGACACGCAGACGAACGCGAAGATCGTCGACGGCAAGATCTACGTGAACAACGGGTTCTGGGACACGTACCGCACGGCCTGGCCGGCGTACTCGCTCCTCTACCCGGAGCTCGCGGGCGAGCTGGTCGACGGGTTCGTCCAGCAGTACCGCGACGGCGGCTGGGTCGCGCGCTGGTCCTCGCCGGGCTACGCCGACCTCATGACGGGCACGAGCCCCGACGTCGCGTTCGCGGACGCGTACCTCAAGGGCTCGCTCCCGACGGCCACCGCGCTCGAGGCGTACGACGCCGCGCTGCGCAACGCGTCCGTCGCGCCGCCGAACAACGCCGTGGGCCGCAAGGGCCTTCAGACGTCGCCGTTCCTCGGGTTCACGCCGGAGTCCACGCACGAGTCCGTGTCGTGGGGCCTGGAGGGCCTGATCAACGACTTCGGCATCGGCAACATGGCCGCCGCCCTCGCGGAGGACCCGGCCACGCCGGACGAGCGTCGCGAGACGCTGCGCGAGGAGTCCTCGTACTTCCTCGAGCGCGCCACGCACTACGTCGAGCTGTTCGACCCCGAGGTGGACTTCTTCGTGCCGCGGCACGCGGACGGCACGTGGGCCGTCGACCCGGAGACCTACAACCCTGAGGCCTGGGGCGGCGGGTACACCGAGACGAGCGGCTGGAACTTCGCGTTCCACGCGCCGCAGGACCCGCAGGGTCTCGCCAACCTCTACGGCGGCAAGCAGGGCCTGGAGGACAAGCTCGACCTGTTCTTCTCCACCCCGGAGAAGGGCGCCGGCAACGGCGGCATCCACGAGCAGCGCGAGGCGCGCGACGTGCGCATGGGCATGTGGGGCATGAGCAACCAGGTGTCGCACCACATCCCGTGGCTGTACGACGCCGCGGGCGCGCCCTCGAAGACCCAGGAGAAGGTCCGCGAGGTCACCCGCCGCCTGTTCGTGGGCAGCGAGATCGGCCAGGGCTACCCGGGCGACGAGGACAACGGCGAGATGTCGTCGTGGTGGATCTTCGCCTCGCTCGGCTTCTACCCGCTCCAGGTCGGCTCCGACGAGTACGCGGTCGGCTCGCCGCTCTTCGACAAGGCCACCGTGCACCTGCCGGACGGCGACCTCGTGGTCAACGCCGAGAACAACTCGGTGGACAACGTCTACGTGCAGTCCCTCGCGGTGGACGGCGAGGCCCGCACCTCGACGTCGCTCTCCCAGGCCGACCTCTCGGGCGGCGCGACGCTGGACTTCGTCATGGGTCCGGAGCCGTCCGACTGGGGCACGGGCGAGGACGACGCGCCGCCGTCGCTCACCGAGGGCGACGAGCCCCCGGCGCCGGTCCAGGACGCGACGACGTCGGGCCTCGGCACGACGACCGTCGCGGACGGCGACGCGGCGACGAGCGCCGCGGCCCTGACGGACAACACGTCCGGCACGCGCACGACGTTCGCCACGACCACCCCGTCGATCACGTGGGCGGGCAACGGCATCCGGCCGACGGTCGAGTCGTACACGCTGACCTCCGGGGCGAGCGGGACGGCGGCGCCGTCCGCGTGGACCCTCGAGGGCTCCGACGACGGCGAGACCTGGACGACCCTCGACGAGCGGTCCGGCGAGCAGTTCCGCTGGGCGCTGCAGACGCGGCCGTTCACGGTCAAGGAGCCGACGGCGTTCGCGCAGTACCGCGTGACCGTCACCGCGGCCTCGGGCTCGGGCGCGCTGTCGCTCGCCGAGGTCGAGCTCCTCGCCGATCCGAAGGCCTCCGGGGCCGAGGAGCTGACGCTCTCGGCCGCGCCCGACCGCGACACGGTCACCGGGCGCGAGGTCTCGGGCTCGTTCGCGACCCTCACCGGGGTCGAGGGCGACGCGTCGGCGCTCGACGTGCAGGTCGCGTTCGGCGACGGCTCCCAGCCCGTCGCGGGCTCGCTCCAGGCCGGTGCGTTCGGCGGGTACGCGGTGAACGCCGCGCACTCGTGGGCCGCCCCGGGCGTCTACCCCGTGACCGTCACGGTCTCGGGCGAGGGGATCGAGCCCGTCTCGACCACCTCGTACGTCTCCGTCTCGCTCCTGCGCGAGGGCTCGCTGCTCGCGGCGTACGACAACGTCTGCATCGGCGACCTCGGCACGACCGTCGGGTCGTGCGACGGCCAGGGCGTCTTCTTCGACCGGGCCCAGCTCGCGGCGAAGGGCTTCGTCCAGGGCCAGCGCTCGACGGTGCCCGGCACGGACCTCGCGTTCGACGTCCCGGCGGTCCCCGCCGGCCAGCCGGACAACGCGACGGGCGACGGCCAGACCATCGAGCTCGAGGTCCCCGCGGACGCCGAGCAGCTCTCGGTGATCGGCACCGGCACGGAGAAGAACCAGCAGGCCCAGGGCGTGCTGACCTTCGACGACGGCTCGTCGCAGCCCATCGACCTGAGCTTCGGCGACTGGTCGGGCGCGGCGCGCAACCCGGTGTTCGGCAACATCCCCGTCGCGGTCACGGACAACCGCCTGCGCGGCGGCAGCCCGCAGACCGGCACCCCTGCCGCGTTCTTCGCGACGGCGCCGATCACGCTCCCCGAGGGCAAGCGGGCCGTGAGCCTCACGCTCCCGGACCAGCCGGGCGAGCTCGCGCGCGACGGCCGGATCCACGTGGTCGCGGTCGCGCACGACGGCACGTTCGCCGAGCACCCCGCGCTGGAGGTGACGGCCGCGGACGGCGTGACCCTCGCCGTCGGGCAGTCCGCGGACGCCGTGCTCGCCCAGGTGACCGGCGGCCGCGAGGGCGCCGAGCTCCGCGCGGCGGTCACGTGGGGCGACGGCTCCGACGTCGCGGCCGGCACCGTGGCGGACGGCTCCGTCTCCGGGGCGCACGCCTACGCGGCGGCCGGGACGTACACCGCGTACGTCGTGGTCGACGACGGCTGGACCAGCCAGGTGGTCGAGGTCCCCGTGACCGTGACCGAGGGCCAGCCGCAGCTCGCGATCGACGTCACCGTGAGCTCGCGCTGCCTCGCCGGCAAGGCGTACGTCGCGGTCCGCGCCGAGAACGGCGAGGACGCGCCCGTCGCGATCCGCCTCGTCACGCCGTTCGGCACCAAGGAGTTCGCGGCCGTCGCGCCGGGGGCCAACGCCTACCAGTCGTTCGCGACGCGGGCGACGTCGGTCGAGGCCGGCACGGTCACCGTCGAGGCGACCCGAGGAGACCAGGGGGTGACGGCGTCGATCACGGCGGACTACGCGGCCGTGACCTGCGGCTGAGCCCCTGAGCCCACCGTGCGCCCCGGTCTCCGGGGCGCACGGTGAGCATGCACCACCGGCGGTGCCCCGGGATGATCGTCCCGGGGCACCGCGCCGTACCGGCACCGCGCCCGGTGCGGCACCACGTTCCCAGCACGAGAAGGACCGAGACATGACCGAGCACCCGTCCGAGCAGCCCTCGCCCGCAGCGGCCCCCCGGGTCGACCCCACGGCCGATCTCACGGCATGGCGGCGCGACCAGCTCGCCGACCTCCTGTACTTCGGCGCGGCCTCGCTGCGGTCGGACGGCGCCGCGCAGTGGCTCGACGACGACGACGTCCCCGACCTCGCGCGGCCGGTGCACACGTGGATCACGTCGCGCATGGCGCACGTCTACGCCTTCTCCTCTTTGCTGGGCGTGCCCGGCGCGGGCGAGCTCGCGGACAAGGCGCTGCGGGGTCTGCGGGGCGTGCTCGTCGACGCGGAGTACGGCGGCTGGGTGTCCTCGCGCGGTCCGGGCCCGCGGCCCGGCGACTTCGCCGCGACGGAGGAGGGGGCGGTCGACGGCACCAAGAGCGCGTACGCGCACGCGTTCGTGGTGCTCGCCGCGGCGTCGGGGACGATCGCGGGCCGCGAGGGCGCGCGCGAGCTGCTCGACGCGGCGCTCGCCGTGCTCGACGAGCGGTTCTGGGAGCCCGGGCCCCGGATGCACGCGGACGAGTGGTCGCGCGACTGGACCACGCTCGACGCGTACCGCGGGGTCAACGCCAACATGCACGCGGTCGAGGCGCTGCTCGCGGCCCACGACGCGACGGGCGACGCCGAGTGGCTCGGCCGCGCCGCGTCGATCGCGGACCGCGTGATCGGCTGGGCGAGCGAGAACGAGTGGCGCATCCCCGAGCACTTCGACGCGGACTGGAACCCGCTGCCGGACTACAACGCCGACCGCCCGCGCGACCCGTTCAAGCCGTACGGGTCGACGCCGGGGCACGGGCTCGAGTGGTCGCGCCTCGTCCTGCAGGTCGACGTCGCGGCCGGCACGCCCGGTGCGCGCACCGAGGCCGCGGTCGCGCTGTTCGACCGCGCCGTCGCCGACGGCTGGGACGGCGAGCACGGCGGCGGGTTCGTGTACACCGTCGACTGGTCCGGGGTACCCGTCGAGCCGCGCCGCTACCACTGGGTCGCGGCCGAGGCCGTCGCCGCGGCCGACGTGCTCGGCCGGGTCACGGGGGAGTCGCGCTTCGCCGAGGCCGCCGCGGGCTGGTGGGCGTGGATCGACCGGTTCCTCGTCGACCCCGAGCGCGGCTCGTGGCACCACGAGCTCGACACGTCCAACCGCCCCGACGGCGTCACGTGGGTCGGCAAGCCCGACGTGTACCACGCCGCCCAGGCCGTGATCCTCCCGGACCTGCCGCTGACGGGCTCGCTCGCCGCCTCGGCCAAGGCCGCGGGCAGCATCCTGGGCTGACGCCCACCCCAGACCGCCGAGCCCGGGGTCGTTCCCCACGTCACCGTCGCCGTGGGGAGCAACCCCGGGCTCGGCGCCGTCCTCTGCCGGACAACGACGACGAGAGCCCCGCACCGGACCGGTGCGGGGCTCTCGAGCGCTGAGCGGGTGACGGGAATCGAACCCGCGCTGTCAGCTTGGGAAGCTGAAGTTCTACCATTGAACTACACCCGCGCGGCGCCGGTGGCGTCCGCCCCGGGCCCTCTGGGAGGATCCTCGGCGAATCAGCGCGCGCCCCGATCATAGCGGACGTCGCCGGTGATGCCAGAACCCGACCGCACCACGACCCAGTACCGCGCCGACGTGCCGCGCGCCGCCCGAGGAGCAACCTTGTCCGAGAACCCGTACCAGCAGCAGCCCGACCCCGCGCAGGGGACCCCGGCCCCGGGCGACCCGGTCTACGGGGGCGGGGCGACGCCGTCGGGCGCAGCGCCGGGCCACGACCCGCAGCCCGGCTACGGCGACGCGTACGGCCAGCCGCAGCAGGGCTACGGCGACGCCTACGGCCAGCAGCCGTACGGGACGCCCGGTGCGCAGCCGGGGTACGGCCAGCCGCAGGGCGCGGCCTACGGTGCCGCGCCCCAGCAGGGCTACCCCCAGCAGGGCTACGGCCAGCAGCCGGGGTACGGGCAGCCCGGCCCGTACGGGCAGCCCGGCTTCGACCCGGCGTACGACCCCCAGGCCAAGTCCCGGCTCGCCGCGGGCCTGCTCGGGATCCTCGTCGGGAGCCTCGGCATCCACCGTTTCTACCTCGGCTACACGGGCATCGGCCTGACGATGCTGCTCGTGTCGGTGCTGTCGTTCGGCTTCGCCGCGCCGGTCATCGCGATCTGGGGCCTCGTCGAGGGCATCCTCTACCTGACCTCGAAGACGGGCTACTACTCGGTCGACTCGACGGGCCGCCCGCTGCGCGCCTGACGCCGCGCCGAACCCTGGACCGTTCCCCACGGCGACGCGTTCCCGGGAGCGATCCAGGGTTCGGCGACCGGTCCTGGCGGGCGCCGGCGTCGGCTAGCGTGGGGCCGTGCTGCTCTCCGACCGCGACATCCGGGCCGAGCTCGACGCCGGGCGCGTCCAGCTCGAGCCGTACGACCCGTCGATGCTCCAGCCGTCGAGCATCGACGTGCGACTCGACCGGTTCTTCCGGCTGTTCGACAACCACAAGTACCCGTTCATCGACCCGTCGCAGGACCAGCCGGACCTCACGCGCCTGGTCGAGGTCGACCCGGCGGAGCCGTTCGTGCTGCACCCGGGGGAGTTCGTCCTCGGGTCGACGTTCGAGGCGGTGACCCTGCCCGACGACGTCGCCGCGCGCCTCGAGGGCAAGTCGAGCCTCGGTCGGCTCGGCCTCCTCACGCACTCCACGGCCGGCTTCATCGACCCGGGCTTCTCCGGGCACGTGACGCTCGAGCTGAGCAACGTCGCGACGCTGCCGATCACGCTGTGGCCGGGCATGAAGATCGGGCAGCTCTGCTTCTTCCGCCTGTCGTCGCCCGCCGAGAACCCGTACGGCTCGAGCGTCTACGGCTCCCGCTACCAGGGCCAGCGCGGCCCGACGGCCTCCCGCTCGTGGCAGAGCTTCCACCGCACCGACGTCTGAGCGCGGCACGCCGCGTCGGACGCCGTTCGACCCCGCAGGACCCGAGGACCGGAGGACCGCACCGCATGAGCCCGCTCCCGCCGCTGCCGCACCCCGACGGGCCCGGCGCCGCGCAGTCCTACCAGGCGCGGCACCTGCTCGGGCTCCCGGCCGACGTCGTCGTCGACGAGGTCGAGACGCTCGCTCTCTCGCGGTTCGCGGGCGCGCGCTGGGACGTCGCGCCGGAGGGGACCGAGCCGCTCGTGCCGCCCGCCCGCACCGCGGCCCCGGGGGCGCCGGGCGTGCTGCGCACGTCGCGTCACACGACGATCACGGGGCCGTACGCGGGGTCCGGGGCCGGCCTGCCGCCGGGCACGACGCTCGTGTTCGACGTCGTGTGCCCGCGCGAGCGCGGCGACGTCCCCTACCCGGGGGGCGGAGACCGCGACGGGATCGGCCGCGCCTTCCCCGGCGGGCTGCCGGTGCGGGAGGAGGAGCGGGTCGTGGCGTTCCTCGTCGCGGCGGCGCGCCGGCTCGGCGGGTCGGTGCGGACCGACGTCGGGAACCCGGCCGGCCCGGGCGTCGTCCTCACGCCCGACCCGGGCGTCGCGATCGACATGACGCTCTACTCGGACGTCTGGCTGGACCCCAACGCCGCGCTCGCGCTCGTCGCGCGGCTGCACCCCCGGACGCGGCTCGCGACCGAGGGCAAGTCGTACGAGGGGCCGCCGAAGGGCATCGCGGACCTGCCGCTCTACCCGGGCGAGAAGATGGACCCCGCGCTCCGGCGCGCGATCCACGCGGCCGCCGACGACGTCGACATCAAGGCGCTGACGACGGGTGCGGTCCTCGACGGGTACGGGCTGATCGTCGACCTCGGCATGGACGGGCTCGTCGCGGTGGAGGTGGGCGGCGAGGAGGCCCTGCCGCTGCTGCTGCGCGGCCTGCCGTGGACGGCCGACGGCGCCGTGAGCTACCGGGTGCGGTGGGAGCCGCGCGACCTCGTCGAGTCGCAGCAGGAGCAGCCGTCGCTCGACCACCAGGTCGCGCGCAAGCGTGCGGCGCAGGTCGTCGCGCAGATCGCGCGGACGCTGCACGACGCCGTCGGGGGCGAGATCGCGGACGAGGCGGAGTTCCTCGTGGACCCCGAGGATCTGTGACGGGAGACTGAGGAATCGGTCACGGTCCGGCCTGCGGGGCCGGTGGAGGGCTGGGGAGTCGGTAAAATGATCCTCGGCACGGCATCGCCGTCGCCGTGAACTGTCGTGCCCTGCGACTCCCTTCCGCGGGTGCGACGATGACAAGTCCAGCAAGAACCCCGGCTCTGCCTGCCCACCCCGCCCCCGACCCGGACGGAGCGGCCCGTGCTCTACGTGCTCGTTGCTCATCTCGTGATGGCACTGGGCGCGCCCGCACTCGTCTCGCTCCTCGGCCGCCGGGCGTTCCTCGTCATGGCGCTCGCGCCGGCGTCGGCGGCCGTCTACGCGCTCGCCTGGACCGAGCGCGTGATGGCGGGGGAGCACCCCACCCAGGTCGTCGAGTGGGTGCCGGGCCTGGGCCTCGAGCTCGCCTTCCGCATGGACACGCTGTCGTGGCTCATGCTGCTGCTCGTCGGCGGCGTCGGCGCGCTCGTCCTCGTCTACTGCTCGGCCTACTTCTCGCCCACCGCGCAAGGCCTGCGGCGGTTCGGCGGCGTCCTCACGGCGTTCGCCGGGGCCATGGTCGGGCTCGTCACCGCGGACGACATGCTGCTCCTGTTCGTGTTCTGGGAGCTCACGACCGTCTTCTCCTACCTCCTCATCGGGCACTACGCCGATCGCAAGGCGAGCCGGCGCGCCGCGATGCAGGCGATCGTCGTGACGACGGCCGGCGGTCTGGCGATGCTCGTGGGCGTCGTGATCCTCGGGGTCCAGGGCGGGACCTTCCGGATGTCGGAGATCATCGCCGACCCGCCCACGGGCGGCGCGGTGACGGCCGCGATCGTCTGCCTCCTGGTGGGCGCGGCGAGCAAGTCCGCGCTGATCCCCCTGCACTTCTGGCTGCCCGCGGCGATGGCCGCGCCGACCCCGGTGAGCGCCTACCTGCACGCGGCCGCGATGGTCAAGGCCGGCGTCTACCTCGTCGCGCGGTTCGCGCCCGCCTACTCCGACACGACCGTGTGGCGGTCGATGGTCATCGCGCTCGGCGCGGGCACCCTGCTCGTGGGCGGCTACCGCGCGCTGCGCCAGTACGACCTCAAGCTCGTGCTCGCGTTCGGCACGGTGAGCCAGCTCGGCCTCATCATCCTGCTCGTCGGCCTCGGGACGCGCGGGGCAGCGCTCGCCGGTCTCGCGATGATCGGTGCGCACGCGATGTTCAAGGCGTCGCTGTTCCTCGTGGTCGGCGTCGTCGACGCCGCGACCGGGACGCGCGACCTGCGTCGCCTCACGGGCGTGGGCAAGGCTCTCCCGTGGACGGCGGTCGCGGGCGGGCTCGCGACCGCCTCGATGATCGGGCTCCCGCCGTTCGCGGGCTACGTCGCGAAGGAGGCGGCGCTCGAGTCGCTCCTGCACGGCTCGGGGCCCGTCTGGGTCGACACGGTGGTCCTGTGGGCCGTCGTCGTCGGGTCGATGTTCACGGTCGCCTACGGGATCCGGTTCTGGTGGGGCGCGTTCGCGTCCAAGCCGCACCTCGGCACGCCCCCGGCGCGGGCCAACGAGCACGTGAACCTGCGCGCGCTCGCCGCGCGCGGCCCCGCCGTCGCGGCGGACGAGCCGCCGATCGACCCCGCGCGGATCCATCGCCAGCCGTTCCTGCTCGTGAGCCCGGCCGTCGTGCTCGCCGTCCTGGGCCTCGCGACGGCGCTCGTTCCCCACTTCGGTGAGGACCTCCTCGCGCCCTACGCGGACACGTATCCCGTGGGCGAGCCCGGGCACCTCGTCCTGTGGGCGGGCTTCACCCCCGCGCTCGCGCTCACCGTCCTCGTCCTCGCGGTCGGCGTCGTGCTGTTCTGGCAGCGGGCGCGCGTCGAGCGCTTCCAGGCGTCGCTGTGGACCGGCCCGGAGGCCGACGTCACGTACCGCAAGGTCATGCGCAAGCTCGACGACCTCGCGGCGGACGTCACCGCGGTCACCCAGCGTGGCTCGCTGCCGTTCTACCTCGGCGCGATCCTCGTCGTCCTCGTGCTGGGGCCGGGGATCGTCATGGTCGCCCAGACGGCGTGGCCCGAGCAGCTCAAGGCGTGGGACCGCCCCGCGCAGCTCGTCGCGGTCGCCGCGATCTGCGTCGCGTCGGTGCTCGCCGCGCGCTCGCGCCGCCGCCTCAAGGCCGTGATCCTCGTCGGCATCGCGGGGTACGGCAACGCCGTCCTCTTCCTCCTGCACGGCGCGCCCGACCTCGCGCTCACGCAGGTCCTCGTCGAGACGATCACGCTCGTCGTCATGGTGCTCGTGCTGCGCCGCCTGCCCGCGTACTTCTCCAACCGGCCGCTCGCCGCGAGCCGCTGGGTGCGCCTGGGCATCGGCCTGGCCGTCGCCGTCGTCATGATGGGCTTCGCGGTCGTGGCGCCGCTCGCGCGGGTCGCGACGCCGATCTCCGTCGACTTCCCGGCCGAGGCGTACGAGTTCGGGCACGGCAAGAACATCGTCAACGTGACGCTCGTCGACATCCGCGCGTGGGACACGATGGGCGAGATCTCCGTCCTGCTGGCCGCGGCCACGGGTGTCGCGTCGCTGGTGTTCCTGCGCACGCGCAGCGGGGAGATCCTGCGCGCCTCGGGCGCGAAGCCCGCGACGACGGCGTCCGGCTCGGGCGTCTGGAGCGAGGGCAGCGCGGACCCGGGCGCGGCGCTGCGCCGCCGCGGCGTCACCGAGAAGGACCAGCCGCGCATGCTCGTGTGGCTCAGCGCGGGGCGCACGCTCGCGCCCCAGAGACGCTCGGTGATCTTCGAGGTCGTCACGCGCGTGCTGTTCCACGCGATGATCGTCTTCGCGCTCTTCCTGCTGTTCTCCGGCCACAACGCGCCCGGTGGCGGGTTCGCGGCCGGGCTGGTCGTCGGGATCGCGCTCATCGTGCGCTACCTCGCGGGCGGTCGCTACGAGCTCGGCGAGGCGGCGCCGGTCCACCCGGGCCTGCTGCTCGGCACGGGCCTGTTCCTGTCCGCGGGCGTGGGGCTCGTCGCGTTCCTGCTCACCGGCAACGTGCTCGGCAGCGACGCGTACGACATCGCGCTGCCGCTGGTGGGGGAGATCCACCTCGTCACGTCGCTGTTCTTCGACGTCGGCGTGTTCCTCGTCGTCGTGGGCCTCGTCCTCGACATCCTGCGCACCCTGGGGGCGGAGATCGACCGGCACGCCGAGCGCGCCGCCGCCGGGCGCGAGCCGGGCGAGGACACCGGGCCGTTCGAGGCCATGGAGCCCGACTCGATCGGGGGCGGCCGCCGGTGAACGTCATCGACATGACCCCGAGCGTCGTCCTCGTGCTCGCGATCGGCGTGCTCTTCGCGGCGGGCGTCTACCTGCTGCTGGAGCGCAGCCTCACGCGCGTCCTGCTCGGCTTCATCCTCATGGGCAACGGCGCGAACCTGCTGTTCCTCGTCGCGGGCGGGCGCGCCGGGGGCGCGCCCCTCATCGGCACGACGCCCGAGGACGAGATGAGCGACCCGCTCGTCCAGGCGATGGTGCTCACCGCGATCGTCATCACGCTCGGCATCACGGCGTTCGTCCTCGCGATGGCGTACCGGTCGTGGCAGCTCCACGGCCACGACGAGGTGCAGGACGACCTCGAGGACCGCCGCGTCGCGCGGCACGCCGCGCGCAACGCCCCCGCGTTCGAGGACGCGGACACGGAGGAGAGCGGCGCGAGCCTGGACGACGAGGCCGCCGAGGTCCGCGACGAGACCGACGGCGACGGCGACGGGATCACCGACGGGCAGGAGCCGCCGTCGTCCCCGGCCGCGCCGGACGACGACGCCGCCCGGCCCGACCGCCCGGACGACCCACGACCTGACGACCGCAGCGACGACGGGAAGGAGCCGCGATGAGTCTCACCGCCGCGGCGCTCGTCCCGCTGCCCGTCGTCCTCCCGCTCGTCGCGGCGGGCGCCGCGCTCGCGCTGTGGCGCCACCCGCGCGCCCAGCGGCTCATCACGGTCGCCGCGCTCGCGCTCGTCCTCGCGGCGTCGGTGGGGCTGCTCGTCGCGGCCGACTCCGGACCGATCGTCGTCGACGTCGGCGGCTGGGCCGCCCCGGTCGGGATCGACCTCGTCGCGGACCGGCTCTCGTCGCTCATGCTCGTGGTCTCGAGCTTCGTCATGCTGTGCGTCCTGCTGTACTCGCTCGCGCAGGGCGTGGCGGACGGCGACGAGGAGGCGCCGGTCGCGATCTACCACCCGACGTTCATGGTGCTCGCCGCGGGGGTGTTCAACGCGTTCCTCTCGGGCGACCTGTTCAACCTCTACGTCGGTTTCGAGATCTTCCTCGCCGCGAGCTACGTGCTCCTGACGCTCGGCGGCACGGGCGAGCGCATCCGCGCCGGGTCGATCTACGTCGTCGTGGCGCTGCTGTCGTCCATCGTGTTCCTCGTCGCGATCGCGCTGACCTACGCGGCGACGGGCACCGTGAACCTCGCCCAGCTCTCCGAGCGCTACGGGGAGATCGACCCGGGCATGGCGCTCACGATCCAGCTCCTGCTGCTGCTCGCGTTCGGCATCAAGGCGGCGATCTTCCCGCTGTCCGCGTGGCTGCCCGACTCGTACCCGACCGCGCCCGCGCCCGTCACGGCGGTGTTCGCCGGCCTGCTCACCAAGGTCGGCGTCTACGCGATCATCCGCACGCAGACGCTGCTGTTCCCCGAGGACAGCGTGGTCGACGACGTGCTCATGTGGCTCGCGCTGCTCACGATGGTCGTCGGGATCCTCGGCGCCGTCGCGCAGAACGACATCAAGCGACTCCTGTCGTTCACGCTCGTGAGCCACATCGGCTACATGATCTTCGGCATCGCGCTCGCGTCCGAGCCGGGCATGGCGGCCGCCATCTTCTACGTCGTGCACCACATCACCGTCCAGACGACGCTGTTCCTCGTGGTGGGCCTCGTGGAACGCCGCGGCGGGTCGACCTCGCTCGACCGGCTCGGCGGCCTCGCCAAGCTCGCGCCCGGGCTCGCGATCCTGTTCTTCATCCCCGCGATGAACCTCGCCGGGATCCCGCCGCTGTCCGGCTTCCTCGGCAAGGTGGGCCTGCTGGAGGAGGGCGTCGCGCAGGGCACCCCGCTCACGTGGGCGCTCGTCGTCGGGTCGGTCGTCACGTCGCTGCTCACGCTGTACGCGATCGTCAAGGCGTGGAACAAGGCGTTCTGGCAGACGGCGCCCGTGGAGATCCCCGCGGACGCGCGCCTCCCGCGCGGCATGGTCGGGCCGGCGACGGCGCTTGTCGCGTTCGGCCTCGCGCTCACCGTGGTGGCCGGCCCGCTCTACTCGTACACCGAGCGCGCGGCCACGACGCTCCTCGACGGCCACACGTACGTCGACGCGGTGTTCCCGGGCGACTCCGACCGCGGGCGGGGCGAGTCGAACGAGGTCGCGACGGGCGAGACGGACGGCACGGAGCCCGCCACGACGACCGGGGGTGGGGACGGATGAGCCTGCACCGCCGCCGTCGCGCGCTCGCCTCTGGCTGGTTCGCGCGCGTCACCACCCAGTGGCGCACGATCCTGTGGCTGACGCTCGTCTGGGTCATGCTCTGGGGCGACCTGTCGTGGGGCAACGTCCTCGCGGGCGTGATCCTCGGCTTCGCCGTCATCACGTTCTTCCCGCTGCCGTCGATCGCGGCGCGCGGGAAGCTCCGGCCGTGGCCGTTCGCCGTGCTCGTCGGGCGCTTCGTCGCCGACCTCGTCGTCGCCTCGTTCCAGGTGAGCCTGCTCGCCCTCACGCCCCGCCACACGCCGCGCGGCGCCGTCGTGGGCGTGCGGCTGCGCAACCCGTCGGACATCTACCTGACGATCACGGCCGAGCTCTCCTCGCTCGTGCCCGGCTCCATCGTCGTCGAGGCGCACCGGCTCACGGGGATGCTCTACCTGCACGTGCTCGACGTCGAGACGGCGGGCGGGGTGGAGAAGGTCCGCCAGGACACGCTCGCACTGGAGGCCCGCGTGCTGCACGCGCTCGCGTCCAACGACGAGCTGCGCGCCGCCGGCCTGTACCGCGAACCGTCGGAGCGAGAGGTGGCCGAGGCATGAGCGACACCGTCTACCTCGTCGTCGTGATCGCGTCCGCGGCGCTGCTCGCGGTCGGCGCGAGCCTCGCGATCGTGCGCGCCGAGCGCGGCCCGTCGATGCTCGACCGCACCATCGCGCTCGACGTCTTCACGACGACTCTCGTCGGCGCGATCGCGCTCGAGGCCGCGTTCTCGCGGCGCACGGACACCATCCCGATCCTCGTCGTGCTGTCCCTCGTCGGGTTCGTGGGCTCGGTGACGATCGCGCGCTTCGCGTCCGTCGAGCCCGAGGACGAGGGCCGCATCCGCACGGCCGACGAGGTCGCCGCGGAGGACGCCGCGCGCCGCGAGGCCGAGGAGGCCGACCGCGACTCCGCCGTGGACCCCGAGCACCACGGCGGCGCGCCCGAGGGGGAGGTGCGCTGATGGACCCGGCGACCAGCTTCTGGGACACCCTGGCCGACGTCGTCTCGGCCGTCTTCCTGCTGAGCGGCGCGTTCCTCGCGTTCGCCGCGGGGGTCGGCGTCGTCCGCTTCCCCGACCTGCTCGCGCGCATGCACGCCGCGACGAAGCCGCAGGTCCTGGGGCTCATCCTCGTGCTCGCGGGCCTGAGCCTGCGGCTGCGCTCGTGGGGCGCCGTCGCGACGCTGTTCCTCGTCGTGATCTTCCAGCTCCTCACGTCGCCGGTCGCGGCGCACATGGTCGGTCGCGCCGGGTACCGCACCGGCAAGGTGCGCACGGACCTGCTCGTCGTGGACGAGCTCACGCGCGACCAGGACGCGGCCGAGCGCGAGGACTCGGGCGAGCACGAGGACGTCGGCCCCGCTGCCGGGGCCGACACCTCGGAGCGCTGACGCGCTCGTCCGGACCTGCGGCCGACGGCCGGAGCGCTCGACGGTCGTTCGCTGCTCCGCGCGCGGGCCGCGGGCGCGGCTGGTAGACCGGCTGCATGGCCGACGCCCCCACGCCCGCCCCGCCGCAGCCGGAGTCGCGCAACCCGCGGGTCGCCCGGCCGGAGGACGGCGGAGAGAGCACCGTCACCGTCGTCGTCGCGTTCCTCGCGAACGCGCTCGTCGCGGGCGCCAAGACCGTCGCCGCGACGATCACCGGGTCGGCGTCGATGCTCGCCGAGGCCGTGCACTCGTGGGCGGACACCGGCAACGAGGTCTTCCTGCTCGTCGCCGACAAGCGCTCGCGGCGCCCCGCCGACGCCGAGCACCCGCTCGGGTTCGGCCGCGAGGCGTACGTGTGGTCGATGTTCGCGGCGATCGGTCTGTTCGCCGTCGGCGCGGGGGTCTCGATCACGCACGGCATCCAGGAGCTCGTGCACCCCGAGCCCGCGGACGACTTCGTCGTCGCCTACGCGGTGCTGGCGCTCGCGTTCGTCCTGGAGGGCGTGTCGTTCCTCCGCGCCCGGCGCCAGGCGCGCGACGAGGCGCGGGCCGCCGACCGGGACACGTTGCACCACGTGCTCGTCACCTCCGACCCTACGCTGCGGGCCGTGTACGCGGAGGACGCCGCCGCGCTGGTCGGCCTCGTCGTCGCGTTCGGCGGGGTGCTCGCGCACCAGCTCACCGACTCTCCCGTCCCGGACGCGATCGGGTCGATCGTCGTCGGCCTCGTGCTCGCGGTGGTGTCGGTCGTGCTCATCGACCGCAACCGCCGCTTCCTCGTCGGCGAGGCCGCGCTGCCCGCGACGCGGGCCGCCGTCCTGCAGGGCATCCGGGACCTGCCGGAGGTCGAGCGCGTGACCTACCTGCGGCTCGAGTACGTGGGCCCGCGCGCGCTCTACCTCGTGGCGAGCGTCGACCTCCGCGGCGACGAGACCGAGACGACGGTCGCGCGCCGCCTCGACGACCTCGAGCGCCGCGTGACGTCCGTGCCGCTCATCGCGGGCGCGGTCTTCACCGTCTCGGCCCCCGAGGAGCCGTCGATCTCCTGACCCTGACGGTGCCGAACCCGGGGTTTCTCCCCTGTTCGACGCCGAGCCGGGGAGCGACCCCGGGTTCGGCTCAGGGGGTGCTCAGAGGAGCGACGGCGCCCCGGCCGCGCGGGCCTCGCGGTCGAGCAGGCTGCGCTTGACCTCGAGGCCGTAGCGGAACCCGCCGAGGCTGCCGTCCGTGCGGAGCACGCGGTGGCACGGGACGAACAGCGCGGCGGCGTTTATCGCGCACGCGCCCGCGGCGGCGCGCACGGCGGCGGGCCGCCCCGACAGCTCGGCGTACCGGGTGTAGGTGACGGGGTCGCCCGGCTCGACCGTGCGCAGCACGTCCCACGCGTGCGCACGGTACGGGCCCGAGACCTGGCGCACGGGGACGGCGTCGATCGCGTGCACGTCGCCCGCGTAGTACGCGCGGACCGCGGCGACGGCCAGGACGACGGCGGGCGCGTCGTCGGGCACGGTCGAGACGTCCGCGGGGCGCAGGTCGGGGTGGACGAGCGCGACGAGCGCCGCGGGCTCGGCCGTCCAGCCGGAGGCGAGGACCGTGCCGTCGGGGTCGACGACGACGGTGAACGGGCCGTCGGGCGTCTCGACGGTCGTCGTCACGGCGGTCGCGGAGGTCGCGGGGGCGGTGGGTGCGGTGGTCACGGGGTCTCCTTCGTGGGGTCGGACGAGGGTCGGGGGGTCGCGGCGCGCCACAGGTGCATCGCGGCGTACGAGCGCCACGGCGCCCAGCGCTCGGCGTGCGCGGCGAGCGCGCGACGCTCGTCGGGCAGACCGAGCGCCGCGGCGCCCGCGCGGAGGGCGAGGTCGCCGTCGAGCAGGACGTCGGGGTCGTGCAGGACGCGCATCGCGACGTACCCGGACGTCCACGGGCCGACGCCGGGCATCGCCTCGAGCGCCGCGCGCTGGGCCGCCGGGTCGTCGGCGGGGGACAGCGCGAGGGCGCCGTCCGCGAGGGCCCGGGCGACGCCGAGGATCGCGGCCGTGCGCCGCGCCGGCCCGCGCACGTGGTCGGCTCCGCCGTCGGCGAGCTGCGCCGGCGTCGGGAAGAGGCGGGTCGGCCCGAACCGGGACGCGAACGGCGTGCCGAGCGCGACGGCGAGCCGCGACAGGTGCGTGCGCGCGGCGGCGACGGAGATCTGCTGTCCCACGAGCGCGCGGACGAGGATCTCCGTCGCGTCCACCGCACCCGGGACGCGGATGCCGGGCACGGCGCGCACCGACGCGGCGAGCGCCGGGTCGGTGGCGAGGGCGGCGTCCACGGCCGCGGGGTCGGCGTCGAGGTCGAACAGGCGGCGGACCCGGGCGATCGCCGCGGGCAGGTCGGCCACGGACGTGAGCTCGAGCTCGACGTGGAACCGCGCCGCGCCGCGGGTGCGCCCCGGCGGCGGGCCGTACGTCGCGCGGAACGCGCCCGGCCCGTGCGGCAGCGCGAGCGTGCGCGCGTACGACAGGAGGGGTCCGGTGAGGTCCGCGACCTCGACGCCGTCGACGGCGCGGGCCGCCAGGAACGCGAACACGCCGCGCGCGTCGAAGGGCTCGCGCAGGGGGAGCGTGAGGTCGAGCACCGCGGTGGTGCCGCCGTCGTCCCGGACGGCACGAGCGTCGTCGGGGACGTGCACGCCCGCGTCGCCGCGCGGAGGGGTCGGGCGGCCGGGCCGGGCCCGACGGCGCAGCTCGCTGGGCGTGGTGTCGAAGACCTCGGTGATCGTGTCGTTGAACTGCCGGACGCTGCCGAAGCCCGCGGCGAACGCGACGTCGGCGAGCCGGAGGTCGGTGCCCGTGAGCAGGGCGCGCGCGGTCTGGGCGCGCAGCGCGCGGGCGAGCGCGACGGGACCGGCGCCCAGCTCCGCGACGAGCACGCGGTGCACGTGCCGGGCCGAGTACCCGAGCCGCGCGGCGAGGCCGTCGACCCCCTCGCGGTCCACGACCCCGTCGGCGACGAGGCGCATCGCGCGGGCGGAGAGGTCGTGCCCGAGGTCCCAGCTCGGCGTGCCGGGGACGGCCTCCGGCAGGCACCGCTTGCACGCGCGGTAGCCGGCCTCGTGCGCGGCCGCGGACGTGAGGTAGAACGTGACGTTCTCCGGCTTGGGCGTCCGTGCCGGGCACGACGGCCGGCAGTAGATGCCCGTGCTGCTCACCGCCGTGATGAACTGCCCGTCGAACCGGCGGTCGCGCGACGCGATGGCGCGGTAGCGCTCCGCGAAGACGGGGTCCGCCGTCGTGCGGGGGGTCGCGAGGGTCGTGGTCATGCCTCGATCCTCACCCGCGGGACGACCGCTTGGCTAGCGGGATTCGGACACGACGGTGTCGCCCCTCCGGCGCGAACCCGGGGTCTCTCCTCAGGAGGGTCGGGTCGTGGGGAGCCAGCCCGGGCTCGCCAGCCGGAGGCGTCGGCGGGACCCGTCAGACGCGGGCGTCGAGCCAGTCGAGCACCTCGCGCAGGTAGGTCGACCTCGCGGGCTCGGGGGAGAGCGCGAGGTCGTGCGCGCCGCCCTCGACCGTGACGATCGTGACGTCGTCGCCCAGCCGCTCCGCACGCGACGCGATCTGCCCGACGTCGAGCACGCTGTCGGTCGTGAGCAGCGCGTCGTGCCAGCCCGACGCCGGGCCGCTGCGCGCGGACGCCAGCACGAGGACGGGGCAGTCGACGTGCAGACCGCGCGCCACGCGCGCGTGCCCGCGCCGCACCGCGCGCAGGAACCCCGCACGGACCGGGAAGCCCTCGATCGGCTTCCAGGTCAGGTCGAAGTCCCACTCGCCACCCGTGCTCGCGTGCAGCGCCTCGGCCCAGTGCGGGTCCAGGCCGCCCACCACCAGCCGCGGCGCGACCCGGCCGACCGCGTCGACCACCCACGTCACCGGGCCCCGGAACACCCACGGCTTGTTGAGGTCGAACCACGGGCTGTTGAGCACGAGCGCCGCGAGCCGGCCCGGGCGCGCGTCGGCCCACAGGCTCGCGACGAGCCCGCCCGTCGAGTGGCCCAGCACGACGAGCCGCTCGTGCCCCTCCGCGCGGATCGCGCGCGCGGCGGCGTCCAGGTCGCGGGCGTAGACGGCGAGGTCCGTGACGAAGTTGGGGTCGTCGTCGGGCCGGGACGGGGCGCCCGAGCCGCGCCCGATCGAGCGCCCGTAGCCGCGCAGGTCGAGCGCGTAGAACCGGTACCCGCGCGCCTCGACCGCCTCGGCGACGTGCGTCTGGAAGAAGTAGTCGATGAACCCGTGGACGTACAGCACCGCGGGCCGCTCTCCCGCGCCCGACGGCGGCTCCCCGCCCGCGGCGGGCCCCGCGCCCGGCGCGGTGGACGGGGCGGCCGGACGTGCGCCGTCGGCCCTGCGGACGAGCGTCGCCACCGCGCCGTCCGGCAGGTCGAGGTCCCGCGCGACCCAGTCCTCGCCCAGCACGTCCGTGCGCCACCCCGTCCCCGTCCCGGCCATCTCGTCCACCGTCTCCTCCTCGTCACCGGCTCGTCCGACCTGTCAGCGTCCCACCGCTCCCCCGGCCCGTCGAGCGCTGGCTCGGGACGGCGGCGAGGCGTGTCGGCGGCCCGGGACCCCGGGACGCGCGGCGCGCCGACGCCTCGCGGTGCGAGGTAGCGTGGCGCGCGTGACGAGCGAGATCATCGCCCGCGTCGACGACGGCGTCGGGCACCTCACCCTGGACCGGCCCCGCGCGCTCAACGCGCTCGGCGACACGATGCTCGGCGAGATCGCCGACGTGCTGGAGGAGTGGCGCGTCGACCCGACCGTGCGCGTCGTGCTGCTCGACGGCGCCGGCGACCGCGGCCTGTGCGCGGGCGGCGACGTCCGCGCGCTCCACGCGTCGATCGTGGCCGGGAAGCAGGCCGAGGCGCGCCGCTACTTCCGGCGCGAGTACGCGGTGGACGCGGCGCTCGCGGAGCTGCCCGTTCCCGTCGTGACGATCATGGACGGCATCACCATGGGCGGCGGGGTCGGCCTCGGCGCGCACGCCCCGGTGCGCGTCGTCACCGAGCGGTCGCGCGTCGCGATGCCGGAGACGCGGATCGGCTTCACGCCCGACGTCGGCGGGTCCTGGCTCCTGGCGCGCGCGCCCGGGCGGCTGGGGGAGATGCTCGCGCTCGGTGCCGTGACGATGGACGCCGCCGACGCGATCTTCGTCGGGCTCGCGGACCACTACGTGCCGAGCGAGCGGCTGCCCGTGCTCGCCGCCGACCTCGCCGCGCTCGCGAGCGCGGGGGTCGACCCGCTCGACGTCGAGGACGTGCGGGAGGTCGTGCGTCGCCACGCCCTGCCGGCGCCGGTCTCGCGACTCGTCACCCGACAGGCGGCGGTCGAGGCCGCGTACTCGGCGGACACCGTGCCCGAGATCCTGGCCCGCCTGCGCGCCGCAGCCCAGGACGGGGACGAGCAGTCCGGCGCCGAGGCCGACGAGCTCGAGCGGCTCTCCCCGACCGCGGTCACCGTGGCGCTCGCGGCCGTGCGCAGCGCGCGCGACCTCCCCGACCTGCGCGCGGCGCTGGAGCAGGAGTACGGTCTCGTCTCCTGGTTCGTCGACACGCAGCCCGACCTCGTCGAGGGCGTCCGCGCGCAGCTCGTCGACAAGGACCGCGACCCCTCGTGGCGCCCGGCGACGCTCGCCGAGGTCGACCCCGGGGTCGGCGCCGAGGCGCTCGCCTACGTCCCCGCCGAGCCCCTGTGGGACGACGCGCTCAGCCCGCGCCTCGCACGCCGCGCGGTCGAGGCCGTCGTCCGCCGGTTCAGCGAGGACGAGCCGACCGCCCAGGAGCTGGCGGAGGCGGCCGACGACCTCGTGGTCGAGCTCGTCCAGCGGCGCGACGACGGCGGCACGGTCGTGCACCTCGCGGACTCGTGCGGCGAGCACTTCCTCGACGGGTACTGGCCCGCGGTGCGGTTCGACGCCGTGGGCGACGTCGTCGAGGTCACCGTCGAGTCCTGACTCGCCGGCACGCACGCGCTCGCCGGAAGACGCCGAAGCGGCCACGCCCGGAAGGCGTGGCCGCTTCGGCCGGAGGTGGGCTCCCGAGGTCAGAAGACGAGCGTCTGCTGCCACTCGATCAGGTCGCCGATCTTCGCGACGAGGGTCTCGTCCTGGAGACCGTGCGCCTTCCCCTGGGCCTGCTTGAGGATGTGGATCGCGTCCGCGTGCGCGCCCGCGTCGGCGGCCGCCTCGGCCCGGTCGAGGTAGTCGCGCACGCCGGCGGAGAGCTTCTCCGCGCGGTTCGAGCCCGTCGAGAGCGACGTCACGATGCCGTCGACCTCCTTGAAGGTGACGCAGTCACCGCCGCCGCTCACCTTGCCGGCAGTCCACTCGATGCCCCCGGCGAGGTGCGCGAGGAACAGCGGGTCCGAGTAGGAGGAGTCGACGTGGCCGGCGCCCTCGTACCAGGACCGTCCGCCCTCGAAGTTCTGGCACCAGGCCAGGGGGTGGTCGTCGCCCATGGCGTCGCGGCCGGGGTTGTAGGTCGACTCGTCCAGCGTGATGAGGACGTGCACGTCCTCCCGCGGGTTGCTGGTGAAGTTGTACCACTCGTCGAACCTCGTCCACTCCGCGGGGAGCATCTCGGTCGACGGGTGGCCGGGGCTCTCGACCCGCATCGTGGCCGTCTGCTGGGCCGGGTGGCTCTTGAACCGCGCCGACCCGCCGCTGAGCTCGCTGTACCACGGCACCGCGTGCATGGTGTCGGTCGCGGCGTGCAGGCCGACGTACCCGCCGCCGTCGCGGATGTAGCCCTGCAGGGCCGCGAGCTCCGAGTCGTTCAGCAGCCGGGGACGAGCAGGGTCCTGGTTGTTGGTGCCGTCGACCGGCGAGGCGAAGAGGATCGTCGCGTACTGCGAGAGGTCCTCGGCGCTCGTGAACGGCGTCGAGTCGAGCGTCAGCTCGGGCTGCCGCGAGTCCCACACGTCGACCGTGAACCCGCGCTCCTCGCCGATGGCGATGACCGCCTCGGTCGTCTCGTCGATGTGCGAGTGACGGAAGCCGAGAGTCTCGCCGACGACGAGGACCTTGTACTCGTCGTCGGCCGCGCTCGCCGGGACCGCGGCGACCCCGACCGCGAGAGCGCTCGCTGCAGCGGTGAGGCCGGTGGCCAGGCGCCAGGCGTGATGCTTCATGGTGACTCCTCGTTGAGTGAACCGGTACGCCCCCCGACCGTCGGGCATCCAGGTGCCCGGCGGCTTCGAGCGACGGTATCCCGCCCCGTCCCTAAAAGGCAATACCGATAAACAAAATGCCGTCGGGTGGTGGGGACGAGGCTCGGGGACGCACGACGGCCCGCCCCGGTCTCGGGGCGGGCCGTCAAGGGTGGTGCTGCGGGCGGACCGGCGACGGGGGCCAGCGGGTGGTCAGCGACCGCTGGTCACCGACGGCTGGTCACCGACCACGCGCCGTCGGACGCGCATCCGTCACTCGGGCGGCGGGCGCAGGCGCGTCGCGTCGTCGATCTCGTCGTCCGGGCCGGCGGGGCTCACCGGGCCGTCCGGGCCCGGGGCGCCGGGCTGCGGCGGGAGCGGCTGGGTCGGCGCGGGCTGCTGGTACGGCGGCAGCGGCTGCGTCGCCCCCGGCGGGACGGGCGGCTGGGCGGGGAGCGGCGTCGTCGGCGACGACTGCGGGTGCGGCGTGCCGGGAGGGGCGTACGGAGCCGCGCCCGGGTAGCCCCCCTGCGGCTGCGGCGGGGCCGGCGGCTGGGTGCCGTACGGGCCCGGGGCCGGGGGCTGCGCCCCGTAGCCCTGCGGTGCCCCCGGCTGCCCGGGGTAGGCGCCCGGCTGCTGTCCCGGGTACTGACCCTGCTGGCCGGGGTAGCCGCCCTGCTGGCTCGGCTGCTGGGCGGGGTAGCCCTGCTGGCCCGGGTACTGGCCCTGGGGCTGACCGGGGTACTGACCGGGCTGACCGGCCGCGGGGTACGCGCCCGGCTGACCCGGCTGACCCGGGTAGCCGCCCTGCTGGAAGCCGGCCGCCTGGCCGTCCTGCGTGCCCGGCTTGGAGCGGAGCACCAGCCAGAGCACCAGGCCGATGATGCCGAGCAGCACGACGCCGCCGATCACGAACCACAGCCAGGCCAGGGAGCCCGAGTCCGAGGAGTCGCCCGCGCTCTCCCCGCCGTCGGGCGCAGTGGCGCCGTCGGAGTCGTCGGTGGCCTCCTCGGAGCCCTCGTCGCCCGTGCCGGCCGCGCCGCCCGCGACGGCCGAGCCGCGCGCCGTCATCTCGTTGACCTCGCCGACGACCGGCGTCCAGGTCACGGTGTTGCCGTCGACGGTGCCGTTGGACTCGGAGACCTCGCCGGGGAACGTGATGGCGACCTTGATGTCGAGGCTGTCCATCATCTGCCGCGTCATCTCGTCGCCGGCCGCGTCGCCGGTCTCGGGGTTGAACTCCTCGCCCGTCATGTCCATCGAGCCGCTCACGACGTACTCGTCGCCCTCGCGCGTCACGGAGATGGAGTCGGTGGCGCCGGTGTCGAGCTGGGAGATGGGCTGGTCGGCGTACGTGATCCTGGTGCCGGTGTAGCCGTCCTGCGCGTACGGCTCCTGCGTCGCGCCCTCGGGCAGGTCGGACTCCATCTCGGAGCCCATCTGGTCCCACATCTCCTGCGGGTCCATGTCCAGGGACTGGGCCATCTCGTCGGAGAACGCCATCACGACGCTGCCGTCGAACGTGTCGTCCTCGTTGAGGGTGATGGCCATGTCCATCCTCATGCACCCCGCGAGGAACAGTGCGAGGGTGGCGAAGAGGGCGCCGAGGCCGAGTCGTCTGCGCAAGGGTGAGGAGTTCACCGGCCCAGCATGTCGCGGATCGTCGCCCGAGGCGAGGGACGATGCCGATTTGAGACGGAATGCGGCCGAGAGTTCATCCACGTCGGACGACGGACCACCGGGAGGTCGGGCGCGAGGCTGACGATCGAAGTTGAGCGGAATACACTCAACTTCGGAGTCGTTCCACTGGTCAGACCATCTTTTCGAGCACCACACCGGAGCACCTATGGAAACGAAGTTCACCACGATGTCGCAGCAGGCGATCGGCGAGGCGATCCAGACCGCGTCGGCCGCCGGCAACCCGCAGCTCGAGCCCACGCACCTCCTCGCCGCGCTGCTCGCGCAGGAGGGCGGGGTCGCCGTCGGGCTCCTGGACGCCGTCGGCGCGGACAAGCAGGCCGTCGGGCAGAAGGTCCGGGCCGCGCTCGTCGCGCTGCCCACGGCGAGCGGGTCCGCCGTCGCGCAGCCGACGCCGTCGCGCGCCACGTCGACCGCGCTCGACAACGCCGCGAAGGAGGCGCAGGCGCTCGGCGACGAGTACGTCTCCACCGAGCACCTGCTGCTCGGCATCGCCGCGGGATCCTCGCAGGCCGCGACGATCCTGCAGCAGGCCGGCGCGACCGCCGACGCGCTGCGGTCGGCGCTGCCCGCGGTGCGCGGGAGCGCGCGCGTGACGAGCCCCAACCCCGAGGGAACCTACAAGGCGCTGGAGCAGTACGGCACCGACCTCACGGCCGCCGCCGCCGAGGGCAAGCTCGACCCCGTCATCGGGCGCGACTCGGAGATCCGGCGCGTCGTGCAGGTGCTCAGCCGCCGCACCAAGAACAACCCGGTGCTCATCGGCGAGCCCGGCGTCGGTAAGACCGCCGTCGTCGAGGGCCTCGCCCAGCGCATCGTCGCGGGTGACGTCCCGACGTCGCTCCAGGGCAAGCGCCTCGTGTCCCTCGACCTCGCGAGCATGGTCGCGGGCGCGAAGTACCGCGGCGAGTTCGAGGAGCGGCTCAAGGCCGTCCTGGAGGAGATCCGGTCCTCCGACGGCGAGGTCGTCACGTTCATCGACGAGCTGCACACGGTCGTCGGGGCGGGCGCGGGCGGCGAGGGCGCCATGGACGCGGGCAACATGCTCAAGCCCATGCTCGCGCGCGGCGAGCTGCGCCTCGTGGGCGCGACCACGCTCGACGAGTACCGCGAGTACATCGAGAAGGACCCGGCCCTGGAGCGCCGGTTCCAGCAGGTGTTCGTCGGCGAGCCCTCGGTCGAGGACACCGTCGCGATCCTGCGCGGCCTGAAGGAGCGGTACGAGGCGCACCACAAGGTGACGATCGCCGACTCGGCGCTCGTCGCCGCGGCGTCGCTCTCCGACCGGTACATCACCGGGCGCCAGCTCCCGGACAAGGCGATCGACCTCGTCGACGAGGCGGCGTCGCGCCTGCGCATGGAGCTCGACTCCTCGCCGATCGAGATCGACGAGTTGCAGCGCGCGGTCACGCGCCTGGAGATGGAGGAGGTCGTGCTGTCCGAGTCGACCGACCCCGCGTCGCTCGAGCGCCTCGAGAAGCTGCGCGCCGACCTCGCCGACCGGCGCGAGGAGCTCGCCGCGCTCACCGCGCGCTGGGAGGCCGAGAAGGCGGGCCACAACCGCGTGGGCGACCTGCGCGCCAAGCTCGACGAGCTGCGCGTCCAGGTCGAGCGCGCGATCCGCGAGGGCGACCTCGAGACCGCGGGCCGGCTCCAGTACGGCGAGATCCCGCAGCTCCAGCGCGAGCTCGACGCGGCCGAGGCCGAGGAGCAGGCGGACGACGCGTTCGCGGCGTCCGGGCCCGAGGCCGCCCCGATGATCGCCGACAAGGTCGGCGCGGACGAGATCGCGGAGGTCGTGTCCGCGTGGACGGGCATCCCCGCGGGCCGCATGCTCCAGGGCGAGAGCGAGAAGCTCCTGCACATGGAGGAGGTCATCGGGGAGCGCCTCATCGGCCAGCAGGCCGCCGTCCGCTCGGTGTCCGACGCCGTCCGGCGCTCGCGTGCGGGCGTCGCCGACCCGGACCGCCCCACGGGCTCGTTCCTCTTCCTCGGCCCGACGGGGGTCGGCAAGACGGAGCTCGCGAAGTCGCTCGCCGACTTCCTCTTCGACGACGAGCGCGCCATGGTGCGCATCGACATGTCGGAGTACTCCGAGAAGCACTCGGTCGCCCGGCTCGTCGGCGCGCCCCCGGGGTACGTGGGGTACGAGGAGGGCGGCCAGCTCACCGAGGCCGTGCGGCGCCGCCCCTACTCGGTCGTGCTGCTCGACGAGGTCGAGAAGGCGCACCCGGAGGTCTTCGACATCCTGCTGCAGGTGCTCGACGACGGCCGACTCACCGACGGCCAGGGCCGCACCGTGGACTTCCGCAACGTCATCCTCGTGCTCACGTCGAACCTCGGCTCGCAGTTCCTCGTCGACCCGATGCTCGACGACGCCGCGAAGCGCGAGGCCGTGATGAGCACGGTGCGGGCGAGCTTCAAGCCGGAGTTCCTCAACCGCCTCGACGACGTGATCGTGTTCGAGCCGCTCACGCTCGACGAGCTCGGCCGGATCGTCGACATCAGCGTCGCGCACCTCGCGAAGCGCCTCGCCGACCGGCGCATCACGCTCGACGTCACGACGGCGGCGCGCGAGTGGCTCGCGCTCGAGGGCTTCGACCCCGCGTACGGGGCGCGCCCGCTGCGCCGCCTCGTGCAGCGCGAGATCGGCGACCGCCTCGCGCGGCTGCTGCTCTCGGGCGACGTCGCCGACGGCGACGTGGTGCGCGTCGACCGCGACCCCGAGGCCGAGGGCCTGACCCTCGGCACGGAGATCCTCACGGCCTGAGCATCACGCAGAACCGCGGTCCGCCGAGGGAGAGCCCGACCAGGGTTCTCCCTCGCGGTGCCGGGGCCGGTGCTTCGCTGTCCGACGCCGGGCGGGCGGTGCGGTGCCGGGACATACTCTCTCCGTGCCGACCGACGAGACGACCAGCCCCGCACCCTCCTCCCCGCGGCAGCCCGACGACGCCCCGCGCCGTTCGGCCGTGATCGTCAACCCGAACCGTGTGGAGGGCCTGGACGCGCTGCGCGACCTCATCGTCGCGCGGCTCACCGAGGCGGGGTGGCCGGAGCCCGCGTGGCTCGAGACGACGGCCGAGGACCCGGGCACGGGGCAGGCGCGCCAGGCCGTCGAGGACGGCGCGGAGGTGGTGTTCGTCAGCGGCGGGGACGGGACCGTGCGGGCCGTCGTCGAGGGGCTGGCGGGGACCGACGCCGCGCTCGCGATCCTCCCGGGCGGCACGGGGAACCTCCTCGCGGTGAACCTCGGCGTCCCCACCGACGCCGAGGAGGGTCTGCGCCTCGTCCTCCGGGGCGGCCGGCGGACCATCGACGTCGGCGTCGCGGACGGGCAGACGTTCGCGATCATGGCGGGGATGGGGCTCGACGCGGCGATGATGCGCGACGCCCCGACGGCGCTCAAGGCCCGGGCGGGGTCGGTCGCGTACGTCTTCTCGGCGCTCAAGCACCTCGCCGACGACGAGATGCACGTCGAGGTGACGGTCGACGGGCGGACGCGGCGCCGTCGTGCGCGCACGGTCGTCGTCGGCAACGTGGGCCGTCTCCAGGCCGGCACCAACCTGCTCCCGGACGCGGAGCCGGACAACGGGCAGCTCGAGGTCGCGATCATCGCGCCGCGCAACCTCCAGCACTGGGTCCAGCTGCTGTGGGGCGTCGTGCGGGGCAAGAGCCGGGTGCCGAGCCGGGAGGTCGTGCGGGGCCGGGAGGTCTCCGTGGTCTCCGACCGGCCGCAGCCGCGCCAGCTCGACGGCGACGTGATCGAGCCGGCGGAGCGGCTCGACGTCAGCGTGCGACCGCAGGCGCTGCACGTGTGCGTGTACCGGCCCGAGGAGTCGGAGGACCTCGCGCAGGGCGCCCCCGGTCGTCGGTGATCCCGGTGCCCGCGGTCGCGGACCGCGGACGTCCCCGTCGCCGGACCGCGGGGTTCGGCAGGATGGGCGCATGAGCGCTCCCCGGCCCGGCCCCGAGTCCTGGTCCGCCTCCGCCCCGTCCGCCTACGGCTCACCCGCACCGGCCACCGGCGCGCGACGCTCGCCCCTCGCCGTCGTGGCCTTCGTCCTGGGGGTCGCGACCGTCCTGGTGGGTGCGGTCGTCACGCTGGCCTTCCCGTTCGTGCTCTCGTCGTCGGGCTACTCGCCGTCGTCGGTCGGCGTGCTCCAGCTCGTCAACGGCATCCTCACGGGCGTCCTCGCGCTGGCCGCGACGGTCACCGGCGCGGTCGCGCTCGTGCGGCGGCTGCCCGGCACGGCGCTCGCGTCCGCCGGCACGGCGCTCGGCGCGGCGGCGCTCCTGGGCGTCGTCCTCGGCCTCGTCCAAGGTGCTCTCTACCAGGTTCTCTGACCACCTCCGCCCGGCCTGGTCCCGGGCCGGGCTCGTGCGTCCCGCGGGCGCCGGGTGCGAGCCGGCGTGCGGTGCTGCACGGTGGGCCCATGAGCCCCCGACGACCGGCTCCCGAGCGCCCGGGCGCGCAGGAGTGGCTCCCGCGCGGGCGTGCCGCGAGGGACGTCGACGCCCTGGCCCGGGCAGCGCGGGACTGCCACGGGTGCGAGCTGTGGGCGGACGCCACGCAGGTCGTGTTCTCGCGCGGACCCGAGCGCGCCCGGCTGGTGCTCGTCGGTGAGCAGCCGGGCGACCGGGAGGACCGCGAGGGCGAGCCGTTCGTCGGGCCGGCGGGGCGCCTCCTCGACGAGGCGCTCGACGCCGCCGGGCTGTCCGCCGACGACGTCTACCTGACGAACGCCGTGAAGCACTTCCGGTTCGAGGAGCGGGGGAAGCGCCGGCTGCACAAGAGCCCGGACGTCGCGCACGTCCGGGCGTGCCTCCCGTGGCTCACGGCCGAGGTCGCCGCGGTCGCGCCCCGTGTCGTCGTCGCGATGGGCGCGACCGCGGGGCGTGCCGTGCTCGGGCGCCCGGTGCGCGTCACCGCCGAGCGCGGCCGGGTGCTCGACCTCGACGACGAGGGCGCCGAGTCCGCGTCGCCCCTCTCGCAGGGTGTGCCCGACGGCGACCGCCCGCCCCGGCAGCGCCCGCCGCGCGTCGTGCTCACCACGCACCCGTCCGCGCTGCTGCGCGTGCGTGAGCGGGCCGAGCGGGAGGCGGCGTTCGCCGCGTTCGTCGACGACCTCCGCCTCGCGTCCGACACGGCGGGCGCCCGGTGACCGACCGTCCGCTCCCGACCGCACCCGACCCCGCGGCGCCGGGAGTCTCGCGGCCCAGTGCCTCGCGGGTCGTCGTGAACGTGCAGCGCTGGGACGCGCTCACGTTCCTCCACTGGCGCGTCGACCCGGCCGTCGTGCAGGGCTGGCTCCCACCCGGCCTCTCCGTGCAGGAGGTCGACGGGACGACGTGGCTCGGCGTGGTCCCGTTCGTCATGGCGGGCGTCCGGGTCCCGCCCCTGCCCGCTCTCGGCGCGTGGTCGACGTTCCCCGAGCTCAACGTCCGCGTGTACGTGCGCGACCGCGCGGGCACCGAGGGCGTGTGGTTCCTCGGCCTGTGGGCCACGTCGCCCGCGTTCGTCGCCGCGACGCGCGCGGCCGGCGTCCCGTACCACCCGGCGCGCGCCGCGGTGGACGCGGCGGTGCACGCGGGCGGCGACCGCAACGGGCCGCCCTCCGCGGTGCGCTACCGGTTCCGCTCGACCGGCCGAGGTCCCCTGCGCGTCCCGCACGAGCACCCGGGGCTGCTGCGCGACGCCACGTTCCGCGCCGAGGTGCGCGCGCACGAGGAGGTCGACGCGTCCTCGGGCCTCGTGCGGTGGCTCACGGCCCGCTGGAACGCGTACGGCGTGCGGGCCGGACGGCTGTGGCGGTTCCCGGTCGTGCACGAGCCGTGGTCCCTGCGGCGCGGCACGCTCGACGCGCTCGACACGGACGTGCTCGCCCGCCTCGGGCTGCCGTCCGCCGACCCCGGGCTCGTGCACGTGGCCGCGCCCGTGCACGCCCGGTTCGCGCTCCCGCGGCCCGTCGGCTGAGGTCAGCCCGCCGGGTCGACGACCCCGTGCCGGAACGCCCAGACGACGAGCTGCACGCGGTCGCGCGACCCGGTCTTGGTCATGGCCCGGCTCAGGTGCGACTTCACGGTGCTCGGCTCGAGGAACAGGGCCGTCGCGATCTCCGCGTTGGACGACCCGCGGCACAGCAGGTCGACGATGTCGAGCTCGCGCGGGGTGAGGAGCGCGGCCGCGGCGTCGTCCCGTGCGACGGGCGCGCGACGGCGCGCGAACTCGCCGATGACCCGACGCGTGAGGGTCTGGTCGACCAGACCGTCGCCCGCGGCGACCCGCCGGACGGCGTCCACGAGCACGTCCGGCTCGGCGTCCTTGAGCAGGAACCCGCTCGCCCCGGCCTCCAGGGCGCCGAACACGTAGTCGTCGAGGTCGAACGTGCTCACCACGAGCACGGGGACCGGGTCGACGACGTCCGGCCCGGCGAGCGCGCGCGTCGCGGTGATGCCGTCGCCGCCGGGCATGCGGACGTCCATGCACACGACGTCCGGGCGCTCGCGGCGCGCGACGCGGACGGCGTCGGTGCCGTTCGACGCCTCGCCGACGACCTCGACGCCCTCGCTCTCGAGGATGACGGTGAACCCGGCGCGGACGACGGCCTGGTCGTCCACGAGCACGACGCGTGTCACGAGACCTCCTGGTCGGCAGGGTGCTGGTCGGGGGCGCGGGGATCCCGTGCCGCGGCGCGGGGGACGGTGAGGCGGACGAGCCACGCGCCGTCGGGCGCCCGCCGAGCGTCGAGGCTGCCGCCGAGCACGGCCGCCCGCTCGCGCATGCCGACGAGCCCGTGGCCGGGCCGCGGGTCCGTGGGCGGCACCGTGCCGGCCGTCGGGTTGCGCACCGTGAGGACGAGGTCCGCGGCGGACCACGCGAACCGCACCGCGACGGGTCTTCCCGGTGCGTGCCGGCGCGCGTTGGCGAGCGCCTCCTGGAGCACGCGGTACACGGCGATCTGCGCGCTCGGCGTGGGGTCCCACGGTGTCCCTGCGGTCTCGACCGTCGCCGCGGTGCCCGCGGCGCGCGCCGTGTCGAGGAGGGCGGGGACCTCCGCGAGCGTCGGCTGCGGCGCCTCCCGCTCGGCGCCGTCCTCGTCGTCGCGGCCCCGCAGGATCCCGACCACGAGGCGGAGGTCGTCGAGCGTCTCGCGACCCTGCGCGCGGATCCACCGCACCGACTCCTTGGCACGCTCCGGGTCGGCCTCGACGAGGCGCTCGGCGGCGGACGCCTGGACGACGATGCCGGACAGGTGGTGCGCCGCGACGTCGTGCAGCTCGCGGGCCATGCGCGCGCGCTCCTCCAGGACCGCCTGGGCGGCGAGCGCCTCGCGCTCGCGCTCGGCGCGGAGCACCCGGTCGCGCAGCTCGGCGACGAGCTCCCGCCGCGTGGCGACGTACGAGCCGACGAGCGCCGCCCCGACGAACGTGAGCAGCGCGGAGAGCAGCGCGCCGCCCACCTGGAGCGCGTGCTGCGCCGGTCCCGCCCCGGCGGGGACGGCGAAGCCCCCGAGGGCGAAGACGAGCACGACCTGCGCGAGCGCCGCGAGCGCCGGGGCGCCGAGGCGCGCCCGCCGCGGCGCGTACGCGCCGGCGGAGTACGCGGCGACGAGGGTCGCAGGGGCCTGGAAGCCGACGTACGGCGGCAGGAGCACGGTGATCGCGACCTGGGCAGACACCGCGAGCGCGAGGCAGACCAGCGGCGCCCGACGGCGCACCGTCAGCGTCGCCGCCTGGAGCACGACGAGCGCGAGCACCGTCGCGCGCACGCCGGGCGTGAGGATCACGGCGCCGGGCCCTGCGCCGAAGGTCGCACCGACGTCCGTGGCGAGCACGCGCTCGATGCCGAGGAACAGCACGACGGTCGCGACGGCGACGACCCCGGCGAGCACGGCGTCGCGCCCGATGTCGGTGCGCACGCCGACCCGGTCGAGCGCGCGGCGCAGGGCCTCGGTCACGAGTCTCCTCCAGGGGACGACGGGTACGGACGACGGTCACAGACGGCACGGCGGCCCGCCCACCCTACGGGGGCGCACCGCCCCAGCCGCGAGGTAGAGCTGTGAGTCTTGCGGTGGCTGGTCTGGGATCGGCTGGTGAGGATGGCGTCGGCTGCTCGCCGTGGTC